>DUMY01000034.1 GCA_012839645.1 Syntrophomonadaceae bacterium
ACCATCCGCTGCTGTGCCCCCATGGAACCGCTGGCATCGACGACAAAAAGAAGGAAGTTCCCTACCCTTTTTTCACGCACCTTTTCCCGCAGATCACCAAGTTCAATGACAACGGCAACTCCATCACGCTGGCGACGCTTCTGGTAAGGAGCCGCTGCACGGAGGGTGGCATCAAAGGCCAAATCCTGCCTCTCCCAGCGCATAGTGCTCCGCACATAGCGTCCCGATTTGGTGGCTGTCCGGCCGCGGGATCTCCGCCCGGAACCCCTGCGCAGTATACCCTTGACCTTATAGCTGATCCGGCGCACTGGAAAAGGATCACCCACTGCAAAGACGATCTCAGGTGCGCCTTGGGGTGGTGCTTTCTGGGATGGCTGATCCCTATCTTCCTGCTCATCTTCTTGCATCTCAGGGGGCTGCTGCTCTTGTTCTTGTTCTTGCTCTTGCTCCTGTTCTTCTTCGTCTTCTGGTTCCTCAGGCTCATCGGACTCCTCAGGTTCCGGTGATTCCGGTTCCTGTTCTGGAGGGGGTGCCTCACGCATGCGGTGGGGAAGAACATATTCCGCAGCCTCGTAAACATCACTCTCACTCACTTCCCGTCTTCCGTAAAAGGCAGCTAAAGTGCGAGCACAGGCAGTCATCACCAGATCCGCACGGTGACCTGCCACCAGTGCCTCTGTACAGATCCGGGTAACCAGTTCTTCCAGTTCAGGTGCCATTGTGACCTCTGCAAGCAGGTCACGAGCGCTAATAAGCTCCTGACGCACCTTTTCTTCCTCTTCTGCCCACTTTTCCAGAAATCCCAGGGGGTCCTGGTCAAATAACTCGCGGCGCTTGATGATTTGTACCCTTATCTCCGAATCGGTCTCACCTTCGATCTGGACACAGAGACCGAAGCGGTCAATGAGTTGGGGGCGTAGTTCTCCTTCTTCCGGGTTCATGGTCCCCACCAGGATAAACTCTGCCGGGTGGCTATAGGAGATCCCCTCCCTCTCCACAAAGTTGACACCTAATGCAGCCGCATCGAGCAG
This sequence comes from Syntrophomonadaceae bacterium, assembly GCA_012839645.1. GTDB lineage: Bacteria > Bacillota > DSM-12270 > Thermacetogeniales > Thermacetogeniaceae > Syntrophaceticus. The sequence continues at coordinate 1,032 of DUMY01000034.1, forward strand.
CAGATCCACCAGGTGATCATCCAGAAGATTGACCTCATCTACATAGAGGACCCCGCGGTTTGCCCGGGCTAAAAGGCCGGGTTCAAAGCGGCGTCCCCCATACTTCACTGCATATTCGAAGTCCAAACTTCCTACAACGCGGTCTTCGGTTGCAGATACAGGAAGATCAACAACCTGTACCCGCCGCCAGATGAGCGGTAGGGTTTCCCCGTTGTATGCAGCTCTACAATTAATACACAGCTTCCTTGTCTGAAAGGGATCACACTGGTAAGGACACCCTGCTATCACCGGTATTTCCGGCAGCAGGGCAGCCATAGAACGCACCGCCGTAGATTTAGCAGTACCCTTTTCTCCCCTGATGAGGACACCACCCAGCCGGGGGTTCACAGCATTTAACAGGAGGGCTTTTTTCATCTTTTCTTGTCCCAGAAGTGCTGTAAATGGATAAACATATCTTTTTTTATTCTGCAAATTTCCACTCCCTTCCCTAAGACCCCGCAACCGCAGCCACCTGCAGATCCGCGGATTCTTTATGTGGGGCACTTGGTTTTATTGTGATCACATACGGACCCAGTTCTGTATTAATAATCATGGACTCAACCCCATAAACAACCTTGATGTTCTCCGGAATCAAGACATCCTCCGGCGTTCCTGCTGCAAAGACGAAGCCATCTTTAAGCATCAAGATTTTATCTGCGAAACGTGCCGCTAAATTGAGATCATGGACTACCATTAAAACGCATTTTTTCTGCTGTAGGGCAATACCCTGTACCAATTCCATTACTTCCAATTGGTGCCTTACATCAAGGTTGCTTGTGGGTTCATCCAGGAGCAGCACCTCGGGTTCCTGTGCCAGGGCGCGAGCAATTAAAACCTTTTGCCTTTCCCCGCCGCTTAATTCGTACAATTGACGCTCAACAAATTTTACGAGTCCCATACGCATTAGTACTGAGTTTACAATTTCCAGGTCTTTCTTCCCCACACCCCAGCTAATGTGTGGTTTGCGGCCCATCAAAACTGTTTCCATAACATTAAATGAAAAAGCATCTTTAGATGTCTGAGGGACATAACCCATCATGCATGCACGCTCTTTGGCACTGAAACTGGTGAGTTCTTTCCCATCCAGGAAGACTGTCCCCATATATGGTTTCAGTATTCTATTAATACAGCGAATCAAGGTGCTTTTACCCGCTCCGTTTGCTCCGATAACGGCCACCACCTCGCCTGACTCTGCCTCTAGTTCAACATCCTTTAAAATATCCCGGCTCCCGTAACGAAAGCGTACCCCATTTACGTTAAGCTTCACTTGATATCGCTCCCTTTGTTTCAGCTCTCTAATTTCGCCTTGATCTCCTGCATCTTGGCTCCCCAGTCAGCCACTTCCTCATGAGTGAGAACGTCAATGCCACCTCCCTGGAAGTCGCCCTTGGTTTCTCCCATTCTCTCTTCAATCCAACCCTCAATTTCCAGGTAGTATTCTTTCAGGCCGTCAATTAATTCAGGGTCTGCATCCCAAAGTCCACGCTGGTATGCCTCCAAGAGCCGGCGAGCGATTTCTTCCATGGCCCAGGGATTGTGCTCTTCGAAGAACTTGCGGTTCTCTTCATCCATGATGAATGTCTTGGTGATGTCATCAAAGATCCAGTCATCAACTTCCCGGGTTGCAGCCTCCCAACCGTAAACCCGGCCAATTCTTTTGGAGATGTCACCGGCTCCTTTGTAGCCGTGGCGCTTCTGTCCCTCGATCCACTTGGGGTTGAGGAGTTTCGTCCGGACTACCCGCCGCACTTCATCAGCCAGGGTCCTCATTTCTACGTGTTCGGGTTCTCTGGTATCTCCATAGTAAACCTGGACATCTTTTCCTGAAGCAACCCTTGCCGCAGCCGTCAAACCGCCGTGGGTACCAAAGTAGCAGCAGCATGCAAAAAGATCACTTTCATCGGTCACCACTTTATTGTAGGTAACATCTACGGTACGCAAATTGGACTGGAGCTGTTTAAAGGACTCTTGACCGTAAACATCTTTGCCGTACGCATAGCCATTCCAGAAGAGAAAGATATCTGCCAGATCCTTTTCTTCTTTCCAAGCCGAGGCATAAACTGCCAGATTTACACCTGATGAATAGGTACCGGGTTTGGCTGCAAAAATGCGCAAGGTGGCATTTCTCCAGGATTCTTTATCTTCTTTGCCATCCAGCTGGGCAAGAGTGTGTTTGCGCACATAATTTTGCTCCTCCGGCTCATCCAGGGCGGCAACAGTGGCAATGGCTTCATCAAGGAGTTCCACACAGTTGCAGAACATGTCTCTTATGATCCCGGATACCCTGACGGTTAAATCGATGCGTGGCCGTCCTAGTTCCTCCAGGGGTATAACCTCAACACCAGATACCCTCCCATTAGGCAGCCATTTCGGCTGCACACCTAGAAGGTACAGCATCTGGCCCAACCCCTCACCATCCGCCCACATAATGTCACCGCACATCCAGTAGAGAGCAATGTTTTCTGGATAACGGTTTTTGTCAGTAAGGTACTTTTCTATCACCTTGTCTGCCAGACGCTTCCCTACCTCCCATGCCGCCTTTGTAGGTACCCGGTGCGGGTCCAGGGAGTAAAAGTTGCGCCCTGTGGGCAGGACATCATCTCTGCCGCGGGTGATTAAGCCGGAGGGGCCTGCTGGGATGTATTTGCCCTGAAAACCGGTGAGCAGGGCTTCAATCTCCTTCGAAGCTTCAATGCGGTCATCCAGATCAAGCACTCTTGGCAGTACTTCATTGAGTGAAGGCAGGGCTTGGGAGCAAATAAAATTGTCCCCTAAAACTTCCTGAGCAATGACAGGACTTACTTCTTTGCCTGTAAGAAAGTGCTTGATAAAGGTTTTGCCAGCTAGATCTATTTCTTCCAGGAGTGCGCCGTATGATTTCCCGTGTTTGAGTGAAACATGGCTCTGGTCGGCTATCAGTTTTGAAATGTCTAGATCCATCAAGGCGGCAATACTGCGGCGCAGGGAGATATCCTGGCCGGCATCAAAGCGGAGGATAGAATTAATGAAGGATACCCTGCGTTCTCCCTCTGGCAGTTCCCCAAAGATGTGCATGCCGTCCTGGATCTGAGTGTTGCGAATATTGGAGAGTATACCATGGGTACCTTCGATAATTTCATCAATGGAATCATGCCCGCCATCTATAGGGATTTGTTTATATAAATTGGTCTTTTTTATCTCATCTATGATCAGGTGCTCCAGCATATGGGTACGGGTGGGATCTGCTATTTTCGCTTTTTCATATTCTTCTAGGTAGCGGTCGAGTTCTGCCAGTTCATCGTAGAGTCCGCCTTCGATCATCACTATCTGCATGTGGTTCACCAATGTGGCATAACTTCTCCTTTTGGCAATAACACCTTCCGGAGGGTTATCAGCGTTGTAAATGTAGAGGTGTGGTACGTCACCTATTCCCAGATCGGGATAGCAATCACGGGATAGCCCCGCTCCTTTACCGGGCA
>DUMY01000035.1 GCA_012839645.1 Syntrophomonadaceae bacterium
CCGATGATATAAGCGGTATACTTTGTTCTGCCGCCGAAGCGGTGGTGAGCAGCAACTCCCCCGCTGCCATGGCACATCATGTAGCCCCCTAAGGGAGCAGCCAGGAGATTGGCTGCTCCCATGGTTATACAGAGGTTTCTATCCTTAACACGGGCTGCGCGGTCACCGAAAAGCTCATGGGATACCGCTGTGGTAACCAGGACGGCATTGGCCAGTGTGAGGGGCAACTGCGGCAGGGCGGCCAAGAAAAAGCCCCTGTTAAAATCCGCAGCTGTAGGCAGAGTGATGCTAGGGATGTGTATCCCTATAGAGATAGAGGGGAGAGCCAGGCCCGGGTGCAGCAGGAAGTTCAGTGCTGTCCCTACCAGCACTGCCATGATAGCCGCAGGGAAACGTTTGCTTTTGAGGAGAGGCAGCATTAGGATAAGAATGGTCCAGCCCAGAAGGGGGTCCTTGCCGATCATTTTTACCCCTAGGATGGCCAAAGACAGTCCCAAACCTACCTGGATACCGCTGATCACTCCTCGCGGAGTAATGCGGGCTATGGTGTCGATAATCCCCGTCAAACCCAGTACTAACAGCACCAAGCCGATAATCAAACCTGCTGCTGCAACCTCACCAGGGGTAAGCTGATGAACCAGGACTGCTGCTGAGGCTGCCTTCATGGGTTGAACAGCCATGGGTATTCTGTAAAACCAGCCACAAAAAATATAGAAAAGTCCAAAACCGGTAAAAATGCTTGCCGGATTAAAACCAGCTACAGAAATAACCCCGAGAACATAGGGAAGAAAAGTACCCAAATCCCCAATTGATCCTGACAATTCACCCAAGAAAGTAACATTATCCTGTTTCGTATCACTTTTTAGTTCTGTTGCCACTGTTTGTACAACTCCTCATTCAAATCACGTCATCAGATCACGGGGACGGGTCTGGTTGATCTGTTTTGACAACTAGACAGCTCTTTTTCCAGCGACTAATCGCTAACCATTACCATCAAATGAAGGATGCTCCTTTTGTCACCTCTATATAATTCACCACAGATCAGCTTCCATCCTTCAAACAAGGCTAGACTTGTTGTATTGCTTTAATTTGGATGTTGTGGATAATGGGGACGACTTGGTAGCCGATTCTTCCAGATCAGTTAGATCACGGGGAGGATCATGCAGCACTGAAAGGGCAGAATTTGCACTGCCCTTCAATTAGCAAGTTTGAATTTATTCTTGTGGCTAATGATTTGGTTGCTGAATGTCTACAGACTCTGAGAACTACGGTATGCCTAGGCTAGATCCAGGATAGGAATAATACACACATCTGCTCCTGGGTGTACAGGTGGGTGTCCTGCCGGCAGGTCGATTAAACAGTTGCAGCCTGCAAGAGAGCGCCGCATGCTGGATTTCTGAGCAGGGAGTACCGCTACCCTCCAGCCCTCAGGTCCATAAAGGGCGTATCCCAGCAGGAAGCGTCTCGGCCCACCCTTTTTAGGAAAGGGGCTGGTAGCCACGGCAGGAAAACGTTTTAATTCAGGATTTAGCCCTTGTAAAGCACGCAGTGCCGGGTAGGCCAGCAGGTAGTAGCCAACAAAACAGGCCATGGGATTTCCGGAAAGCATGATAACCGGTTTGCCATCTCGAACCCCTGCACAGGTGTGACTGCCTGGTTTTACTTGGTAACCTAGAAAAACTGGCTGGGCACCTGCACCATCAAGAAGTTCCCTTCCTTTATCGTTGCTGCCTTCCGCTGTTCCTCCGATGGTAATCACCATGTCTGCCTGCTGAATCTGGGAGTGCAGTTTTTCCGCAGGATAAGACTGGGAAACCAAAACTGATGGTGAGCCGCCCTGTAGGGTTACCAGTGAAGATAGGAGTGGGCCGTTGCTATCCCGCACCTCACCAGGGTTAGGGTCTTGATCGTAGGGAATAATTTCTCTTCCCAGACTTAGAATTGCCACCTTGGGGCGTCGAATGACCCTTATTTTGCGCAAGCCGAAGGCAGTTAAAATTGCGATCAGACCCGGGGTGATCCTGGTGCTGCTCCTGGCGATCACTGACCCCGACTTAAAATCCTCTCCTTGGCTCCGGATGTTATTGTCTCCAGGTGTCCTATTAACAGTTATGTAATCCCCAATGATACAGATATCCTCCTGACGGATAACTTTCTCGGTGTATTGAGGAATATGGCCTCCGGTCAAAACGCCCGCTGCCTCACCTGGCTCCAAGTCAAAATCAGGAATCTCGCCTGCCTCTAATATTTCTTTGATAAGAAACTTATCCTCTTGTCTTTCCTTACAGGAAACAGCAAAGCCGTCCATGGCTGCCTGCCTATAAGGGGGGAGGTCATAAGGGGCGATAATATCTGCAGCGAGAATGCGCCCTATTGCGTTCATTGTGGGGATGACCTCACTCTCCAACGGCGCTATCTTATCCAGGAGGGCCTGACGGGCATCCTCCATAGGTAGTTGCTTCAACATCATTTAACACCTCCTCAACTATTTACTAATTGAGCGGCTCCTATAGCACCAGTTTTATCAGTGTTGCCGTTGCCATAGCCAAGCAGTGCCGCTGTCAGGAAAAGCATGAGATAATAATAGTGGGCAGTTTTCAAACTGCCCACTGGATCAGCTTACGCGTTCAACCTCTCCATCTTTACCGCGCAGACCTTGTATTCACCTGTTTTGGTGATGGGGTCCATCGCGCCACTCGTCAAGACGTTGGTGGGGCTTTCCGTATAGTGGAAAGACATCCAAACAACGCCTGGTGGTACCCTGTCTGTTACCTCTATCTTGGTTGTGACTTCACCACGCCGTGATGTCACCTTGACCTGGTCCCCTGTGACCACTCCCATTCGTGAGGCATCATTGGGGTTGACCTCTGCATACTCCTCATTCCACATGCTATGAATATCCGCAGAGTATGGTGTTGTGACATTATAGTGGAACAGGATTCTGCCGGTGGAAAGCAGTAAGGGGTATTCTTCACAAGGCATTTCTGCAGGAGGTACATGGTCGATTCCTTGGAAGAAACCCTTGCCTCTGGTAAAGGAATCTCCGTGCAGGAATTTGGTACCCGGGTGATCCGCGGTTGGGCATGGCCACTGGAGCCCTTCGGCTTCAATTCGCTCAAAGGTAATTCCTGCATAGGAGGGTGTGAGAGATGCCATTTCATTGAAGATCTCTTCAGCTGAATTATAGTTCATGGCATAGCCCGCCCTGGTGCTCATAGCCATGATCGTCTCCCAGTTAGTGCGACCGGGAAGCGCGTCAATGGCTTTCCGCACACGCTGGACCCGCCGCTCAGTGTTGGTGAATGTTCCATCGGTTTCTGCAAAACTGGCAGCTGGGAGCACCACATCCGCGTATTCCGCGGTTTCTGTGAGGAAGAGTTCATGTACCACTAGGAACTCTAAATTCTCCAATCCGGACATGATGTGGTTGGCGTTGGGATCAGTCAACACCGGGTTTTCGCCCAGGATATACATAGCCTTGAGCTCTCCGGAGTTGGCCTTATCGAACATATCCGGAATCATTAGGCCGACCTCACCCGGCATAGAGACTCCCCAAGCCTTCTCGAATTTCTCTCGCACTGCTGCGTCGGTAACCTGCTGGTAGCCAGGGAAGACATTGGGTAGTGCCCCCATATCACAGGCTCCCTGGACGTTGTTCTGCCCGCGCAAGGGGTTGACACCGGTGCTCTCACGTCCGAGGTGTCCGGTCAGCATAGCCAGGTTGGCAATACTCATCACGTTGTTGGTCCCACAGATGTGTTCGGTGATCCCCAGGGTATAGAAAAGCCCAGCTTTATCGGACGCAGCATAGAGGCGGGCCACTGCATAGATGTCTTCTACAGGGACACCGCTGAGTTCTGATGCGTATTCAGGTGTATACCTTTCCACGGTTTCTTTAAGTGCTTCAAAGTTCTCGGTGCGCTCTTCGACGAACTTCTTGTCGTAGAGGTTTTCCTTGATGATGATGTGCATGATCCCGTTAAGAAGAGGGATATCTGTGCCCGGGTTGAGCCGGAGCCAGTAATCCGCCTCTTCTGCAAGCTCGGTGCGCCGTGGATCCACAACAATCAGTTTGGCACCCGCTCTTTTTGCTTGCTTCATCTTGTAACCGATAATAGGATGTGCTTCCGTGGTGTTTGTTCCAACCAGGAATAAAAGATTGGCCCCTAGAATTTCGTTAATCGAGTTTGTCATCGCTCCACTGCCAAATGATGTGGCCAGACCGGCCACAGTTGGCGCGTGTCAGGTACGGGCACAGTGGTCGACGCTGTTTGTGCCCATCACCGTCCTTGTAAATTTCTGAACCAGGTAGTTTTCTTCGTTTGTACACCTGGCTGAACTTAAAGCCGCAAAAGCGTTGCCCCCATATTTTTCTTTAATCTCATTAAAGCGTGTTGCAATTGTATCAAAAGCCTCATCCCAGGAAACCGGTACAAACTCCCCATCCTTTTTAACCAGAGGGGTTGTCAAGCGTTTGTTGCTGTGTACGAAATCCCATCCGAAGCGGCCCTTGATGCAGAGCTGCTTTCCGTTGACCGGGCTGTCCGGGTTGGAGGCCACACCGGCAATTTTGCCGTCCTTGACCATCAGGTCGAAGTTGCATCCTGTACCACAGAAGGGGCAGGTGGTCCTAACCCTTTCATACTCCCATCTGCGGCCTTTGCCGTGCAGCTGTTTTTCGGTCAGGGCACCGGTGGGGCAGACCGCCACACAGTTGCCACAGTAAACGCAGTCTGATTCGATTAAATCTGTATCACCGAAAGGTGCTACCTTAGTATTAAATCCGCGATAGTTGAAGTCAACAATATCGCGGCAGGTCATCTCGGCACATGCCCGTATGCATCTGCCGCAAAGTATGCATTTATTGAGATCCCGGACGATGAAGGGGTTGCTCTCCTCCAGTTCGTACTCATGCCTTTCGGCATCGATAAAGGAGCTTTCGGTAACATCATACTGGTAGCAGTACTCTGCCAGCATGCAGTCGCCCAGTTTTTCACAGGTGAGGCAGTCCAGCGGGTGGTTGGCAACGAGCAGTTCTAAAATGGTTTTGCGCGCCTCCATGATTTCAGGTGTGTCGGTGCGCACTACCATGCCGTCAGTCACCATGGTGACACAGGATGCCGGGAGATTGCGCATCCCTTCAACTTCCACAACACAAAGGCGGCATGCTCCTACAGCACTCAGGTCCGGGTCATGGCAGAGCCGGGGGATGTGTATCCCGATCCTTTCCGCCGCTTCCAAAACCGATATCCCGGCTGGAACTTCAACCTCCTTTCCGTCAATGGTCAATTTAACCATTTCCACTTCCATCCCTCCTTAGAAATCTCTTATAACTGAAAAGTTGACATCCTCCCCGCTCATATCATTCCATCTGCATGGGTGAGGCTTTCCTAATAAATTATTTTGCCGGGGGTACTAGAAAACCCCCTACCTCCCCTTAAAGGCACCTTGATCACCTAGAGCAAAAAAAGGCCCCGGGTTGTCTTTCCCCCCGCCCGAGGGGAAAGACAACCCAAAATAGGGGGAAAAGGAATGTGAGAAACTGGCCGCCAAGTATATGAAATAAACCTGGCAGGCCAACCTTATCAAATCAAAATAAGAAGTAAATATTGTACCTGTTTATTGGTCCGCCCCGACAACCCGGATGCCGATATTAAGCTCAAAATAAGAAATTACCTGTTTATCGGTCCGCCTGCCGGGGGTCACCCTGTGAAAAACTACATGTTCGAATCATTTTTAAAACGACTCCGGTCAGACCGTAGGCATACCCCCTTTACGAGCAGTGTGCCAAAATAAAAACCGGGGTGCGGAAATACACCCCGGCTAGCAAATCCTGCCGTAATCTCCTTTCCGCACTGGGAGGTGCACCCGTTTCCAGGCACACCCTATCGGCCCGACCGCCATAGCAGATGCCACAGGACAGTGGACTCGGAGTATAATTTGTTTTATATGAAATAATTCGCCAACCTTGGAGAAATTCCTGCCTGGTTGTGAAAATTATTGGTGAGTGGGTAATTGTGGTCATGGCGAAATAAGGATCTGTTGCGTATAATGGGAAAAGTATAATAACGAATGGGCAACTGGAGGTGGGGGCGATTTCTGAGATTTCTATGCACTTAATCGTATTACGCTGAATGATTACCCGGTAGTGTGCTTGTACCAGGGTCGGTAAAGGTGATGCTACCAGTGCCGGCGACAATCCCCCCTCGGCCCGATGATGGTAATCTCAGCGTCTATCCTGAGAAGCACCCTCACTGTGCGAAAAAAGGCTTATCGAACCCGGCTTTTTTGTTTCTTCGCCCTGCCTGATGCCCGGGATGGCTCGACTTTCGGGGGTCAAATTTATGTTTTCCTCTTATGGCTTGCAGCATATTTTTATACTGCGCCTGCTTAAAAATTATTGCTTTCCATCGATATCATCCCTACACAACCTGGTTTTCCTCACCAGCGCCGCAAATCTTGAACCACAGGAACTGGGGTTTTATGATTTTGTGCGTACCCGTACAGGTGCTTTTAGCCCCTACTCACAGGAAATCCTCGATGACCTGCAAAGAGCGGGGTTAATTTCCACCGGATGCCAGGTGACCAGCAAGGGGAGAGTTTTCTGTAACTATCACGGCATTTCTCTTGCTCCTTTTTTACCCTTTTGGAAACTGTGCACGGATATTGTCAACTGCTACCATGGCAGACTGGATAACCTGAAAAAGGTTGTTTTTCATCATGTTTCATTCAGGAGGGTGCACCTCTACGAGGAAATTTTTAAGACTAAGCAGATATGTCAAAAAATCTGATAACAATTTGAATCTCCACAGTCCACTTTTACCATGTAATCTAGTGCGGTAAATCTTGCCATGTTATCCATAGATGATGCTGATGCATTCCACCAGAAGCCGGCAGAAAAGTTGCGGAAAAGCGTGCTAACGGTGTCTTAATTTTGGCTGTTTATTCTGTATGTTGCTGCCTAAAAATGGTCAAGGTTAATGTTTCAAGTAAGGTGTGAGGGAATTGCGTGAAGACAGTCTTCTAAATGTCTAATTTATTTACAATTTGGAGGATTAGTATATGCAAATCCAAAAATCTATCATTGAAAACCCCGGGGATTTCAAGTCCATATTAATCAAAAACATTTCGCAAGGAAGGCCAATATCAATATCAGGTTTTCTTTAGTAATTAATTACCGAGGGAGGTAGAAGTTATTGGATTGCTGCGTGATACTTAATCAATATCTTGATCGTGGCAAACAAATGCTTTTACAAAACTGTCGTATCTGCGGTGAGTGTTTGAAGAGTGCTTGAAACCTTGTGACCTCCTGAATTATTGGGGAACAGCCTATCCCCCCAGGAACTACAACGCAAAAGACTAAACATCTTATTGGCGGGTGCTGGCGGCAATCCCAGGAGTAGAAATAGTTGAAATGGATCATAACCGGGAGAATGCTCTTTGTTGTGCTGGTGCTACTCAGTTAGTTGACCCAGTAGTAACAAAGAAAGCGACAAAGGTGAGGCTGGAAGAAGCATGCCGGACTGGTGCAGATATCCTGGAGAGTCTTTGTTCTGGGTGTCGCATGACAATCCTGAACAGAACAACTATCTCTTTGAGATCCTGCATTTTAGCACATTATTTGGGAGCGCGATGGGCATTGACTACGAAGACAAATATAAAAAATATATGCTCTCCGGTTCAGCGAAAAAGGTCTTGCAGGATGCTGAAAAATACATCGAATAAAGTCCTTGTGATCACGAAGCCGTCCGCCAGGCTAAAAAACAATATTCGGAAGCTGACCAGTATTTAATCACATAAGAGGAGGTAGTAAAATGGGTAAAACCGATTTCATAGCTGTTCAAAAAGAGCTTTCTGATCTATTTGCGGATCGTGTGCGTTTTGATGAGTGGGAAACACGTCTCTACAGTAGAGATATGGGTGTTTTGCCAGATGCCCTCAAGAAAACAATTGACTGCATGCCTTTTGCTGTAGTTCAACCTATTTCACAAGATGAATTGCTGACTCTAATTAAGATTTCCAGCAGCCATGAGCTGCCACTTGTCCCCAGAGGTGCAGGAACCAGTGGTTACGGAGGAATTATTCCCACACGGGGTGGGATAGTCGTTGATTTTGTCAGGATGAATAATATTCTTGAGATTGACCCGGATACCAAAACTGTAACTGTCGAACCGGCTGTCATCTGGGCAGATCTTGATGCAGAACTAGAAAAGCAGGGTCTGGCTACTTGTCTTTACCCTAGCAGTGCCATCAGTTCAACTATTGCCGGTCTCGTTGCTCAGGGGGGTACCGGTATTGGTGGGTTTGAATATGGTAAAATCGGCAATATAATTGTCAGCCTTGAACTTATTACTCCTGAGGGTCAGCTGAAGAAATTGGAGGGTAAGGATTTCCGTCTGGTGATCGGGCTAAACGGTATCACCGGGTTTATTGTAAAGATTACCCTTAAGGTGCGCTCCAAAGAGGATCATAAATTAGTGCTGGCTGCATTCCCAAACGCCGCAGCCCTGGCTCAGGCCTTTAATAAGATCAGCGAAAAGGCCATACCCCTATGGTCGGTAAACTTTGCCAATCCGAAACATGTAGCCCTGCGGCAGGCTGCTGCTGATCAACATTTGCTTCCCGAAGACAAGTACCTGGGCATGTTCGTTTATCCTTCTACCAGGGAACAAGTTGTCCAGCCGAAACTGGATGGTATTATTGCGGCATGTGGTGGAGAAAGTCTTAATGATGAACAAGCCCAGCATGAATGGGAAGAGAGATTTTACCCGATGCGTATGAAAAAGTTTGGCCCCTCACTGGTCCCCTCAGAAGTGATACTGCCTGTGAGCGGTTTTACGGAAACCTTTGCCGCTCTTGAAAAAAGGTATAAAGATATCGCCCTAGAGGGGTTCTGTGTCGGTCCCGATCATGTTGTGCTCCTCACCTTCCTGCTGGCTGATGAACGTGACCTGGCTTTTCCCATGGTTTACGCTTCTACTTTGGTAGTGCTAGAAGAGGCAAAACGTTTTGGTGGGGAAACATATGCCTTAGGTATTTACCTTGCAGATGAAGCAGAAGAGTTTTTCGGCAAGGAGATGTTAAATAAGATCAAAGTATTGAAGGATAAGGAAGATCCGAAGCGCCTGTTTAACCCCGGTAAAGCGCTGCCCCCGGATATTGAACCAAAGTCTCCGGTTAAGGCCTTGAACGCGGCTATGAAGGCAGCAAAGGCCGGAAAATCAGTCTTGAGTGGCATTGGGAGGTTATTAAGTCGCAGCAAGGAAAAGGCTGAGGACGGGGATCTTTTGGAGCAGCTCAAGCATGATGCCTTTATCTGTACCCAATGTGGGTACTGCCGCGCTACTTGTACTATGTTCCGGGAGCTTCCCTGGGAAAGCAGCTGCCCCAGGGGTAAATGGAACCTTCTCCTGGATTATGCCAAAGGGAATACCAAAATCGATATTGACAATTGTATGCCCCTTTTTGTCTGTACCACATGTCGCCGCTGTGACCAGGTTTGCCAGGTGGATCTACCGAGCGGGTATAATTGGTTTTATATCAGGTCACTGCTTTTTGATAAATTCGGCTTAGAGCATACTGGCTTTGGCTTCCTGAGGGAAAATATCCAGGATCATGGTAATTTCTGGGGTCAACCGCGGGAAAACGCTCATAAATGGATTCCGGAAGGGATTACCTATCAAAGCTCGGGTCCACTTGCATATTGGCCGGGATGCTGGGCATCTTTTGTTAGTACTGACCAAGCGGCTAATCTGGTACGCATTCTGAATGCCGCCGAGGAAGAATTTGTTTACCTGGGTAAAAAGTCAATTTGCTGCGGCGGGCAGTTGAACTTGATTACTGATCGAGATAAATTATTGGCGACGATCAAGAAAAACATCGATATCCTGCATGAGGCAGGAGTGAAAACATTGATCGTTACCTGCCCGGGCTGTCTGGGGGCGTTCAAGGATGAGTACCCGGCATACGCCGAAGAACTTGGCTTGACCTGGGATATTGAAGTGAAGCATGCTGCTGTCTATATTGACGACCTGATCAAGACAGGTAAAATAAAGCTCACCAAATCGCTGGATTACAACATTACCTACCAGGACCCCTGTCACCTGGGACGCTGGCAGGATGTTTATGATGAACCCCGCCGTGTTATTCAGTCGGTTCCCGGTGTGCGCCTCATCGAAATGGAACACAACCGGGAGGATGCTCTCTGCTGTGGTGCAACGGGGTCACTCACATCGCTGGAAGCCGCTGCAAAAGCAGGAGCAAGAAGGATGCAGGAGGTGAAGGAAACCGGAGCGGATACTTTGGTTTCCACCTGCGCTGGCTGTGGTTCCAATATCTATGGCATGGCAAAAGCAGCTAACATGAAGCTAAGAGTGAAGGACCTAACGGATTTGGTTTGTGAAGCCATGGGAATGGAAGTGGATGATTTTTCCGAAACAATGGAACAGGGTGGACCCCAATGGGACCTCCTTGAAGAGATGAAGGTCGTCAAGGTGAAGTAGCGATTAATTAAGTGTTTTCTGACCGGAGGGGTACTTTTTGGAGAGTGCCTCTCCGGTATTTTAATTAAAAAGGCTTTTATCCGGGTTTTGTTGAATTATGTCGATAAAGAGAGGCCTGACTCGGATGATTACAGCAAATAATCTTGCTTGAAAACCTTGGGGAATTTGATCAATGTTCAATAGGGGTGAGTAACTGTTATGATAACCAAGGGTAAGAGACTTCTTACTCTCCATGAGCAAATTGCTTCAATTATTATACGGGAAATCCTCGAAGGTAAAATTGAATTAGGGGAAAAGCTGCCCACTGAAGCCAACCTTGCGGTGGAATTCGAAGTAAGCAGGCCCACGGTGCGGAAAGCTCTTGCTCTTCTAGCGGAACAACAGATAATTGTAACGCGAGTGGGAAGGGATGGTGGGCATTTTGTTAATGACAATGGTAAAGTAAACGAAATATTTTTTGAGATGTACTTCAATATGAACGGGTTTTCGGCGCGGGATATTGAGCAAGCACGCATCGCCATCGGTATCCAATCTGCGGGGATTACCGCTTTAAAACGTACCGAAGATGACCTCGCAGAATTGGCAGCCCTACTCCCTTCGGTAGAAGAACCTCTCCCTTCAGACGAACTTTTTACGGTAGTTTATGATTTTCACGCTGTATTAGCAAGAGCCACCCATAATAAGCTTCTGGAAATGTTGTTAACTGCCATGCTGCCTTTGGAAAGGTTGATTTCCACCTATTATTATCTCTGTCCCCGGCAGCGTGCAGTTATTACCAGGAGCCTTTATACCCTTTACGATAGCATCTGCGAGCAGAACCGTGACAAGACCCAGAAGGAAATGAGAAAACATTTTGCCTATTTTCGACCGACAGTTGATCGCTTCTGTGAAGGAAAGGTAATCAGTTCTTGTCATAGTAAGCGTAAGTTCGGCCTCGGGGAACTGCAGCAAGTAATTGGTGGAGATGACTGGTGGCTATAGCCCCCCCCAAGTGAGTTGTTGCACTACCCAGACAAGAGTAGATCATTCCATGAAATTGCTCTTTCCAGAATAAACATTCCTTGAACGGGGACAATACAGGAAGATTATGGAATGAGAAAGGGGCACCGCGGTTGTGAAAAGAATGCTCATCCCCTTGCTTATTGTAGGTATCCTGTTAGCTCTAGTATTCACCGGGAAAACCTATCAAGGTGAGCCCGCTGTCTTTGATACACTGTCTGCTTTGATGACCTCAGGTATGGTAGAGGTGGAAGGGTATCATCTAGAGGGGTGGGCTGTGGTCAGGGATACGGCGGGGGAACCCGCATCAATCTGGGGAAAAAGGAAGCTTGGGGAGAAGTTAGGTCTGGAGAATGCGGAAAAAAGGATCGTACGTACCCCCAGGGGGGATTGTTTTCAGGTTGTGCACACAAATCATGGTCTCAATGTGCAGGCATCTGTTCAGAAGATTGAAGGTGCAGAGAGGCAGGACTGCTATATTCTAATTAAGTGCATCCTTCCCGCTGACCTCCAAAACAGCATTGCTTGGGAGAAAAGAATCAGGGATACCCTCTTTACCTTGGGGAGAGAACATGGTATCTACCTAACTGTCTGTGGGAAGACCAATTCACCCATGGATGAGGGTGCACAGCTTGCCTTTGGGCGGGCAGTTTTTCGCGGATTGGGAGCAGATGTTTCTGGTACTTTGCGAACAAGCAAATATTTAAGCTTCACCGGATATACCCCTCTCTTGCCCGATGCAGCCCTTGCCGGTGGAAAGAACATCAATCTTAACCTATCGATGGTTTGCAAAGAACATGAAACGCAGATATTGCTGGGTTCACCATTAATATCCTGTGAATACTAGTTAATTCCAGCAGGAATATGCTTAAGGAAATAGAATTAATAAGCCAGGGAAAAAGATAAACAAATAAATGAATAGATAGAAAACAATCTAATTTTTGAGTAATATCAAGCAATATTAATTGAAAGCAGGAGAGGTATTGGAGGATAAATATTTTATCGAGGGTGGTACCAGATTAAATGGAAGTGTCTGTATCAGTGGATCCAAAAATGCTAGCTTACCGCTTCTTGCAGCTTCTCTTCTTACAGAAGATAAATGTGTTCTAAAAGGTATACCCAAGCTTTTAGATACCTGTAATATGATGAAAATGCTGTCCGGCCTTGGTGCCCAGATAAGTAACCAGGGTGGCCAGGTGACCATTCAGACCCGTGAAGTACAAGAATCAGGGCAACTTTACCAATATGCCAGGAAGATGAGAGCTTCTTTCTTGCTGTTGGGGCCGCTGCTGGTGCGAACCGGAGAGGTTTGCCTGCCTTTGCCTGGGGGCTGTGCTATCGGGAATAGGCCGGTGGATCTGCACCTCAAAGGGCTTACCGCTCTGGGAGCGGAGTTTGCGGTGGAAAAGGGGCATATAAAGGCATCAGCAAAGCATTTGATAGGAAATGAGGTTTCACTCGACTATCGCAGTGTTGGTGCTACTGAAAACATTATGATGGCAGCGGCAGCAGCCGAAGGATGCACTACCATCCTCAATGCTGCCGCCGAACCGGAAATCGTTGATCTGGGCAACTTCTTAAACAAGATGGGAGCCAAAGTAACCGGTGCAGGAACGAGCTGTATCCGAATAGAGGGTGCTCCTGACCTGTGTGGTGTTATACACACAGTGATTCCCGATCGTATTGAGGCAGGAACCTATTTGATAGCAGCCGCCGCTGCCGGTGGACAGGTGTGTGTGCAGCGAGTGATCCCGGATCATCTAAAATTAGTAATTGAGAAGTTGAGACAAGCAGGGGTGCCCGTCGAAGAGGGACCCGGTGAGTTGGTGGTATATCCTACGGAAGAGCTTCGTCCGCTCCAGATCACCACAGAGCCCTACCCCGGGTTCCCTACAGATATGCAGCCCCAATTTGCTGCCCTTTTGACAACAGCTGCAGGGGAAAGCACCATCAAAGAAACGGTTTTCGAGAACCGATTTTTATATACGGAGCACCTGCGGAGGATGGGATCTCATATTACAGTTAACGGAACCACTGCAAAAATCCGAGGAGTGGAGAGGCTTTTCCCGACACAGGTCAAAGCCACTGATCTGAGGGCAGGAGCCGCTCTGGTAATCGCAGCTTTGAAGACACCTGGCAAAACTGAAATCGGTGGTGTGTATCACCTGGATCGCGGTTATGAAAATTTGGAGGAGAAGTTATCCTCACTGGGTGCCCGTATCCGCCGCGTATCCGATCGTGCAGTTAACCTTTAGCCAGGGGTTCCTAACGCAGACGCGCGTTATGGTAGAGGCCATGTGCGCGGGTCTGTCAACCCCTGACCGGGGTCCCTAACCGGGGCCAGGTTAACCACTAACCACCAACAACCAACCACACAGGCTGCTTTATTGCTTTGATTTTTTGCAGATGGATGTACAGCTATCGTTTTTCGAAGATTGCTTACCCTGCTGGATTACGTTCGGTGTACGGATTTCTGTAGCCCCCTTTTTTTTCTGCGTTTTTTTGAAGTGTTCAAACTGCTCCCTGACATAGGGGTTTTCCCCCAGGAATTGATTGAAGAAACCCAGGAGTTGAAGGGTATGTAGGCTGATATTATGCTCGATCAGCTCCGTTTCCACTAAGAGATTCTCTCCCACCCCCAGGAACTTAAGGAATTTTTCCACAGTGTTGTGTCTTTCTAATAAAAACTGCCCTATTTCCTTACCGCTCTCAGTAAGAAAGATAATTCCGTACTTCTTATAGTGTAGCAGCCCCAGTCCGGTAAGTTTTTGCACCATTTTTGTTGCTGAAGGTGCCCGCACATTGAGGAGCGCGGAGAGGGTGGTAATGCGAATATACCCATCTTTTAGACTCGCACGGTAGATCATTTCCAGGTAATCTTCCATTGCCGGGGTGAGAGTCTTTTTCTTTTGTTCCAGCAGTTGGTAACCACGCACCGTATGGAAGCTTTTCTTCATCTTTATCACCGCCTTGCTTATGTATATTCACCTCCTTTCTCCAACTATGCACAGGTGAAGTCCTCTGAGTCTGTACGTTATCACGTTTTTATGTTATCCCCAATGTGGATAACTCTGTGGATAACCCCTGGAAACAGTGTGAAAAAACCGTGGACAGCCTGTGTAGTTGTGAGCAGTCAGACGCGAGAATTGTCCGAGTTTTGTGCCAATGTGGATAACCTCGGGGAAAAACCTCTGGAAAGGGTGTGGAACAATTGTAGACAGCCTGTGGGGGAAAATTCAACAAAGCGATAGATAACTGCAGCGGGGATTTCTGGTGGCAGTGATAACCGGAAACTTAGCTAAAAAGCCAAAAAGGGATTACGGAAATCGTTCCTATGATCTGGGTGCTATCTGTTCTAACTAACCCCTCTTTTTCATAAATATGGAAGGAAGAGGTTGGTGTTTTGCATTTGTTTGCTTGAGATGTTCTTGGAAAGTGGGGTTATAAATGATAAAGAAATTCAAGGGTTATCGCCGGTTGGGCTATGTGGTTGTGTTCCTGACACTGGTGGTGATCGGTCTTCCGGCTCTTTTAGTGCGCGGGTGCAGTTGGGAAAGCAAGGAACCCATAGGAGAAGAGAAGGGGGAGCTACAGGTAAAGCTGCAGGTGTCAAAAGGGCAGGTTGTAAGTATACCTTTGGAGCAGTATATTACTGGAGTTGTTGCAGCTGAGATGCCCGCTGCGTTCCATCAGGAGGCCTTGAAGGCACAAGCGGTGGCGGCACGGACCTATACAATGCTGCGGCTGACCAGGGAATCCCAGGACGAAAAACATGCGGGGGCCCATCTTTGTGCTGATCCTGGACACTGTCAGGCATGGATAGATGCAACAGAAATGCGGAAACGCTGGGGTTGGCATTTCCGTGCCAATCACAAGAAGATTGCCGGAGCAGTGAAAGATACCAAAGGACAAGTGCTAACGTATAGTGACGAACTGATCGATCCTGTCTATCATGCCAGCTGTGGGGGGAGAGGAACAGAGGATGCAAAGGAAGTTTGGGGACATGATCCTCTGTTCCTCTCCCCCCACAGCTGGCATGATAGACAGGATCGATCAGTTCGTCACTATACGTTAGCACTTGTCCTTTGGTATCTTTCACTGCTCCGGC
>DUMY01000036.1 GCA_012839645.1 Syntrophomonadaceae bacterium
ACCTGCCGCAGTTTACGCGGGGGAATCCAGATATAGCGTGCAACAGCCCTTGCTTCCACGAAATTCACTCCTTCTATTTGAGTGCCGATGAGCGTTCAGTGTGAGCTCCATGGCCGCGGAAGAGGCGTGTTGGCGCAAATTCACCTAATTTGTGCCCCACCATATCCTCTGTGATATAAATAGGAATGTGCCTCCGTCCATCATATACTGCAATTGTATGTCCGACCATCTCAGGAAATATTGTCGACCGCCGCGACCAGGTCTTGATTACTTGTTTCTCACCCTTCTCATTCATATCCTCAATTTTACGTAATAATTTTTTTTCACAGTAAGGCCCTTTTTTAAGAGATCGACCCAAGTTTGCATCCCTCCTTAAGTTGTGCGCCGCTTAACAATAAACTGATTTGATGCCTTTTTCTTTTTGCGTGTTCTGGCTCCAAGTGCAGGTTTCCCCCAAGGGGTCACCGGATGACGGCCGGCTGTTGACTTTCCTTCACCACCACCATGTGGGTGATCCACCGGATTCATCACAACACCACGCACTGAAGGCCTCTGTCCTAATAAGCGCCGCTTGCCGGCCTTTCCATAATGAATATTTTCATGTTCCACATTTCCCACCTGGCCAACTGTTGCCTTGCAGTCAGCGTGAATCATTCTCATTTCACCGGAAGGCATCCTCAGGGTGGCATAATCCCCTTCCCTGGCCATCATTTGGACAGATGC
The DNA here is from genome assembly GCA_012839645.1 of Syntrophomonadaceae bacterium. GTDB lineage: Bacteria > Bacillota > DSM-12270 > Thermacetogeniales > Thermacetogeniaceae > Syntrophaceticus. The sequence goes on from DUMY01000036.1 coordinate 724, forward strand.
ACCTGCAGAGCGAGCTAACTTGGCTCCACCGCCAGGAGACATTTCTATGTTATGCAACATGGTTCCTACGGGTATGTTGCGCAGGGAAAGAGCATTTCCCGGTTTAATATCCGCGCCTTTACCTGAAATCACACTGTCTCCCACTTTCAGTCCCAGTGGTGCCAGGATATACCTCTTCTCTCCATCTGCATAACAAAGCAGGGCAATATTGGCAGACCGGTTAGGATCATACTCCAGGGAGGCCACCCGTGCCGGTACCCCGTCTTTATCCCGTTTAAAATCGATCATGCGGTAAGAACGCTTGGCTCCACCACCGCGATGGCGCACTGAAATCCGCCCGCTGTTATCGCGTCCGGCCTTCTTGTGAGCAGGTTTTAGCAAGGATTTTTGAGGCTTAACATCACTCAATTCCTTATTAGTCGTCAAATTCATAAACCGCCTACCTGGTGTGATCGGTTTGTATTTTTTGTTTCCCATATTATCCCTCCTTCCACTGGCAAGCATCTAAACTATGAAAATAACTCATCAAAAATATCAATAGTGTCATCCATATCCAATGAAACAATGGCTTTTTTGCGCATTGGTGTTAATCCTTCAAAGCGGCCCATACGCCTTTTTTTGCCTCTCACGGTCATTGTATTAACCGCTGTTACCTTAACATCAAAGAGCTCCTCTATAGCGTTTTTGATCTCCATTTTGTTTGCTTTTCTGTCCACATAAAAGGTGTATTTATTTTGCTCCTGGGCAAGATTTACCGCCTTTTCTGTAACCAAAGGCTTAATAATAACATCATGAGGGCTCCGCATCACCCAGCACCTCCTCGATCATGGCAACTGCCTGACGCGTCATAATCACCTTATCTGCAGCCAGGACATCATACACATTCAAGTGGCCAACTAACGAAAAACGCACACCCGGGATGTTGCGTATGGCCAACATCACATCCGGGTTCTCCTCCCGCGCAACCAGCAGTGTATTTCCCTCCGCCTCTAATGACTCCAGAAGCTTAACAGCTTCTTTGGTTTTGGGAACCGGGATTTGTAGTTCCTCGATCACAACCACAGCCCCTTCTCCGGCCTTGGCAGAAAATGCTGATTTCAGTGCCAGGCGGCGCATCTTACGAGGCATAGCCTGTTTATAACTGCGCGGTTGGGGCCCGAAGGTAATCCCACCTCCACGCCAAATCGGGGAGCGAATGCTTCCTACCCTGGCTCGCCCGGTACCCTTCTGGCGCCACGGCTTGCGTCCGCCGCCCCGAACCTGACTGCGTGTCTTTACAGCAGCAGTACCAGCTCGCTGGTTCGCCAGATGCCGCACAACAGCCTGGTGGAGGATATCATCGTTGATCGGGACACCGAACACATCATCCCGGAGATCTAGATCTCCTGTCCTTTTTCCTTCTGTATTATACAAATCAGCTTTCGGCATTTATTTTTCCTCCTTTCCGGCTAGCGCAGCGAATCCTTGATCACCAGCAGCCCCATTCTGGGACCTGGAACCGCACCCCGTACCAATAAGAGATTGCGTTCATTATCCACCTTTACTACCTGGAGGTTTTGAACGGTTACCTTATCTCTACCCATCCTACCAGGCAGTTTCCTTCCTTTAAATACCCGACCTATGCTCTTTGCACCCAGTGAACCTGGTCCACGATGGTGTCTAGAGCCGTGCTTCATGGGGCCCCGGTTGAAGCCATGCCGTTTAATCACTCCGGCAAAACCCTTACCTTTAGAAATTCCCTGAATATCCACACTCTCACCTGGGTCAAAGATATCTACTTTTATTTCCTGCCCTACCTCGTAGTTGTCTAACTCTGCCTCATCAAGACGGACCTCTTTGAGAAAACGAAGTGGCTTAACTTTATCCTTGTCAAAGTGGCCACGCATGGGTCTGTTCAGTTTCTCCCCGTTCAACTCATCGAATCCGATCTGTAGTGCAGCATACCCATCCCGCTCTGGGGTTTTCTTTTGGACAACATAACAAGGTCCTACTTCAATTACTGTTACCGGTACTGCTTCCCCTTGTTCATCAAAAACCTGGGACATACCTACTTTACGGCCGAGAATGCTTTTCCGCAACTTCTTCACCTCCTAATTCTTGACCATTCAGGCATCTCTTATAGCTTGATCTCAATATCAACTCCCGCCGGAAGGTCAAGACGCATGAGGGCATCGATCGTTTTTGGAGTTGGTTCCAAAATATCGACAAGCCGTTTATGTGTCCGCATCTCAAACTGCTCCTGAGCATCCTTATCTGCATGGGGCGACCGCAAAACTGTAATAACACTTTTTTCGGTTGGAAGCGGAACGGGCCCCGAAATCAATGCCCCTGTGCGATTAGCTGTCTCTGCAATCTTTAATGCCGATTGGTCGAGAATCTTGTGATCAAAGGCTTTCAACCTTATACGTATTTTCTGGCGCGCCACTCTTATCCCTCCTTAAGCAGACCTCGCCACTCCTGGTCCTCACGGTCCAAGGGATATGCTATTCCTCAATCTCGGTAACAACACCGGCTCCTACAGTGCGGCCACCTTCACGAACAGCAAAACGTAGTCCCTCTTCCATGGCAATAGGAGTGATAAGTTCTACTTCCATATTCACATTGTCGCCTGGCATAACCATTTCCACACCCTCCGGCATCTCAATCGTACCGGTAACATCAGTTGTACGGAAGTAAAACTGAGGTCTGTATCCCTGGAAGAAAGGTGTGTGTCGACCGCCTTCTTCCTTGGTCAACACATAAACCTCTGCATGAAACTTAGTATGCGGCTTCACAGAGGCCGGTTTGGCAATAACTTGGCCACGCTCTACATCTTCTCTGTCAATTCCTCTTAAGAGTACACCAATATTGTCCCCCGCCTGACCCTGGTCAAGAAGTTTACGGAACATTTCAACACCTGTGACCACTGTCTTGCGAGGCTCATCCTGGAGTCCGACAATTTCCACATTATCCCCAACCTTGACAACACCACGTTCTACCCTACCGGTAACAACTGTACCACGGCCGGTAATAGTAAATACGTCCTCCACAGGCATCAGGAATGGCTTATCAATATCACGCTCCGGTGTGGGGAGGTATTCGTCAACAGCATCCATCAGTTTTATGATAGGTCCACAATGCTCACAGTCAGCGCTTCCACAGCCACACTCCATGGCCTTAAGAGCACTGCCGGCAATGACAGGAATTTCATCTCCCGGAAATTCATACTCACTTAATAGTTCCCGCACCTCAAGTTCCACTAGCTCCATCAGTTCCGGGTCATCCACCATATCGGATTTGTTGAGAAATACTACAATTTTAGGTACACCCACCTGACGAGCCAGGACAATATGCTCCCGTGTCTGAGGCATGGGGCCATCAGCAGAGGAAACTACCATAATTGCTCCATCCATCTGGGCTGCACCAGTGATCATGTTCTTGATATAGTCGGCATGGCCCGGGCAGTCTACATGAGCATAGTGCTTGTTCTCGGTCTCATACTCCACATGGGAGATGGCTATGGTGATGCCGCGATCTCTTTCCTCCGGAGCCTTATCAATCTCACCATAATCTGTTGCATCAGCAAAGCCCTTGTGGCTCAAAACCTTAGTAATAGCCGAAGTTAATGTTGTCTTCCCATGGTCCACATGACCGATAGTCCCGATGTTCACATGCGGCTTTGTGCGCTCATACTTTTTCTTAGCCATTTTTTCATATCCTTCCTTTCAAAAATTGATAATTGGCTGAGTTAATCCCGGCACCCGTTTTTTATAGAGTACCGGGCTACATCCCAAAGCAACCCGGAATGGATACAGCTAATTAAATCGCAAAGCCGTATCCCTTCGCTTTAAGAAGCTGCTCCACCACTTCAGCAGGAGCCTGCTCATAGTGATGGTACTGCATTACATAGTTGCCCCGGCCCTGAGTAATGGAACGAAGATCAGTCGCGTAACCGAACATCTCAGCCAGGGGCCCCTTTCCTTTGACTACTTGGTAGTTACCCTGCAGTTCAGTGGTCTCAATCCGGCCGCGCCGGGAACCAAAATCCCCGATCACATCACCCATATACTCTTCAGGTACAGTGATCTCAATTTTCATGATCGGCTCTAGAAGCACTGCCTTCCCTTTTTCAACAGCATCACGGAAAGCCATTGCTCCAGCTATTTTATAAGCCAATTCCGAAGAATCTACCTCGTGAAAGGATCCTCCCACAATGGTGGCCTGGATATCAACCATAGGATATCCTGCTAGAACACCACTCTCCAGGGACTCTTGAATACCGCTAGTGATAGCAGGCATGAACTCCTTGGGGATGCATCCACCAGTGGTGCGATCCTCAAATTCAAAACCTTTGCCTGCAGCCAGCGGTTTTATCTCCAATATCACATGCCCATATTGGCCGTGCCCCCCGGTCTGTTTGATATACTTACCTTCTCCTCGGGCACTGCGGCTGATGGTCTCCTTATACGCTACCTGGGGTTTGCCAACATTGGCCTCCACACGGAATTCCCTGAGAAGACGGTCAATAATAATTTCCAGATGTAGTTCTCCCATTCCAGTAATCAGTGTCTGCCCTGTATCATGATTAGTAAAGGTTCGGAAAGTGGGATCTTCCTCAGCAAGGCGGTGCAGAGCCGTTCCGATTCGGTCTTGGTCAGCCTTGGTTTTTGGTTCTATTGCAACTGTGATAACAGGTTCTGGAAAAGATATAGACTCTAAGATAATAGGATGGTCCTCTGGACACAGACTATCCCCTGTGGCTGTTTCCTTAAGACCTACAGCGGCTACAATCTCCCCAGCGTAAGCCTCATTGATATCCTCGCGGTGATTGGCATGCATCTTCATCAGCCGCCCAATTCGCTCCTTTTTCCCTTTAGCGACATTGTAAAGCATATCACCTGTTTTCAGTGACCCTGAATAAATGCGCAAGAATACCAGTTTCCCTACATAATTGTCCGTCTGGACCTTAAAGGCCAGAGCAGCAAGGGGTTCTTTATCATCCACCTTCCTGTAAATCACATCCTCGGTCTCTGGGTGTTTGCCTTCCACAGGAGGCACATCCAGCGGAGATGGCATATAATCCGTTATTGCATCCAGCAGCGGCTGAACCCCCTTATTATGAGAGGAACTTCCACACAGAACCGGTATAAATCTACATGCTAAAGTACCTTTTCGAATAGCAGCCTTGATTTGGCTGTCGGTGATTTTTTCCCCTTCCAGATAGTCAGTCAGCAGTTGATCATCGAATTCTGCTAGAGCTTCCAGGAGATGTTCCCGGTAAAAACGTTTTTCATTGACCAATTCCTCAGGCACAGGTATTTCTTTGAAATCCATACCTAGCTCATCTTCGTAGATAATTGCTGTATCTTTAACAAGATCGATGATACCCCTAAAGGAATTCTCGCTTCCAATTGGAAGCTGCACAGGCACTGCATTAGCCTGCAAACGCTTCCGGATCATAGCCACTGCCCGGTGGAAGTCAGCCCCTACCCGGTCCATCTTGTTCAGGTAGGCCAGACGAGGAATCCGGTAATTGTCAGCCTGTCTCCAGACAGTTTCCGACTGGGACTCTACCCCGGCAACCGCATCGAAGACGGTGACAGCCCCATCGAGTACCCGCAGAGAGCGTTCTACCTCTGCAGTAAAGTCCACGTGGCCGGGCGTATCAATAATGTTAATAATAAAATCATGCCACTGACATGTAGTCGCCGCAGACATAATAGTTATGCCCCGCTCTTGCTCCTGGACCATCCAGTCCATAGTTGCAGCACCATCATCCACTTCCCCTATTCTATAAACCCTTCCTGAATAAAAGAGGATGCGCTCTGTTGTCGTAGTCTTTCCCGCGTCTATATGCGCCATTATACCGATATTACGTATTTTTTCAAAAGGAACCTCACGTCCCATGCACACATCCCTCCTTTCCGTTAAAATTTTATTTGCAAGACTACCATCGGTAGTGAGCAAAAGCCTTATTGGCCTCTGCCATTCTATGAGTATCTTCTTTCTTCTTCACTGTTGCCCCAGTGTTATTAGAGGCATCCATGATTTCTCCAGCCAGCTTCTCCTGCATACTCTTACCGGATCTTGCCCTAGCATAACTCACCAGCCATCTGATGGCGAGTGTCAAGCGGCGTTCAGGACGCACCTCAATAGGTACCTGATAATTGGCGCCCCCCACTCGTCTTGCCCTAACTTCCAGCACCGGCATAACGTTTTTCAGGGCCTGTTCAAAAACTTCCATGGGGTCTTTTTTCGTTTTTTCTCTGATCATATCGAACGCCCCATAACAAATCTCTTCGGCACGACTCTTCTTGCCGTCCCACATAATCTGGTTTACCAGTCTGGTGAAAACCTGACTGCCGTAAACAGGGTCCGGCATTAACCCTAATTTACCAATAGCAGAACGTCGTGGCACTTGTATGTCAACCTCCCTTCCAAACCCTTAGGCTTTTGTTGTTCTGGATTTCTTTGCACCATATTTAGAACGCCCACGGCTTCTCCCCTGGACACCCGCGGCATCTAGAGCTCCCCTAACCACATGATATCGTACACCAGGAAGATCTTTTACACGGCCACCCCGCACAAGCACCACCGAGTGTTCCTGCAGGTTATGCCCGATCCCGGGTATATAAGCCGAGACTTCCATCCCGTTAGTCAGGCGTACCCTGGCTACTTTCCGTAGTGCAGAGTTAGGCTTTTTAGGGGTTGTTGTATAAACCCTGGTACAAACACCACGCTTTTGAGGAGAATTCTTTAAAGCTGGGGCATCTGATTTTTTTGTTGCTACCTTGCGTTTCTTACGAAGCATCTGATTAAGTGTTGGCAAATTTAGCACCTCCTTTTTCCTGATTACCAAAAATTAAATGGGAACCGGGGCTTTTGCTGGTTTATTTCAAAATCGCAGCAGTTGCTGCTCCGACCTTGATGCCACAAGCCTTCCCCAACTCCTTCATTGAATCTACATAAACTATCTCAAAACCCTTTTCCTCACAAATACGCAGCAAGGGTGATGTAATACACCGTTCAGCATCTTCTGCTATATAAACAACTTGCACCTGCCCATTTTCCATATATTTTTGCGTCTGCTTGGTACCTACAGTTTTTTTGCTGGCATTGAGCAGCCTTTGCATTCCTCTCCTCACCCCTCCTTAATGCATCGGTGAAAAGGGAGCAGTTGAGGCAGTTGATAAAAAACCACAGTGTTGATTTTAACACCCTAACCAGAACCCTGTCAACTATTAATCGTTAATGGACCAATTAATTAGTAACAAGGGATTACTGCCTCCTGCTTTATACTTAAGGTGATGCTGCTATTTCAGTGGTAGATTGTTCATCATCCACCTTCAAGCTTTCTTCCGGCACCTCACCATCTACGGTCTCCTCTGCCTTTGCTGGTTCCTCTTTACTGTGAACCTTAATATAACGGTAACGAGACATACCGGTCCCGGCCGGAATCAGCTTGCCGATAATCACATTTTCCTTTAAGCCTAACAGAGGATCTGACTTCCCATTAATAGCTGCCTCGGTAAGCACCCTGGTCGTCTCCTGGAAAGATGCAGCAGATAGGAATGAATCTGTAGCCAGCGAGGCTTTAGTAATCCCTAAAATCACAGGTTTTGCTGTAGCTGGCTCCAGTCCTTGCGCTTCTGCCTTGGCGTTTTCGTCCTCCAATTCAAAGGAATCGATTAACCCCCCCGGAAGCAGTTCGGTATCTCCGGAATCCTCTACCTTCACCTTACGCAGATTCTGCCGGATCACCACTTCAATATGCTTATCATTGATATCAACACCCTGCATCCGGTAGACCCGTTGTACCTCCCGCAGCAGATAGTCCTGAACAGCCTCCGCACCCTTGACCTGCAGGAGTTCATGTGGGTTAATTGACCCTTCTGTGAGTTCCTGTCCAGCTTCCACATAATCCCCGTCTTGCACCTGCAGCCTTGACCCAAAGGGAATCTGGTATGTGTGTTTTTCGCCTTCCTCACCAAGTAGTTCAATTTCTCGCTTGCCTTTTACTTCCTGAATCTTAATTACACCGTTGCACTCTGCAATGGTGGCCTGCCCCTTGGGCTTGCGTGCTTCAAACAGCTCTTCAACACGCGGCAAACCCTGGGTAATATCTTCCCCGGCCACCCCTCCGGTATGGAAGGTACGCATGGTAAGCTGGGTTCCAGGTTCACCAATGGACTGGGCTGCCATAATGCCCACCGCCTCACCGATCTCTACCGGGAAGCCTGTTGCCATGTTTCTACCATAACACTTGCGGCAAACACCATAGCGCGTCTTGCAGGTAAGTACCGAGCGAATCTCCACTTTTTCTATCCCTGCGGCTATAATCTTCTCCGCATCTTCTTCCTTAATCTCGTTGTTTTCCTCGACAAGCACCTCTCCGGTTTCCGGATCAATGACTTTACGAAGGGCAATTCTGCCGATGATCCTTTCTTCCAGGGGTTCGATCACATCATCCCCATCTTTGATCGCTTCTACCACAAAGCCCTCTGTTGTGCCGCAGTCATCTTCCCGAACAATAACATCCTGAGCAACATCCACCAGACGCCTGGTGAGATAACCTGAATCAGCAGTTCTGAGAGCTGTATCAGCTAACCCTTTCCTTGCCCCATGAGTAGAAATAAAGTACTCCAAAACCGTGAGGCCCTCTCGGAAATTTGACCTGATAGGGAGGTCAATAATCTCACCCGATGGATCCGCCATCAGCCCGCGCATCCCCGCCAGCTGTCTGATCTGCTGGATGCTGCCCCGGGCACCGGAAATCGCCATCATGTAGATAGGGTTCATATGATCCAAGTGAGCCAGCAGTGAATCGGTCACCTGATCCGTAGTCCTTTTCCAGATCCCGGTAACCCTCTCATAGCGCTCATCTTCTGTAATCAAGCCACGGCCGTACTGCTGTTCGACTTTTTCTACATCTGATTCGGACTTAGCAATAAGTTCTGCTTTTTCCGGAGGAATGGTAACATCGGTTACCCCCACTGTTATCCCTGCTTTAGTAGCAAACTTAAAGCCAAGCTCCTTAATGCCGTCCAACATCTTGGATGTATCATGGAAACCTTTATAGCGATAACACTCACCGATAATTTCAGCAAGCTTCTTTTTGTCAACTACTTCGTTATAATAACCTAATTCAGACGGAATCACCTGGTTAAAAATCAACCTACCCACAGTGGTTTCCAATAATTTGCCATTGTACCGCGCCTTGATCACGGCATGAAGATCTGTAACATTTGTTTCATAAGCGAATAACGCCTCATCTATATCACGAAAACATTTGCCCTCACCTTTGGCACCCTCTACCTCCAGTGTCAAATAATAACATCCGAGAACCATATCCTGGGTAGGCGAAACAACCGGCCGCCCATCCTTGGGATTAAGCAGGTTATGTGCTGAGAGCATAAGTACGCGTGCCTCAGACTGGGCCTCCGCGGAGAGAGGCACATGCACAGCCATTTGGTCGCCGTCAAAGTCAGCATTATAACCTGTACAAACCAAGGGGTGAATCTGAATCGCCCTGCCCTCAACCAAAATTGGTTCAAATGCCTGGATACCAAGTCTATGCAGTGTTGGTGCGCGGTTTAAAAGCACCGGATGCTCCTTAATGACATCCTCCAGTACATCCCACACCTCAGGACGTGCACGCTCCACCATACGCTTGGCACTCTTGATATTATGGGCAAAATCTCTTTCCACAAGACACTTCATCACAAAAGGCTTGAAAAGTTCTAAAGCCATTTCTTTGGGAAGACCGCACTGATGTAATTTTAGGTCAGGACCCACAACAATTACCGACCGTCCTGAATAATCCACCCTCTTGCCCAGCAGGTTCTGGCGAAAACGGCCCTGTTTTCCTTTAAGCATGTCGCTCAAGGATTTCAGTGCCCTGTTGCCAGGACCGGTCACTGGACGACCGCGTCTCCCATTGTCAACCAAAGCATCCACAGCTTCCTGAAGCATGCGCTTTTCGTTACGCACAATGATATCCGGGGCTCCCAGGTCAAGCAGACGCTTGAGCCTGTTGTTGCGGTTGATCACCCGCCGGTACAGGTCATTTAAATCAGAGGTAGCAAACCTACCACCATCCAACTGCACCATGGGCCTGAGTTCTGGTGGTATCACCGGTATTACCTCCAAGATCATCCACTCAGGCCGGTCCCCGGATTTCCGGAAGGCCTCCACAACTTCCAGGCGCCGGATCGCTCGCGCCCTACGCTGTCCTTTGGACTCCCGCAGTTCAACCCGCAGTTCCTCACTCAATTCGGTCATATCTATTTGCCCCAGCAATTCCTTGACCGCTTCTGCTCCCATTCCCGCCCGAAAGCGGGCACCATACTGTTCCTTTAATTCCCTGTATTCAGATTCATTGAGCAGCTGCTTATAGCTTAAATCTGGGACATCCCCTGCATCTAGAACTATATAAGATACGAAATAGAGCACTTTTTCCAGTGTACGCGGGGACATATCCAGGATTAATCCCATGCGGCTGGGAATCCCTTTGAAATACCAGATATGGGATACAGGTGCGGCTAATTCAATGTGCCCCAAACGTTCCCGTCGCACCTTTGACCTGGTAACCTCTACTCCACAGCGGTCACAGATAACACCTTTATAGCGCACACGCTTATATTTCCCACAGTGACACTCCCAATCTTTTGTGGGACCAAAGATCCTCTCACAAAACAGCCCATCCCGCTCCGGTTTGAGTGTCCTGTAATTGATGGTCTCTGGCTTTTTTACTTCCCCGCTCGACCATGATCTGATTTTCTCCGGGGAAGCAAGACCGATGCGTATGCTTTCAAAATTATTATGATTTGTATGGGTAGCGTCTCGCAAAGACAAAGACAATCGCTCCTTTCTCAGACCTTAAACTTAGAAAACCTACTCGTCTTCCTCGCCCAGAAATCAACAAAGGCTATTCTGTCACCTTTTTCTGGACATCTACGGAATGATCTCTTTATCTTTATATTCCTGTTCATCCTCCTTGGAAGGGAAGCTTACTATGTATCAGAACCGGTATCTTCAACAACTGCTTCCTCTTCCTCTTCTTCATCATCTTCCTCTTCTTCATCGAGGGCAGGTGCTGACTTCTTGATTGCCCTGGAACTAGGTGAGCTTTTTCCATCGATTTCAAGCTCTTTGGCGGTTTCTTCGACATCATCCTCATCTTCATTCTCTTTGATCTCCAATTCCTCATTGGCTTCTGTAAACACCTTGACATCTAAAGAGAGGCTTTGCAGTTCCTTAATCAACACCTTGAAGGATTCAGGAACTCCCGGCTCGGGAACATTCTCCCCCTTAACAATAGCTTCATATGTTTTCACCCGGCCCACTATATCATCAGATTTAACCGTAAGAATTTCCTGCAGTGTATAAGCCGCCCCATACGCCTCCAGTGCCCAAACTTCCATTTCACCGAAACGCTGCCCCCCGAATTGTGCCTTTCCGCCCAGGGGTTGCTGCGTCACTAGAGAATAAGGACCTGTAGAACGGGCATGGATCTTATCATCGACCAGATGAGCCAGCTTCAACATATAAATGTAACCAACTGTAATCTCGTTGTCATAAGGCTCTCCAGTACGGCCATCATAGAGCACTGTTTTGCCATCCCTGGGTAATCCTGCTTCTTCCAGGGTATCCATAATATCATATTCCACCGCACCATCATAGACCGGGGATGCGGTATAAACCCCCATCTTTTGGGCAGCCCGCCCCAAATGACACTCAAGAATCTGTCCGATGTTCATACGCGAAGGGACTCCCAAAGGATTTAAGACTATCTCCACCGGGGTACCGTCAGGCAGGAAAGGCATATCCTCTTCAGGCAAAACCCTGGATATAACCCCTTTATTTCCGTGCCTTCCGGCCATCTTATCCCCTACAGACACCTTTCTTTTTTGGGCTACATATACCCGCACCAATTTATTGACACCGGGTGGGAGTTCATCCCCATTATCCCGGGAAAATTCCTTGACATCAACAACCCGTCCAGACTCCCCATGAGGGATCCGTAAAGATGTATCCCTCACCTCCCGGGCCTTTTCTCCAAAGATGGCCCTGAGCAGGCGTTCTTCTGCTGTAAGCTCGGTTTCCCCTTTAGGGGTTACCTTACCTACCAGGATATCACCGGGTCGTACCTCAGCACCTACTCGTATTATCCCCGGCTCATCAAGATCCTTTAATGCATCTTCACCCACATTGGGTATATCCCGGGTGATTTCTTCGGGACCCAGCTTGGTATCACGAGCATCGCATTCATATTCTTCAATATGTATCGATGTGAAGAAGTCTTCTTTTACCAGTTTCTCGCTGATCAGAATAGCATCCTCATAGTTGTAACCCTCCCAGGGCATATACGCCACCAATACGTTTCTGCCCAGGGCAAGCTCGCCTCCGGAAGTGCAAGCACCATCAGCAATCACCTGGTCCTCCTCTACGCGCTGGCCTTTATTAACTATAGGCTTCTGGTTGATACAAGTACCCTGATTGGAACGGGCAAACTTCGCCAGCTTGTAAATCGTCACTCTGCCGGAGTCTCCCCTGATCTTTATCTCATCTGCAGCAACCCTTTCCACCACTCCGGCCTCATCACAGGTCACTACAACACCCGAATCATGAGCAACCTTATATTCGATCCCGGTGCCTACAAAGGGTGCTTCGGTACGCAAAAGAGGCACAGCCTGGCGCTGCATGTTGGCACCCATCAGGGCACGGTTGGCGTCATCATTCTCCAAAAATGGAATAAGAGCTGCCGCAACACTAACTACCTGTTTTGGTGAAACATCCATAAAATCAACTTCCGAGGGAGGCACAGCTAAAATATCTTTTCCATCCCGAACATCAACCCGGGGTGTAGTAAAGCGGCCTTCCTCATCAAGAGGAGCATTAGCCTGCGCGACAACATATTTATCTTCTTCATCAGCAGTCAAATATACAATTTCATCGGTCACAATACCCTTTTCCTTGTCCACTTTTCGGTAGGGTGTTTCGATAAAACCATATTTGTTTACCCTGGCATAGGTGCTGAGTGATCCAATAAGGCCAATGTTTGGCCCCTCCGGAGTCTCAATGGGACACATCCTCCCGTAGTGTGAGTGGTGAACATCTCGCACCTCAAAGCCTGCACGCTCCCTACTTAAACCACCCGGCCCCAAAGCACTTAAACGCCTCTTATGTGTCAGTTCTGCCAGGGGGTTAGTCTGATCCATGAACTGAGAGAGCTGGCTGCTGCCAAAAAACTCTTTGATCGATGCCACAACAGGACGAATATTGATCAATGCCTGTGGGGTTATGGTATCCACATCCTGGATGGTCATGCGCTCCCGAACAACCCTTTCCATACGCGCCAGACCGATCCGGAATTGGTTCTGCAGCAGTTCTCCCACTGAACGCAGTCTCCTGTTCCCCAGATGGTCAATGTCATCAACATTCCCCTCACCATTCATCAGCTTGAGAAAATAACCGACAACTGCAAATACATCATCAGGTGTCAAACACCTGCTGTCATGGGTATCATCTAATTCAAGCTTTTTGTTTAATTTGTAGCGCCCGACTTCACCAAGATCATAGCGACGCGTGTCAAAAAAGAGGTTCTCCAATAGTCCCCGCGCGCTCTCTACAGTGGGGGGCTCCCCAGGCCGCAGCCGTTTGTAGATCTCCACCAGTGCATCTTCCTGGGATTTGGTATTATCCTTCTCTAGGGTAGTTTTTAGATAATAATCATCATTATAGTTGTCCAAAATCTCTTCATTTGTTGAATATCCTAAAGCACGAACAAGAACAGTTACAGGAAGCTTGCGTGTACGGTCGATACGTACATGGATGCAGTCACGGATATCCGACTCAAATTCCATCCAAGCCCCCCTGTTGGGAATGACAGTAGCACTATAAAGACGTTTGCCAGAGGCATCACTTGTAGCTTTATAATACACTCCAGGTGAGCGCACCAACTGGCTAACAACTACTCGTTCCGCACCATTGATAATAAAGGTTCCCTTATCCGTCATCAGAGGGAAATCCCCCATGAAAACTTCTTGTTCCTTGATTTCCCCGGTTTCTCGGTTTGTTAATCGCACCTTCGCCCTTAAGGGTGCCGCAAATGTGACATCCCTTTCCTTGCACTCAGCAACAGAATATTTGGGTTCCCCCAGTGCATAATCAAGAAACTCCAGGCTCAAATTTCCTGTAAAATCCTGAATCGGGGAAACATCATTAAAAGTAGCCTTCAGTCCTTCACTCAAAAACCACTCATGAGATTGTTTCTGAATCTCAATCATGTTGGGCATCTCCAGGACTTCAGAAATTCGCCCATAACTTAAACGCACTTTCTCTCCTACTTGAACCGGTTTTGGATTAGCCATACACACCATCCCTCACATTACTCGGTTTCATGTTATAATTCCCCATACAACCGGCCGCGGTGATGGTAAAGCCTCAACCGCTCTTGCTTCCATAATCATACA
>DUMY01000037.1 GCA_012839645.1 Syntrophomonadaceae bacterium
AAAGGTCTTTGATAGTTTAAGATAATGTCTAGAATAAGTTATCGATAAAATGGCGACAGGTGCCCATGGGGAGAATGTATACTGCAGGCTTGTCCCTGGTTACAGTGGCGGGACCGCTCAAGGATTTACACCTGATTCCCTATTCTCCCCATGGGCACCTGTCGCCATTTTATCGATAACTTATTCTAGACATTATCTTAAACTATCAAAGACCTTTACGCAAGGTTTTATAAGCTCTCCCCACGCAGCCTGCGGTAATCATACCACAAGGGGCTGGAAATAAAAATGGAGGAATAGCATCCTGCAATAACTCCGATGAGCAGAATGGTAATAAAGCCCTTGATCGTCACCCCACCGAAGATCAACATGGCAACCAAGACTAATGCCACAGCAACAACGGTGTTAATTGACCGTGCCAGAGTCTGCATAATGCTGTGATGAATGAGCTCATCCAATGATTCACTTTTCTTGCGTTTGCCCATATTCTCCCGAATGCGGTCGAAAAGCACAATAGTTGCATTGATTGAATACCCGACGATTGTCAGCAGTGCGGCAATAAACGCCGCATCCACCTCCAACCCAAACAGGGAAACCAACCCAACCGTCACCAGTATATCATGGATTAGAGCACTTACTGCAGCGAGACCTGAAAGCAGCTCGAAGCGAATAGTAATGTAGACGATCATTAAGGCAAAAGCGATGACAAGAGATAGTACCGCCTTGTTGCGCAGTTCCTTACCAACAGTAGGCCCTACACTCTGATTTTGCAGCAGTGTGAAACTGCCAAACTTCTTTTCCAGACCCTGAAGCAGGCTGCTGCTCTCCTCCTGAGAGAGATCCTTGGTGCGGATAATGATCTCATTTTTACCACCCTCCTGCACTCGGGTGTCTTGAGGAAGGCCGGCATCCTTTAGAACTGCACGAACTTCTCCGACTTCTACTTTCTGTTCAAACCTGAGTTCAATCAGACTACCTCCGGTAAAATCAATACCCTTATTCAACCCTTTGATTCCAAGAGAAATCAACCCTGGTATAATCACCAGTAGGGATAATAGATACCAATACTTTCGCATCTTGACAAAATTCATGCTTTCCGCCTCCCTCGTTAAATACCGTACGCCTTAGGATTGACCACCAACCGTGATCTGGCAACCAGGTGGAGCACAAAACGTGTAAAAGTGATCGCCGTAAACATACTTACCAGGATACCAATACTCAGGGTGACTGCAAAACCCCGGATGGGTCCTGTTCCTAAGAAGTACAGTACTGCAGCAGCAATTAAAGTTGTAACATTGGAATCCAGGATCGCCCGGAAGGCATTATGGAAACCGGCGTCAATGGCAGACCGCAGAGTCTTTCCAGCCCTCAGTTCCTCTTTCAGGCGCTCATAGATAATAATATTGGAATCAACCGCCATCCCAATGGAAAGAATTATTCCGGCTATGCCTGGGAGAGTTAAAGTGGTATTGATCAAAATAAAGATTCCTACTAAGATCAATCCATAAACAATAAGGGACAGGTCAGCAATAACACCCGGCCACCGGTAATAGAGGATCATGAATAAAAAGATAGCCGCGACACCAATGATTCCTGCTTTCATGCTCAGGTCTAAAGATTCCTTACCCAGGGTGGGACCAATACTTCGTTTTTCCATGAGTTCAACATCTACCGGCAGTGCACCTGAACGCAGCAGCAGGGCTTCTTCCTGTGCCTCTTCTAAGGATTTATATCCACCACTGATTTCTGCATTACCGCCTGTAATGGGCCCATTGATCACCGGCGCGGTCAGCAGCCTGTCATCCAGGTAAATAGCCAGTCTCCTGCCCACATTTGCAGTGGTCACATCACCGAAGATTTTCGCACCCTCTTTATTGAATTTTAGAGCTACCAACGGTTCATTGGTATTAGGATTCAGCTGAGCCTGGGCATCCTTCAGGTGTTTTCCGGTTAAGACTGTTTTGCCGTCCTCGGTCTTAAATTCCATGTGAGCAGTCTTCCCCAACAGTTCCAAAGCCTCATCAGGGTCCTTGACACCAGGCAGTTCCACAACAACCCTATCACTGCCCTGTTTTTGGAACAAGGGCTCAGTCAGCCCGTAAGCATCGATCCTGTTCCTGAAAACTCCGATCAGTTTATCTACAGAATCTTTGGTTACCGGGGCCTCCGAGGTGGATTTTGCCTGATAAACCACATGTACCCCACCACGTAAATCCAATCCTAACTGCCCTTTTAGTTTTCCTGCTATGGGTTTCGCTAAAAAGACAGCAGCACAGAAAATTGCCGCAACCATAAAGAAAAATAATACCGTCTCTGGCCAGCTGATACCTGTGTTTTGCTTCCGCGGCCCCGCAGGCGCAGGCTGTGGTTTTCCCGGTGGCTGTCCTTTCTTGGCTGTTTTTTTACCCTTTTTACCTGCCACGTGCTTCTCTCCTTCCTCTTGGATTAAACTAACTTTTTCCCATTTATTTCAAGCGCAAAGGTACAACCTAAAAATTTAGCTGCCCGCCTACACATGAACATCCTGCTTAAGAATATTTCAAAGTAATCCATCACCGGGCTAATTTGGGGGTCAATGTCCAGTTCCAAAGAAATATGCTTGTCCTCCGCATCTACTCTCAAAAAAGAACGCTCCACAGCGTAATTCACCCGATCATGAATGTCAATCCCTATTCTTTTTTTGCTTCGCACCCTGGTCCTATGAACATCGGACTTATCGGCAAGTATTAGGGCTGCTGCTACATTGTTGACCGGCTGCCCTGTTTGCTCATCATGGTTTCCTATGGCTGCAACCACAGTAAAAAGCTCATCTGAACACATCCCCAGGTCGTCCAAAATATAATAGGCAAGTATCGCCCCGGAAAGATGGTGACCACTCCTGTTCACCGCATTCCCAATATCATGCATGTAGCCTGCAATACCGGCCAGTTCTACCTCCCGCTGAGAGAAAACCAGACGACTGAGAACATTATAAGCAATACTCGATACAAGAGTTAAATGGCGGAAACCATGTTCAGTGAATCCCATAACTTCCAAGTTTTCATTGCCAACACGGATCAGGGTGTTTATGATATGGTTCTCTTTAATATCTTCTAGTGTAACATAATTCTCCTGCACATACCTTCTCCTTAAATTCTAGTTTCATCCTAATTGCATTTCTCTATTACCCTGAAAAACCCTTTTTCTTAGTGAAATCGCCGGTTTTTGGTGTAGTGAGCAGTCTCCACTTCCTTCGCAGCTGTTGTTTCGCCTGTAAGCGCTGTACTGTACTCAACCCCAAGCTTAACTTAATGGCTTCATCAACCCGCTGCATCACCCTTTTATCCGCCTGCCCCAGGTAATAATCCTTATGCAGCAGTGATTTATCAATGGTTCTGATCTGAGTGAAAGGGGCGATATGGTCCCTGGCTAAGCCATTACCTCCCCCTGCTTTGATTTCCACTGCAAGCAGCATCTTCTTCAGCCGATAATTAGGAAACAAGGGAACAATGATCACAGAATTACAGTATAAATTCCCGATGTCATTTTGAATCACAAGAACAGGCCGCTTGATCCCCTTGCTGCTGCCTGCCCCGGTCAGTTTGATCAGGTAAATGTCACCACGCTCAATGATAAACCTTTTTCTGATGGTGTTCACCACCCCTCCCCTGTTCCTTTTTCGATCTGTTCCAGCAATTCATCATCCTGCTCCTGCCAGCAGTCAGCTGCACTTGTAAAATACTCTCTAATTTCTAGATATTCACAGCGCAGGCGGTGTCTCCCTTTTAGCTCACAGAGATATGACGAAAAATTGTCAAGTAAACATTTAATTAGCATGCCTGGATTCGCCCTCCATTGTCCACTGAGATCAGGCTTGAATTATTCCCTATGGCAGTAACAGATGTGATAGTGGTGTTGCCATAGGGGATATAGGCACCTGTCCCACTATGTTATTACCACTTATTGGACAAGGAGCAAAAGCGTTCCTGCTGCGGCTTTTGTCCCATTTGCTGTACTTTTGTTGACCGTTATATAGAATACTGATGAAAAAAAGCATTCTTCTCTTCTTCAAAAGAACCATCCTGAATAGATTGGCGTATCCTTTTCATGACCCCCAGAGTGAAATGAAGATTATGGATGGTCAGGAGGCGTGGTCCCAGTATTTCTCCTGTGTTAAAGAGATGGCGCAGATATGCCCTGCTGTAATGCTTACAGGTATAGCAGTCACATCCCGGTTCTAAAGGTGAAAAATCCTCCGCATACCTTGCATTCCGAACAACCACCTTCCCCTGCCAGGTAAGTGCTGTGCCGTTGCGAGCAACCCTGGTAGGCAAAACACAGTCAAACATATCAATCCCACGGGCGACCCCTTCCCAGAGACAATCAGCACTTCCCACACCCATCAAATACCTGGGCTTGTTTTCGGGCAGTAAAGGTGTTGTGTATTCCAGCAGTTCATACATGATCGACTTTGGTTCACCGACACTCAAACCACCAATGGCATAGCCAGGAAAATCCAGCCCTGTGATCTCCGTAGCACTGCGCGCCCTCAGCTCCGGATAGACACTCCCTTGAACGATCCCGAAAACCACCTGACCAGGTGCATGAGGAGCTTTAAGGCAGCGCTCCGCCCAGCGGGTTGTCCGCTCCAGACCCGCTAAAGCATCCTCATAGGAACAGGGAAAGGGTGAACACTCATCAAAGGCCATGGCTATATCGGATCCCAAGGCTGCCTGGATTTCCATAGACTGCTCGGGACCGATGAAGTGCTTAGACCCATCCAGATGAGACCTGAAGTAAACTCCCTCATCTGTGATCTCCCGCAGGGAAGATAAACTGAAAACCTGAAACCCCCCACTGTCTGTAAGAACCGGCCTCTGCCAGTTCATAAAATTGTGTAGCCCCCCGGCCTGGCGGATAATCCCCGTGCCAGGTCGCAGATAAAGGTGATATGTATTGGAGAGAATAATCTCCGCTCCCAACTCCGCTACCTCGTCTGGGGTCATGGTCTTCACAGTAGCCTGAGTCCCTACCGGCATAAAGGCCGGGGTATGAATCTTACCCCTCGATGTCTGCAAAACACCAAGACGAGCCTTGCTTTTGCTTGATTTTTTTAGTAGATCAAAATGAAAGAACCCCAACTGGGGCACCTCCTTAAATAATCAACATGGCATCTCCATAGCTGAAAAAACGATAACTCTTCTTAACAGCCTCCCGGTAGGCCGGCATCACCTTATCATAACCCGCAAAGGCACAAACAAGCATCAGCAATGTGGAACAGGGAAGATGAAAGTTGGTGATAAGGCCATCAATTGTACGGAAGTGAAAACCCGGGTAAATAAAAATACTCGTCCAGCCTTCCCCGGCGCCAACAGTCCCATCCTCATCCACCACACTCTCCAACAGGCGCACAGTTGTGGTTCCTACAGCGATGACACGCCTTCCATTCTGCCGGGCGTCATTGATCAATGCAGCATTGTGAGTATCCAGTCTCCAAAACTCCGCATGCATCAGGTGGTCCTCCACCCTTGGTACATGTACCGGTCGGAAGGTTCCCAACCCCACATGCAGCACCACAAAAGCAAACTGCACACCCTTATCTTTCAACTGCTCAAGGATCTCTTCTGTAAAATGCAGCCCTGCAGTAGGGGCAGCAGCCGACCCCAGAGAGCGAGCATAAACCGTCTGATAGCGCTTCCTGTCCATCTTTTCAGCAGGCCGCTTAATATAAGGGGGCAGGGGCATTTTACCATATTTGAACAGCTGATCCCAAAACTCCTGCTTATCCTCTACGAGGAAGCTGATAACACGCCCCCCGCTCTCTGTACGCTCACCGACAACTGCCCGCAGGCCTTCACCAAAAACAATCTCTTCCCCCTGTCGGGCATGGCGTCCGGGCCGAACCAGTGTCTCCCAGGTACCAGGTTCTTTTTCTTCTAAGAGAAGCACTTCTATTTTCCCGCCGGTTTTTGCCCTCCTGCCATAAAGACGCGCCGGAAAGACCTTGGTCTCATTGAAAACCAGGAGATCCCCTTCTTCCAGATAATCCAGGATATCTTTAAAATTTGTATGGGTTATCTTCCCTGATGTTTTGTTGAGCACCATCATCCGGGAAGCATCCCGCTGTGCTGCCGGGTATTGTGCAATTAATTCTGTAGGCAGATCATAATCAAAGTCACTTACCAGCAATTCAAGTTTCCTTTCGTTACTATTTATTCCCTGATGACTATTAACGTTTTTCGTAGCGCTCCTGCTCACTATAGAGACAGCCGCAATACTGCTGGCGGTAGAGGCCCATCTCTTTGGCCCGTCTTCTCCCTTCACTGAAACCCTTCCTCCAGTCGAAGTAAAGAAATTCTATACCTTCATCCGCAGCCACTTCTTCACCGATTTGGCGCATCATATCGTGCTTCTGCCAGGGACTGACCAACAGAGTGGTGGTAAAGCCGTCATAATCCTCGGATTTAGCACAGGCTGCTGTCTCCCGCAGTCGTATTAAATAACAGATGCGGCAGCGCTCTGTTTCTTTAAAGGATACCTCCCGAAAGTAAGTCTCAGGATGATATTCCGGGGAAACAAGAAGAGGAATCTCCAGCCTCTGTGCCATCTCCTCAGTTCCTTCCCTCCTTCTGGTATACTCCTGGAAGGGATGGATGTTAGGGTTATAATAATACCCCTTTACATCATACCCCTCTTTCAATAGATCCTGAACGGGATATATTGCACAGGGTCCACAGCAGATATGCAGCATAATCTTCACTTTCCATCATCCTCCACAAAAAGAGTTTGCTGTCTTTGACCTTCCTCGCCAGGCAAGGGAATCCCCAGGTGCCCATAAGCCAAGGGAGTTGCCACCCTGCCCCGGGGTGTACGCTGCAAATACCCCACCTGAAGCAGATAAGGCTCATAGACATCCTCCACTGTGCCAGATTCCTCTCTGGCAGCAGCAGCCAAGGTTTCCAGCCCTACAGGGCCCCCCTGAAACTTATGAATGACCGTCTCCAAGATTATGCGGTCCACCTTGTCCAGCCCGGCCTCATCTACCTCTAAGCGCTTCAAGGATTTCCTCACCAGATTCCTGTCCACAGCCGCAGTACCGCTTACTTCGGCGAAATCCCGGATCCGTCGCAGCAGCCTTGTGGCGATCCGCGGTGTACCCCGGGCACGCCGCGCGATCTCTAAAGCACCATCCCCACTGAGTTCCATCTCTAAAAGGTTTGCAGCCCTCAATACGATCTGGTGCAGGTCCTCCACCGGGTAGTAATCCACCCGTAGAATGATGCCAAAGCGGTCCCTCAGGGGCATGCTGATTAAACCCGCCCGGGTTGTTGCACCAATCAATGTAAAGGGAGGCAGGTCGATCCTAAGTGATCTTGCTCCTGGCCCCTTCCCGATCATAATATCCAAATTAAAGTCTTCCAATGCCGGGTAAAGAATTTCTTCCACAATTCTGGGTAATCGGTGGATTTCATCAACAAACAAAACTCCATCGGGTTCCAGGTTAGTTAATACCGCAGCCATATCCCCTGCACGTTCCAAAGCAGGGCCAGATGTAGGATACAGCGGCACCCCCATCTCCCTGGCGATAATATGAGCCAGTGTGGTTTTACCTAAACCAGGCGGCCCATAGAGCAAGACATGATCCAGAGCCTCTTTCCTCTTGCAGGCAGCTTTGATGAAAACCTCCAGGTTTTCCTTGAGCTGTTTTTGTCCAACAAACTCCCGCAGTGAGCGAGGTCGCAGAGAACGTTCTGCCTCTTTCTCCTGAGGGAGGTCAGCAGCGGATACAATTCTCTCATCCATTAAACTACACCTTCTTCCCTAATTCCCGAAGTGACAGGCGCAGAACTTCCCCTACAGAGGCATCATCCGGGGTTTTAGGCCGCATTTTCTGCAGCACACCCCCTACCTCCTGACGGCTGTAACCGAGAGAAAGCAGTGCCTGGGCAACCTCATCAAAAACGGGATCCCCGCAGCCCTTTTCCGATTCCTCTATAGGAGAGAGCGGATGGGGAAGCTTCCCCTTCAATTCCAATATCAACCGCTGTGCTGTCTTCTTCCCCACACCAGGCACCTGCAACAAAGGTTCCACTTCACCGCGCTCCAGAATAGCCGCCAGGTCCTTCCCCCGAAAAGTATCAACAATTGTTAAGGCTACCTTTGGCCCAATTCCACGAGCTTTCAACAGCGCCCGGAACATGGTGCGGTCCTGAAGGGACGAAAAACCATACAACTGCATTAGGTCTTCCCGCACATGAAGGTGTGTAAAAAGCTCAATCTCTTGCCCGGCCCCAGACAGCTTCTGCAGTAAACTTGTAGGCACCGCAATTTCATAACCGACACCCTGTACTTCAAGTAAAAGGCGGTCCTCATCGATACCCAAGACATTTCCTTTTAAATAAGAAATCACCGATTTTCACCCCGCCCACCCTGATACTCAAGCTTACTGGTAGTACGGAAGATATAATAATGGCAGATGGCCGCAGCCAGGGCATCTGCAGCGTGGTCAGGCCGCGGCACCTTCTGCAGCCTTAAGGTCATCTGCACCATGCGCTGCATCTGGTTTTTATCCGCCCTGCCATACCCGGAAACCGTTTGCTTAATCTGCAGAGGCGTATAAGAAAAAACCTCAATTTCCTGGTGAACTGCAGCCAAAATCACCGCTCCCCGGGTATGCCCCACTGTGATGGCTGTACGAGCATTTTTACTGAAAAAGATCTCCTCCAGAGCAATTGCATCTGGCTTAAAATGTTGGCAGACATCGGAGACACCATTATAAATACCCGAAAGGCGTGCAGGCAGTTCATGTTTCTTATCGATCTTAATGACACCATAATCAACCAGACTTGCTTTTCCCTCTTTAATTTTTATAGCTCCATAACCTGTAGAGATCACACCGGGGTCGATCCCCAGAATAATCATAAGTAAAACCTCCCAATTTGAGGATTCGCCCTCCCATACTCCGTTCCTTCTTATTATTCAAATGGTTGTTTAGATCACCGGCAAAGTCATCTTAGGAAGGCCAACAAACTCCCTTCTTATTACTCAGAAACTTTATTCCAGATGCTCCTCCTGGTCATGTACCTTACCCCGGGCCAGAGAGGCAGCGATCCCAAAGACACATAGAACAGAGAAAATAATAAAGGAGATGTGTATGCTCTTCAAAAATAACTGGAAGTTATTTGGATTGACCTGCATCCCTCCAAGATACAAGGAAAAAATCATGGTGACAACCCCCATACTGAACATCTGCCCAAATAAACGCATGGTGCTGATAATCCCGGAAGCCACACCATAATACTTTTTATGTACCGCACTCATCACAGCGTTGGTGTTTGGTGAAGAAAACAACCCAAACCCGAACCCAAGCAGAACCAAACAAGTAATTAAATAAGCCAGTGATGTATCTTTAGAAAGAGCGATCAGCATCATGACCCCTAGAGCCGAAAACCCCATCCCTACAGATGCCACAAGGCGTGGCTCGATCCGATCTGATAGCCTTCCAGCTATAGGAGAAAAGATAAACTGTACCAAAGGCTGAAAAACTAAGATCAGGCCGGCCTGCACCTCTCCATACCCCTGAATATACTGTAGATAAAGGCTCAAAATGAAGCTTACAGCAAAAGTGGCACTGTAGTTGATCAATGCTGCCAGATTAGAAAAAGTAAAAGCTACGTTATGGCGAAAAAGGCGCATTTCTAAAACAGGACTTTCCACCCGCAGCTCCCACCAAATAAAAAACAGCAGCCCTGCTATACCTGCACCCAGCAGCAAGAATCCGGAGACACTGGGGACTTTGGAAAATCCATACATCAAAGCCAGTACCATACCTCCATAGAAAAACGACCCCGCCAGGTCGAACTTTTCTCCTGCCGCCTCTACCCACTCCCCCTTCAGTTTGCTGATGACGAGGATGATGACGATGACTCCCAGGGCTACTGTCACCATAAAAATACTTCTCCATCCCAGGTAGTGAGTGAGAATTCCTCCTAATGTAGGGCCCAGGGAAAGCCCCAGGTAAACCGAAGCCACATTGATCCCCAAAGCCTTCCCCCGCTCCTGTACAGGATAAACCGAGATTAGGATCGCCACACCAGTCCCAAAGACCATGGCACTGCCCAACCCCTGCAAGACTCTCATCACCAATAACAGATGAGCATTAGGGACAAAAGCAGCCAGAAGTGACCCCACTGTAAAGGTGATGGTCCCGTAGAGAAAAATCTTTTTTCTCCCATATATATCGGCGATTCTTCCGAAAGGAACCAGAAAAACAGCAGTGGCCAGGAGATAGGAGGTCACCAACCAGCTCAGGTAAACCACATCCATGCTAAACTCCCTACCGATGGCAGGCAGGGCAATATTCATCGATGACCCAAGAAAAGGCGTGATAAAAGAACTAACCGATGCAACCAGTAATGCTACTCTTTTGGTGACTTTTTCAGTGGCCACAATTACTCCTCCGGTGAAAAGTTTCGGATGCAAACACAATAATACTATTATACCTGATATTTTTAATGGGTTGTGCCAGCGTGACAAGGGGGACGGTTGGCTCGCTGAATTACTGGAACCATGCAGACTCTATCCCAGAGAATGCAGCGCATTCAGAAACTCCGTGGAGCGCGGTGAATGCAGCGATGTGTTTACTGCCAGAGTAAGGAAGGTTTTTCTGTCGTTTACATTGGATTTCTTAATATGTCAACTGTCTAATTTTAAGCTCTAGTTATACTACGAATCTAATATATAAATATTCTCCTGTACATCGAGTACTACTATTCGATCATCAACTTTTACCAATTTGAGATATATCTTGTACCTGTTATCTGCAATTATTATTTCAGAAGCATCTTCAGCTTTCTCAATATAAGTAGTAGATCTATTAATAATATCTGACGCTCTCTCTTTCAAAGCATTTTTATCTCGGCACCCTCTTATCGAATCTTCTGCATAAATGATTTTATAATCCATATTGTCATCACTCCAGAATTTTATTTTTATTTATAATCATTTTCGCAAATCTATAGAGGAATCTTTTCGTTAAACTACACCTACACCCATTATTCCGCATTTATACCAAATATCCTTCATTATAATATACATCATGGCTACATACAAAAACCCCTCCAATACTTTTTTTAAGTGCTAAAGGGGTTAACGTTGGTGCCGAAGGTGGGAGTCGAACCCGCAGCGGACTCAAAATCCGCCGTGGTTCACCCCACATGTGGGTTCGACTCCCACCTTCGGCACCAACGTTAACCCC
>DUMY01000038.1 GCA_012839645.1 Syntrophomonadaceae bacterium
CGGAAAGTAAAAAGAAAGGGCATTGTTCTGTCAGCGCAAAGCCGTACGAAGACTTGATCAATGGACACAGATTGCACGGCAGGTCCCTTTCTGCCGCGGCAATGGGCGCTTCTTGAGTCCCACACAAACTAACCGGTATCGCCCCTGCAGCCAGGACAAGTTCCCGAGGACAGTAGGCACAGAAAATACCGACTACTTTGGTGCCTTTCTCCTGGGCACACCTCATGGCTACCATATTTTCTTCTCTTAAGCTGTCAAAGTTATCCAACAGAGCTGGTTTCAAAACTTGATCACTCCTTTTCTCCCCATCGTTAACAGTGAAATTTACATCAATACAACTATGTGTGTCCTGCTAGAGGTATTTTCAACAGGATTCTCTACCCTGATAATAGAGGTCAAAAGTCAGATGTCATCTTTTTCGCAGGTTCCTAACATTCAACTTCAGCTCCTGTTTTTATTCTCTGCTGGTGTCGCTCAGGCGGCATGGGTGTCTACCTGAGCTTGGACACATTTAATAAGCATAAGGCAAAGCACCAGGCAGTATGGGCACCACCTGGCACTCTGCCCTTTGCAGGGAGCTCTCTATTTTTCGGTGACACCGGCCATATAGGTTGCCTTAGTGGTTTTATCAGCATAACTATCTAGGTTGCTTTGCTGGTCAGTGGTGCTATTTGTTCCTTATAATATAATTATACATATTACCATAATATCCTGCTATGCCATACATAACTGTTTGTTATGATGGTGGCATCACAACATCATCAATTCAAGCACTAATGAACGGGAACTAACAGGGATGCAAAATATAGCTCTGTAGGCAAGAAGATAAAACAAAGTTACCATGAACACGTTGGGTCAAAATCAGGGCAGTCACCCGGCGGCCATCCCTTAATCTGGCAGGACACACCGAAACTTTGTGAGTCCGGATGCCGGCAAATTCCATCAATGGCACTGACACAACATGTTTCTTCTCTATCATAATAAGCGCACTTCCCGATGCAAAGTTCACAATCACAGTTAATACAACACTTGCCGTGGCATTCCTCAGCTGTATGCTCAACCCCAGGGCAGCCAAAACGGACGCGCAAAACATCACCCCCAAAGAATTTATATAATAATTTCCACAATAATTAGTGATTTCCTTTTTCCTTCAGAACAATGTATCATGGTTGGGGATAATATCATCCGGGATACCCTCTTGAATATTCGAAAGGCGGGCCTCAAGCTAACCGAGGTAACTAATCTCAAAGGTCAAAGCTAATACAGGCAAGACCTTAATTATTTTTTTCACGTGGTCAGTTTCGCAACCTTCCTGCTGGCTTATGGAGAGGAATTGAAAAACGTACAGGATTTATTAGGGGATGAGAAATTACTGCAGACATTTACACAGAGGTTTTTAAAGCAAAGAAACAAGCAGTTCAAAACTTTTGGTCAAAATCAAAAAAAGGTCAAATGGTGGGCGCGGCAGGTATCGAACCTGCGGCCTCTTGAATGTGAGTCAAGCGCTCTTGCCACTGAGCTACGCGCCCTTCTTCCTATAACTTTTTCAACTGTCAAAACTGCAAGACTCGGACATCCATTTTTTCTCTGACCTCCGACTTCCTGCTTCTGACCTCTAAAATGGTGGGCCCACCAGGATTCGAACCTGGAA
>DUMY01000039.1 GCA_012839645.1 Syntrophomonadaceae bacterium
ATATTGCCTATATTTGCGAAAAAGGTAAACCTGGATCCGGCTTTAATGGCAGGCCCCCTTATTACCACGATAGTAGATGCTTTAAGTTTAATGGTGTATTTTTCGGTAGCGGCTTGGTTGTTGAATATATAAAAGCTGCGCTTGCTACTTCGATGCTATTCTAATCGAGCTCAACCGGACTTACTCTTATGCTATTTGGATATATCCTCCTGAAAATATCGGTCTATAATTGTTTCGGCCAACCGCTTCTGCACAGCAGCCTGGGAGACCAGAAACATGGCCATCAAGAACCATTCAATAGATTCTTTTTTTTCATCATCCACATGGGCTGTTTTCCCTTGGATAAGCTCTATTTTTTCTTTGCAGATTTCCTTCAGCTGGTCAGCCTGGTCGCTGTTTATTTCTTGCACCAGTTCATAGACGAAATCAATCAAGGAAGAGCCGGGCTGCTCTGTTTCATTTTGTTTATCTGGTTTTTGGAGAATACTAAATAGCAAAGAAATGTCATTCATAGATAATATTTGTTTGGAGTTGTAGAGCAGTAGTAATAGTGCTATATGTTGGCGGGAATATCGTTTCTGCCTGGGGGGCATGAGAATGCCTGCTTTGGCATAGTTGTTGATCATGGTTTTAGTCAGTAATTTATCCTTGCTATGCCTTTTCTGCAGGGAAAGCTTTTTTTCAAAAAACTCAGTTACCTGGTCTACATAAAGATCTATTTCCGGTATATCACTCAAAGCTATGGGCTGATCGGGAATTATTTCATCAATCAGCGGGTAGAGTTCTTCTTTTTTCATGAAATAGTACCTCCTATTTAGAAGAGACTTCTTGTGCTCTTTTTTATGATTCCGACCCCTGATGATGACAAAAGGAATTCTCCTTTTTCATGCTATTGTCATGTACCGCCAGGACGGGGTGTCATATGAGAAAAATAAAGCCGAAACAAGGGGGGTGCAATAGACCCCTGTCACCTAGCATGGCCTTGTTTGCTGAAGCAATAGCGCAATAAAACAAGCCTGACCCTGA
This sequence comes from Syntrophomonadaceae bacterium, assembly GCA_012839645.1. Lineage (GTDB taxonomy): Bacteria > Bacillota > DSM-12270 > Thermacetogeniales > Thermacetogeniaceae > Syntrophaceticus. The sequence continues at coordinate 1,027 of DUMY01000039.1, forward strand.
CTAGACCCCGATTACTATTAAAACATACATATTTAGATATTGCAATTAAGTATCATGTGAGGTAGTATATAACAAATAGGATGTGGTTATGATAACTACATCATGTATTAACGAAAACCATTAGAGATTGGGGGCAGAATCATTAATATCACATTAATTGAGCCGAAGGCTCCGGGGAAACACGTTTATAGTAATGTTACTATGCCTCGTTTGGGGCTGCCCATACTGGGGACATTGTTACAGAAGGCCGGCCACCAGGTGCGGCTGATCATGGGGTCGAGCAGGGATATACATCTGTCGGAAATTACCGGTGCTGATCTAATCTGCATCTCTACGACTACTTCTACAGCCATTGAAGCTTATCACTTAGGCGATTTTGCCCGTGACCAGGGCATACCGGTAATCATGGGCGGTGCTCATGTCAGCTTTATGCCTGAAGAGGCTTTAGAACATTGTGATTATGTTTGCAGGGGTGAGGCTGACTTGACCTTCATCCCGTTAATATCCTGTATTGAACGTGGGGAACTGCCGTCAGATATTCCTGGGGTTTCTTATCGCCAGGGAGAAAAAATCATACATAACCCGGATGCTGATTGGGTGGATTTTAACAGTGTGCCTTTTCCTGATTTGAGCCTTTTTTCTGGGCTGAAGATGTCAACCTACCCGGTGATGACGTCACGGGGTTGTCCCTTTGATTGCACTTTTTGTAGTGTCACCCAGATGTTTGGCCGTAAATACCGCTACCGTGAGACAGAAGCCCTGTTGGAAGAACTCAAGCAGTACCAGGGTAAGCAGGTCTTTTTTGTCGATGATAACTTTGCTGCTAATCCTCGCCGTACTAAGGAATTGCTGCGGGAGATGATCCGGCAGGATATTAAGCCCTCCCGGTGGTGCACCCAGGTGAGGACAGATGCTGCCCGGGATGATGAACTGCTTCAGCTGATGTATGATAGCAACTGCCGAATGGTTTTTGTGGGTATGGAATCCGTCAATCCTGATACACTCAAAAGCTTCAATAAAAAACAGGATGTGGAGGATATTGTGTACTGCATTCAGCGCTTCCATGAGTTGGGCATTATGGTCCATGGAATGTTTGTCTTTGGCGCTGATGAGGACAGCTTGCAGACGATAGAGGAAACCCTGGACTTCGCTTTGAAAAATCGAATCGATACCGTGCAATTTCTTATTCTTACGCCGTTACCTGGGACCAAAACATTTTTCGATCTGGAGCAGGATGGAAGGCTGCTAACACGGGATTGGAATCTCTATGAT
>DUMY01000275.1 GCA_012839645.1 Syntrophomonadaceae bacterium
AAGGTATTTAACCTCTTCATCCTTATAAAGAGGGTTTACAGGAACAACCACCCCGCCCGCCCTTGTAATGGTAAAGTAGGAATAGACAAAGTCCAAACAGTTGCCCAGAAGCAGACCAACCATCTCCTGTCCTTTAAGGCCCAGGTTGAGCAGCCCCCTGGCCAAATTGTCAACGCCTTGGTCTAGACTTTTGTATGTTACAAGGCGATTATCAAAATAGATAGCTGTTTTATCAGGAAAACGCCTGGCTGTATTACGTAACAATTCAGAAACAGACATAACCGCTAACCTCCCTTTCCTTATTGGGCTGGACTAGTATGTCTTGCTATATAATCAACAATATCCCCTACAGTTTGTATATTTACGAGATCTTCCGGAGGCATTTTTATATCAAACATATCCTCTAAATCACTCAATAACTGGACAATATCCAAAGAATCTGCCCCAAGATCCTCAAGAAAACGCGTCTTTAATGTCAACTCCCCCTCAAAAATAAACTGCTCCTCTAATACAGGTTTTATCTTTGCGAATATTGATTCTGGCAACTGTATTACCCCCTTTATCCCAACCATGAAAATAGAAAAAATCTGCCTTCCGCTGGTTCTTCAACCTTCGACTTCGGTTCTGTTTTTATTTTTTTGATGGTGCCACCTTTTAGTGGCATAGGTGTCTGCCCGGTTAATTTCAACCACCTTCAATGTGTACTTTGATCAGCATACAAAGGTGATTAATGTAAAGTATGATATTGTTTGGCATATGGTGCCAGTTTTTCTCTCTTTCATCACCATTGAGTATTGGACGAATAGAATAGATTATTATGGTAACCATTGTCAGTGGGGGAAAAATGATGGAATACCGTGTTGTCAAAACTTTAAAGGAAAAAGAAGATGTTTTTAGACTACGGTACAGGGTTTTCTGCCTGGAAAAGAAATGGCTTAACCCAGAAGAATACCCCGATGGAAAAGAAACAGATGAATACGATCAACATTCGGTCCATTTTCTTGCCCAGAACGATACAGGCAAGATCGTGGGAACTGCGCGTGCGATCTTTCCATCTGAATTAGGCCTGCCTGTATTAAATAACTTTACGGATATTGCCATCCCAGATCATGTGGAGCGATACGTCGAACTCTCCCGCTTGATCGTTGCCAAGGAAACGAGGGGTTTAACTGCTACTATAGGATTATTAAAATCAATACTCAACTGGTGTTTAGACGAGGGTATAACAACCGCTTTTGTTATTGTTGAAGAAAGGATGTTAAACTTCCTGCTAAGATTGGGCTACCCCTTCCAGAAGGCGGGTCAGGGGAAATTCTATTTTGGGGCATACACCATCCCGGCCTATGTAACGTTAAGCGAACTCAACAAGGCATTACAACTCCTGAACATTAAAAAGCAGAAACTTTTTGTAGAGATCTTGATCCCCTAAAAACTAATATGTATAAAGCACCCAGTATTTTCAGTCTCCCCGGCCTTCAAGCGAATAAATTGACGAATACTTGATAAACTAATACCAAATAAACAAAAAGGAGGAAAAATAGTTGCCACAGTTAAACCAAATG
>DUMY01000004.1 GCA_012839645.1 Syntrophomonadaceae bacterium
AACAACGTCCATAACAAATATTCTCTATTCTCTTTCTAAAACCCTGCGGATCAAAAGAAAGTAAAGGATAATAGGTATCTGCCTGCAATCTGCCTGGTAGTGCTTGCACCTTGTAAATGTCTCTGCTATGCTTAGACCTGGATAATTAGAGTATAAAAACAGCCCGGAAGGGTGCCTGGAAAGGATGGTGAGGAGGATGTTGAGAGTTTATCACACTGTAGATGATCAGTTGATAAAGGATCACCCTTGTGAAAAGGGATCCTGGCTTTGCCTGATTAACCCCACTGAAGAAGAGATCCAATTGGTAAATAAACAAACGGGAATAACCTATGACTTTCTCAAGGATCCACTTGATGATGAGGAGAGGCCGCGCATTGAAATAGAGCCCGGTCAGATCCTGATCATCATCAAAGTTCCGGTTGCCAGGGGAAAAAAGGGAGCAGAGCTTTATGATACTATTCCACTGGGAATTATCGTGACCAAGGACTATTTGGTGACTGTTTGTTTGGATGATCACCCAATTTTCTCCAAGATGTTGAAGGAACCGGTATTATATACCTTTAAGAAAACTCGCTTTCTTCTTTTAGTTCTGATTAAAACAGCGACCCTTTATTTAAACTATCTGCGCATCTTGGATATACGGAGTACAGAACTCCAACAACATCTTTCTCATACCATGAAAAATGAGGCGCTCTTTCAACTGTTGGATGTACAGAAAAGCTTAGTTTACTTTACTACATCACTGCGGGCAAATGGGATCGTCATGGAAAAGCTGACCCGTACTCAGCTGGTAAATGCTAAGGAAGCACCATCATCGATGCTGATCAAGATGTATCCCGAAGATGAAGACCTGCTGGAGGATGCCATTACTGAAAACAGGCAGGCCATGGAGATGAGCTCCATTTACAGTTCTATTTTGACAGGGTCCATGGACGCTTACGCGGCGATTATTTCCAATAATATGAATATTGTTATGAAATTTCTTACTTCGGTGACCATTGTACTCTCTTTGCCGACGATTATTGCCAGCATTTATGGAATGAACGTGGGACTTCCTTTTCAGCATTCACCCTTTGCCTTTACAGGTATTATGGGCGTGACTCTAGGTCTCGGCGGTATTGTCGCCTATGCTCTCTACCGCTGGAATATGTTTTGAAGACAAAAGGGTTCGGTACGGCTGTATCGTTTAAACCCACATAAACCAGATCTAATATCTCCGCTGCCGGGAATTATTGGTGGCGGTTTTTTTATGAGCCTAATGGTGCGTAGTGGGCGTGTGGGCATATTTTTTTAGTTATAATGGGGGTAGTCCTAATAAAAAGGGGGGCGTAACTGTGGCTGAAGAGAGGGTTTCATCGGAAGGTGGTATCGTCGACTTCTGGCATCTGGCCTCTATTTCAGGTAGGGAGTGTTTTTATTATGGTAATAGGTCTTTGTATAATTGAACTTCTTATAGGTGATGCGGGCTGCTTGAAGGATAAAAGAAGAATCATGAAAAGCATGATGGACAGGGTTAAAGCACACCACAATGTTTCCATAGCAGAAATAGACCAACATGATCTTTGGCAGCGCTCAACAATTGCCTTTACCTGTATTTCCAATGAAAGAAAACATGCTTTTCAGGTATTAAATTCTGTAGTCAAGTTTTTTGAGAAACAGGGGGAGTCTCAGGTGCTTGACTATCGGATAGAAATGATCTGAGAAAGAAGTAATGACATTGTTGTTGATGGTATAAAATGCCCTCTCCCGGCATAGGTTTATCAAGGAAGTATACCCATAAAAAGGGAGGAGGGTTATTGAATGGCATGGGATTTTAAGCAAATGGAAGAGAAAGAGAACGAGCGGCGCAGGGGACACCTTCATTTTGTTTTGATGATGGTGTTGATTGCGGCCTTTCTCGTGGTAGGAGGGTGTAGTCTCACCGAAAGACTGGGACAGTCCTCCAAAGATGCCCGGACGCCGGTAGTGGATGATGACATTTTAGGTTTAGAGGGTGATGATGTTGCTGTTCCTGATGAGAAAGAAGTTGCAGAAGTTACTCTTTATTTAAAGAACCAGGAGAACCGTTGCTTAGTCCCGGTGACACAGGATGTCCCCAAGGTTACCGGGATAGCCAGAGCAACATTGGACGCACTCTTGCAAGGGGAAGCGGAAGGGGATCTCAAACCCGCACTTCCGGAAGAGGCGGAGGTGAAGGATCTCAACATCAAGACCGATGGGACCTGTGTTGTGGATCTAAACCGGGAAGCCACAAAGATCCCGGGGGATGACCCCAAAGACGAGGCCCTGGCGGTTTATTCCATTGTTAACACTTTGACGGAATTTCCTACTGTGCAAAAGGTTCAGATTTTAGTGGAGGGGCAGATCAGTAAGACATTTGCAGGACATATTCCAGTGGATGCGCCTCTCATGCGCGACCTATCCTTTGTCAAGAGTTAACCCTTAAATGAACCGCGGCCCGGGTTTGCCAATAACAAAAAAAGAACCGGCTAAAAAAAGCCGGTTTTTCTTTTACCTAATTTGTAACTCTGAAAATACATATTTGAGGTCGGAAGTGTATTTACGGGCTCGATAGTAATGTTTGGGTGACATGACCGTCTACCCAGCATATCAGTAAGATCGTTTTTCTATTCGTCCAGAGGGAAGACTGGAAGTACTGTCCGCTTATATGTTGAGTTAATAACTCCTGCTGCTGAGGCATACCAGGCTACTGCAGCTGTTATAATACCCATTATGCCGCCGGGGACAGAGGAAATAATACCGAATTCTGCCAGAACCAGTAGAATAAAAGTGATTTCCAATGTTGTAAAGACGCCGCAAACCGCGCCATTGGTCCTAAACGAAGCAAACCACATATAGGTATTAAATATTGTAAATCCCAGCAGGAAGATGCCGAGTGCTGTACCGCCGTAACCACTCCAGTCGATTACACCAGTGGACTCGAAAACTGTAAGTGTAGCCAGGGAAAGCCAGAAGGCTCCATAGGTTGAAAATGCTGTGGCCCCAAAGACATTGTTTTTCTTATACTCCTGCATTCCAGCCAGCAGTTGGGCAAGGCCGCCGTAGAAGAAGGCGAGGCCGAGAAAGGCCGGCTTGGCAGCAAGTGGTATCAGCTGGGCGTTGCCAATGCTGAGGACAAAGGTGGTTAAGGCGAAACCCCCCAATCCTAGTGGTGATGGATCTGCTGTGGCCTTAACCTGACTCACTTCTTTAATGTCATTATAGTTGGACAACAGTTAAGCACCTCCTTGTTTCCTGTTAAACCATAAGTAAAATAACTTCAAAAAGACGCATGTCTCACCCCCTTGCCAGGATAGATAGTAAACCTGTCACTTAACAGCATAAAGGTAAAGTTTTTAAGCTGATTGGTAATTAACAATTATGAATGCTGAATAGGGTAATATGAGGAGAAAAGCTGTAATGGTTAGATATCAGATGAGGGAATTATTGATACTCTTCTTTGTATAGATTATATTGTGTATCAAGGTCTCGTACAACTTCAATAAAACTACCTATATAGTGATATATTGCCAATTTCCTTGGATTATGCGTAATCATAGTAATTATTCGTATACCAGGTAACATATGGGAAGCTTGCAGACAGGTTCGGGTATAAAGGGCGCGATAGTTGTGGCAGATACTCGCTGGGATGTTGTTTTATGATATAATTTATAAGAATTTCTTCTAAGTCGTGAGGTGAACTAGACCCGAATATCCTGCCCAGGTTGTTGATAAACTACGTGAAGCGGGTTTGGTGCTACGGCATATTTCTATTTGTGATGCCGGGGGGAACGCGGTGGTATTTTTAGCCCTGACAAAGAAAAATGAATGGAGATGAACGTCATTGGAAAAGACGCAACCCATTGGAGTCTTTGATTCCGGTGTGGGCGGCTTAACAGTGGTTAAAAGCTTATGGGAGCATTTTCCACAGGAGCAAATTGTTTATTTTGGAGATACAGCTCATTTGCCTTATGGGTCTCACAGCCCGGAGCAAATAATCCATTTCGGACTAGAAATCGTTGAATTTTTACTGGACCATACGGTCAAAGCAGTTATCGCGGCTTGTAACACCAGTTCATCTGTATCACTTTCTCATCTGCAGGAGAAATCCCCGGTTCCTGTCATCGGGATGGTCGAGCCTGGAGTGCAGGCTGCTTTAAGGAAAACCAAGAATAAAAGAATCGGAGTCTTGGCAACAAAACCAACAGTTGAGAGCGGTGCCTACGAACGTGTTTTTCGGTTGAGTGATCCTGATGTGCAGGTTTTTACTCAATCCTGTCCTCTTTTTGTCCCTCTTGTGGAGAATGGGCGTACCGGAAGGCGGGAAACATACCAGATTGCGCGCTCGTATCTCCAGCCTCTTCAGGAGGCGGAGGTGGATACACTGGTTTTCGGCTGTACCCATTATCCGTTCCTTGCTCCGGTAATCAAGCATATTATTGGAGAAGGAATTCAGTTGGTGGATCCTGCTAAGGAAGTTGTCTCGGAGTTGGCGGGTATTTTAAAACTCGATGGGCATCGCGGGGAAACACCGAAGCATTTATTTTATGCCAGCGGTTCGATCACATCATTTTATACAACAGGAAAGGAATTCCTCGGTTCTTTTCCCTTTAAAGTGCAGCAGGTTTCTTTAAATAGTCAAGTTAAGGGTGCTCCGATAGGGAACAGGGACATAGAAAATGAAGGACTTCTTCATCCGGAAAATTAAATCTGTATGTATGATATTAAGTGGGTGAAAATAGGAATCAGGAGATGATATTATTGCGCCCTGATGGTAGAAAACCAGAAGAACTCAGGCCGGTAAAGATTGAGCGTGAGTACTTAAAGTATGCTGAGGGTTCTGTGCTTATTGAAGTCGGTGATACTAAGTTGGTTTGCGCTGCCAGCATTGAGGACAAAGTACCCCATTTTTTGAGGGGGACCGGTAGGGGTTGGGTGACAGCTGAATACAGCATGCTCCCCCGTTCTACGGAAAAACGGACCCCTAGAGACAGTACAAGGGGCAGGATCAGCGGTAGGTCCTCTGAGATCCAGCGGCTGATTGGGAGATCTTTAAGATCTATTGTGGATCTGGGGAGTATTGGTGAGCATACTATCTGGATTGACTGTGATGTGATCCAGGCTGATGGCGGTACCAGGACAGCGGCTATCACTGGCTCTTACATTGCTTTAGTGGATGCCCTGCGCAAACAAAAAGAACAGAAAAAGTGGGATAGTTTTCCTGTAAGCGACTATATGGCGGCTGTGAGTGTGGGCAAGGTCGGGGAACAGCTGCAGCTTGACCTCTGTTTTATCGAAGATTCCATGGCAGAGGTGGATATGAATGTGGTGATGACGGGAAAGGGTCGTTTCGTTGAAGTGCAAGGGACTGCCGAGGGGATGCCTTTTACCAGGGAGGAACTACAGAGACTTATTGATCTGGCAGCTCAGGGCATCAATCAACTGATTGCCTACCAAAAGGAAGTACTGGGTGGACTTGATGAGTAAGATTGTGATTGCCAGCAGGAATATGGGGAAGATCGAAGAATACCGGGAAATGCTGCGGGATCTACCTTTAGAAATTGTTTCTCTAATAGAGTTCAGCGATCTCCCGGAGATCAAGGAAACCGGCTCAACATTTCGGGAAAATGCCTTGCTCAAGGCCCGGGCTACTGCTGCTGCCGTAGGGCAAATGGCTTTGGCCGATGATTCGGGGTTGGAGGTAGATTACCTTCAGGGAGCGCCGGGAGTCTTTTCTTCACGCTATGCGGGATCTGGGAAAAATGACGAAGCAAACAATAAAAAGCTGTTGGATGCTTTGCGGGGAGTTCCACTAGATAAGCGAAGGGCGCGCTTTCGTTGTGTGATCGCCATAGTCACCCCACAAGGTAAGGAGTTCCTGAGTGAGGGTGTCTGCGAAGGGAAGATTACTTTCCGACCTAGCGGGACAAAAGGATTCGGTTATGACCCCCTTTTCTTGATTCCATCCCTGGAGAAGACCTTTGCTGAGCTGGGTTCCGATGTAAAGAACCGGATAAGTCATCGTGCTCAGGCAATGCGGGCCATGCGGGATGTGCTAATCCACCTACTGGAGGAGGGCATAGAGGAAGGTTGCGGGTCGGTGTCTTAAGTGATACTCATGGTAAAATAAAAAAAGCAAAAAAAGCTGTTGAACAGATGGGACATATAGATCTGCTGCTTCATGCCGGAGATTATTATGAAGATGCGATTATCCTGGGTAGAGGCAGCGGGATAAAAGTGAAAGCGGTTACCGGCAACTGCGATATTTATACCCCTGAGCCTGTGGAAGAACTGCTGAAGATAGGTGATTACCGCCTTTATCTCACCCATGGGCATCTTTTTGGGGTGAAGCGCAGTCTGACAAAGCTGTATCAGCGGGCTGAGGAGCTTGGTGCCCATATAGTGATCTATGGGCACACCCATATGCCCCATCAAGAGAAAAAGAACGGAATGCTATTTCTGAATCCGGGAAGTATTACCTGGCCGCGATTTCCTGGAATGCACAGCTTTGCTATGTTGGAATTTCATCAGTCAGGATACACGGTCGAGACCTGCGAACTTTAAAGGGCCAGGCCCGCTTTATTGCTTTTGGATCAACTAAGGCAGTTTAATGTTGATTCACTACTCAATCGTAATCATAAGGAAAATACATTTAATTTTAACCCAAGTAAAGATGATAGAATTAGGGTTCGAGGGGCAGCATTCCTGTATATTGATATTGAAAGAACAGCAGATAAATGTTATACTAAATCTTGCTTAAACAGCGGGGTGTGGCGTAGTTTGGAAGCGCGCTTGGTTTGGGACCAAGAGGTCGGGAGTTCAAATCTCCCCACCCCGACCACTCTATAAAGCCATTAAAGGATTCAAACTTGTGGAAAATTTCTTTGTATGTTAAAATAGCAGCGCACAAACAAGCGGGTGTAGCTCAGCGGTAGAGCCCTGGCCTTCCAAGCCAGTCGGGTGGGTTCGATTCCCATCACCCGCTCCATTTTTATTTTGGGCTTTGTTTTGTCCCAGTAGCTCAGCTGGATAGAGCAACGGCCTTCTAAGCCGTCGGTCAG
>DUMY01000040.1 GCA_012839645.1 Syntrophomonadaceae bacterium
GCTGCCAGAATATTTATATTCCTCGGTAGCTCAACGGTAGAGCATCCGGCTGTTAACCGGAGGGTTGCAGGTTCGAATCCCGCCCGGGGAGCCATATAGCATTAAGCAGAACTAATAAATGTTCTGCTTATTTGTGTTTTCAGTAGTTGACAGGTAATTAGTGTGGGTATATTCTGTGCCTGTATTATCGGTTAGTAGTGCTCTTGTGATAAACATTACCCTGTGACACTTTTACAGGGAGGTGATGAAATGTTTGATGAGGAACAGATGGATGATTTCCGGCAGATGAGCAAAGAGGATTTACAGAGTAAGCTGGCTGAATTAAGGGAAATAATGGAGGATATGCAGGAGCAAACTACATTTATGCTGCGCTCTACAGGCCATCATATACGGGGTGTTGTGCGTAAAAAACAGGAAAGAAAGCTCAAAAAATTGGAAGATTTGGTTCAAAGGCTGGAAAAGGAACTGCAAATCCGATAATGTATACTTGTATACAAGAAAGAGATTGCAGGATAAATGTATGCAATCTCGAATATACAGTTTGGCTTGTGTTTATTATTGCTCAAGGAATCAATGTTATAATTATGGAGGATACAGCATGTCAAAGCAGCTTCTTAATAATTTCCTCGATCGAGTTACCAGCAGAAATCCGGGGGAAAAAGAATTTCATCAATCTGTTTATGAAGTGGCAAGATCGCTTTTACCGTTTTTGGAGCAGCAGCCAAAATACAGGAAAGCAAAGATCCTGGAGAGGTTAGTAGAACCTGAGCGTGTCATCATGTTTCGTATCTCCTGGGTCGATGATCAGGATGAAGTTCAGGTCAACCGCGGTTATCGGGTGCAAATGAACAGTGCTATTGGACCTTATAAGGGTGGCCTACGTTTTCACCCATCAGTAAATTTAGGGGTCATGAAATTCCTTGCCTTTGAGCAGGTTTTCAAAAACTCATTAACCACTTTGCCATTGGGTGGTGGGAAAGGCGGGGCTGATTTTGATCCGAGAGGCAAGTCGGATCAGGAGACAATGCGCTTTTGCCAGGCTTTTATGAATGAACTCTATCGCCATATCGGCCCTGATACAGATGTGCCTGCCGGGGATATCGGTGTTGGCAGTAGAGAGATCGGTTATCTTTTCGGCCAGTACAGAAAGATCTCCAATGCTTTCACCGGTGTTCTTACAGGTAAGGGTTGGAGTTGGGGTGGCAGTCTAATGCGTCCGGAGGCTACTGGTTATGGCGTTGTATATTTCCTGCAGGAGATGTTGAAGGCTAACGGAGAAGATCTGCAGGGAAAAACAATAACCGTCTCCGGCTATGGAAATGTAGGGAGTTATTTTATTAAAAAGGCTTGCCAGTGTGGTGCCAAGGTTATTACGATTGCGGACGAAAATGGCTATGTCTATGATCCAGAGGGGATTGATGATGAGAAGTTTGAATATTTAAGGGATCTCTGGACTGTTTACCGTCGTCCGGCACAGAGTTTTGCTAAAGAATTTGGGTTAAAATGGGTTGAAGGGAGGAGTCCCTGGGAGATTCCCTGTGATATAGCTGTTCCTACGGCAACACAGAATGAACTAGAACAGGATGACGCTGAGAATTTGATCAAAAATGGGTGCAGGTGTGTTGTTGAGGCGGCTAATATGCCCTGTACACCTGATGCTGTGGATACGCTGCAAGATGCCGGACTGCTCTTTGCTCCGGGTAAAGCGGCCAATGCGGGCGGTGTGGCTGTAAGTGGTCTGGAAATGTGCCAGAACAGCCAGCACTACTGCTGGTCGGCAGAAGAGGTTGATTGCAAGTTGCGGGAGATCATGAAAAAGATCCATAACCAGTGTGTAACTTATGGGAGTAAGGGCAGCCGTGTAAACTATGTTGACGGAGCCAATATCGCCGGTTTTGTCAAAGTAGCAGAAGCCATGTTAGCCCAGGGAATTATCTAACAACCAATTACCAATGACCAACGACCATTATTATTGACAGGTAAAGGGTAATTATGCTAGAGTAGTACAGGATCTTTCTATGGCTGTATTTGGAACTATATATTGTAAACAAGGCAGTAGGAGGTGGCACAGTGCGTGTAAGTGTGACTTTAGCATGTACTGAATGTAAAAACCGCAATTATACTACAGAGAAGAACAAGAGAAACAATCCGGAACGCTTGGAGCTAAAAAAATATTGTCCCGTATGTAAAAAACAGACTGACCATCGCGAGACCAAATAAGTGATGGCAGGCCGAAGGATGTGAGCCTATTGGCAAAAAAGGCAGGCGCGGCAAAGTCTAAAAAAGGTGCCAGAGCACGCGCAAAAAAGGCAGATATAGAAGAGCAGGAACAGGAGAAGCCCAAAGAAGAAGCCACGCCTGTTTCAGAAGGGAAACTGCGATCCTTTTTGCGTTTTATTAAAAAGGATGACAAGCCAAAAGATCAGATACAGGAAGCAGGAAAAAGGGGAAAATCTAAAAAACCGGCGGTTGTTAAAAAAGAGAAGCGAGTTTCCCGCAGAGAAAGCAGAGAAAAACCCAAGAAGAACTTCTTTCAAAATGCAGGTAAATTTTTTCAAAGCGTATGGGCAGAGCTAAAAAAGGTGTACTGGCCTAGCCGAAGAGAGCTTGCTGGCTATACTACGGTGGTCCTCACTGCTGTAATATTCGTAGCTGTTCTTATCTGGGTTGCCGATGTTATTTTAAGCAAGCTGCTTAATCTCTTGCTGAGTCTAGGTTTGTAAGTAAGGTAAGTAGGCATGTAGGTACGTTTATATAGTAACATACCAGGGAGGTGGGGGCCGGTTGAGAGGTCCCTTGTCTTAATGGAAAAAAAATGGTACGTTATTCACACATATTCTGGTTATGAAAATAAGGTAAAAACAAATTTAGAGAAGCGAGTTGCTTCCATGAACATGGAGGACAAAATTTTTGAGGTCCTTGTTCCCATGGAAGATGAAGTTGAGATCAAGGATGGGAAGAGGCAGATTACCAAAAAAAAGATATTCCCCGGCTATGTGCTGGTAGAAATGGTACTAACTGATGATTCCTGGTATGTTGTACGCAATACACCCGGTGTTACCAGTTTTGTTGGGTCGGGGACTAAGCCGATCCCTTTGATGGACGATGAAGTTCATAATATTATGTGTAAGATCGGACTGACCGAGGCGCCTGTTAAAATCGACCTGGATATTGGTGAAAGTGTGCGGGTGGTTGCAGGTCCCTTTGAGAATTTTATCGGTTCAGTGGAGGAGATTTATCCGGAAAAAAGCAAGCTGAGGGTGCTTGTATCAATGTTTGGGCGAGAAACGCCGGTAGAATTGGAATTTACGCAAGTAGAGAAATTATAGATAGAGATTAAATAGAAAGGAAGTGTACAGTATGGCTAAAAAAAAGGTAGCAGCTGTGGTCAAGCTTCAGATTCCAGCAGGCAAGGCTACCCCAGCGCCACCGGTAGGTTCTGCTCTTGGCCCACACGGTGTCAACATCATGGCTTTTTGCAAAGAATTTAATGAGCGGACAGCCAAAGATGGGGGGCTACTTATACCGGTTGAGGTCACCATTTACCAGGATAGAACTTTAAGCTTCATTACTAAGACCCCTCCGGCGTCTGTTCTCTTGAAAAATGCCCTGGGTCTGGAGGTTGCATCGGGCGAGCCTAATATGAAGAAAGTAGGCAAGGTTTCCCGGGCAAAGGTGCGCGAGATTGCCGAATTGAAAATGAAAGACCTCAATGCTGCAGATATTGAAGGAGCCATGCGTATGGTTGAAGGAACTGCACGCAGTATGGGCATCGAGATTAGTGGTTAGCAAATTGGTGGTTAGTGGTTAGTCGTCGGTGGTTGGACAAAAGGAAAAAAGACTGACCTGTGGCTGAACAGATTGGAAGAATAGACCACGAGAACGGCTACTAAATAGTTTAAAAATAAACGATGTAATTAGTTGCTAGTGGGAGGATTAGAAATCCGCTAGAACCACAAGGGAGGATTTATTATGGCTAAACGAGGAAAGAAGTACACGGCTGCTTTGGAAAAAATTGATCGACACCATTTTTATGAACCGGAAGAGGCGTTGGCTCTTGTCAAAGAGAACGCCCCGGCAAAATTCGATGAGACTGTGGAATTATCTGTACGTCTGGGGGTTGATCCCCGCCATGCTGATCAGCAGGTGAGGGGAACAGTAGTTCTTCCCCACGGAACTGGCAAATCCAGGACAGTGCTTGTTTTCGCAAAGGGAGAAAAGGCTCAAGAAGCAACTGATGCTGGAGCTGACTATGTTGGTGCAGAAGAGTTGGCTAAAAAGATCCAGGAGGGGTGGCTGGATTTTGAAGTTGCAGTAGCTACTCCGGACATGATGAGTGTTGTGGGAAGATTAGGAAAAATACTGGGACCACGGGGACTAATGCCCAACCCTAAGACAGGCACAGTAACCTTTGATATCGAAAAGGCGGTCAAAGAAATTAAGGCGGGCAAGATAGAATATCGTGTTGATAAAACAGGTATTATTCATGCACCCATCGGTAAAGTATCTTTTCCGCTGGAGAATCTCAAGGAGAATTATGCAACACTGATGGATATACTGATTAAAGCCAGACCTGGAGCAGTAAAGGGACAGTATCTGAAAAGTATTGTTGTCTCCTCTAGTATGGGTCCTGGTGTTAAGATTACCCCCCTTAACCCTTTAGGGTAATCGACTTCTATATTCTTGACTAAAAAAGAATTTGTTGCTATGCTGTACAAGTGACCGTAGACAGTAGGCGCCGTAAGGCTTAAATTTTAGCCTACCGAGGTCAGAAGATGGTTCAAGGGATGCTGTTCCTGGCCCTCTGCTGACTGCGGAGGGCCTTATTTTATAAGTAAAGGAGGCGTGAAATGGCCAGCCTTGATGAAAAAAAGAAAGTTGTTGCTGAACTGGAAGAGAAGCTGAAGACATCAAAGGCAGCGGTTTTTGCAGACTATCGGGGTATAAAAGTGGAAGAGGCGACAGACCTCCGTAGAAACTGTCGGGATGCAAGTGTGGAATTCAAGGTTGTGAAAAACACATTAATGCAAATTGCTGCAGAAAACAGCGGCCATCCGGATCTTAATCAGTTTCTGGAGGGGCCCACTGCTATCGCTTTTGCTAATGAGGATCCCGTAGCACCAGCTAAGACACTGATGGATTTTATGAAAAAGAACCGCAAGCTGGAAATCAAAGGTGGTCTTATTGAGGGCGAGATAGTGGGAGTATCCTCTATCAAGGTACTTGCTGATCTGCCAAGCAAAGATATTTTGGTTTCCATGGTTCTCCGTGGTCTTAACGGGCCTCTTACCGGTATGTGCAGTGTGCTGCAGGGACCGATCAGGAAATTGGTTTATGCATTGAATGCAGTACGGGATCAAAAAGCAGCTGGTTAATTGGTGGGGCAAGAATACTACAAAAGGAAAATCAAGGAGGCTTATGTAAATGAGTAAAGTTGAAGAGATTATTGAAGTTGTCAAGGGAATGACCGTTTTGGAACTTTCCGAATTGGTCAAGGCCCTGGAAGATGAATTTGGTGTAAGCGCTGCAGCACCTGTGGCTGTTGCTGCCGGGCCTGCTGCTGCGGAAGCTCCGGAAGAAGAGGAGAAAACCGAGTTTAACGTTGTGCTCAAGGCTATTGGTGATCAGAAGATTAAGGTTATTAAGGCAGTACGTGAGATTACCGGGCTAGGGCTCAAGGAAGCCAAGGAAGTTGTGGATACTGCTCCAAAACCAGTGAAGGAAAATGTCAGTAAGGAAGAGGCCGAAGAAATAAAGGCAAAGCTTACCGATGTAGGAGCGGAAGTCGAGATTGAGTAATAGAACCTCGCCGAAATCTTTTGATAACAAATAACAATAGATTATGGCTAGCGGTGAGTGTGTCAGGTATAGAGCCTTGCATTGCAACGAAAAACCTGATACACTGATATTAACCAAATGGATAACATAACTTATAGTTAATGTAATAGTGCAAAAAAAAACAAAGGGAACTTTTCCGAGGTATCCTGAAAGGTTTCCTTTTGTTTTTTTTCTTGACATTCATATGCTTGTGTGATAATATTTCAAGATGTCTATTGATTTAGAAATGTATGATTATGGAAACAAGAGCGCCATCCCTCACATTACTCGGTTTCATGTTATAATTCCCCATACAACCGGCCGCGGTGATGGTAAAGCCTCAACCGCTCTTGCTTCCATAATCATACA
>DUMY01000041.1 GCA_012839645.1 Syntrophomonadaceae bacterium
GAATGCCATTTGCCCCAATAAATATTAATCCTGGTGGGATCCTACTTTTTCCCTAAAGATTAGATGCTCCATAATCAGCACCGCTAAAACACCGACCACAAAGCCATTTCCCAGAATGGGTCTTAAAATAACAGGAAATGTGCTCACTATACTATCCGGTAGAAATGAGATAACAATGCTCAGCATTAAGGGAAGCCCCATCACCAGGCCGTTTTCAAAATTGAATCCCTCTTCTGCGTCTGTGGCCATGATTAATCCGGCAGCAAGCTGTGAGCACATGATGTATAAAAGAATGCTTCCTACTACTACCTGGGGAATGCCTCCCATAAAGGCTATTACCGGCGGCATAAAAGACATGCCCAGCAAAATTACTCCTGCCGGTATGAGGGTAAACCTGGAAGCACACCCTGTAGATGCTATCACTCCAGGGCTCAGGGAGAAATTTACGGGACCGATGACACCAAATATCCCGGATAGAAAATTAAGTATACCTGTCAGTGATAGCCCCCTGGTGACACGTTTTGGCATATGATCAGGTTTCAACAAACCACCTACAGAGTAGATGGAACCCAAATCATTGATGGATAAGGCTAAAAAACATACAAGAAAAGAGATTATCACTCCCGGTTCAAAGCTCAACTTGAAGTTCATATTTTGAAAAAAACCGGCAATGATAGTGGTATTAGCTCCTTTTGCCACTTCAAAACCTTGCGGGAAGAGCAAAATATAAGTAACAGTACCTACAATCAAGGCCCACATAATCAGTGTAGACTTCCAGAAACCAGTTACATGCCTGCTCACCGCAAATATACAGAACACAAAAACAAGTGCAAAAACCAGATTTGGCAGAGCAAGTCCAGGTACTGTGGAAGATGTAATCAGATTTAAAATCATTGGGGTAAGGGTAAAAGCAACCAGTATAAGAATAGTTGCTATAACCGGTGCTGTAAAAAGCTTTTTTAGATAATTGAATAACCCGGCAGCACTCAGAACGAAAAGAACAAGACCCCCTATGGCGATTGCGGTGTATATAGCACTCAGACCACTGGCGTGGCTGGCAACGATGCCCACAAGGAGTATTGTGGCGGGACCTATGACAAGTGGCAATCTGTGACCCCACAACAACTGAACTAAAAAAGAAACACCTGTTATAAAAAATATCTTTTGAATATAGATGATCTGGTCTGCAGGATTGCTAAAATGCAAACCCGCCACTATTTTCCCAACGATAATTACTACAGGGACAATAATTGCAAACCACTGCAAACCTAACAGTATCAATTCGGCAAAGGGTGGGGTTTCATCCAGCCCGTATTTCAATTTTATCGGTTCCATATATACCTCCCTCAAGCTTCAACTACTTTTATATTCCTCTTTCTTCTTTTTCACCATAAAGAACATAATTCCTTTTTGCAATCGAGGCCAGCAGCAGGCTGCATTATTTTCCCATGGTTCAATGATATTCCGATCAGCATCAGATCACCTCATTGAAATATTGTATTTCGAATGTTTAAGTATATTATATCATTGAACCATGGGA
>DUMY01000042.1 GCA_012839645.1 Syntrophomonadaceae bacterium
AGGGAAAAGCGGATTCATCCCTTCAAGGATGATAAAATTCTCACTTCATGGAATGGCTTGATGATCGCTGCTTTAGCCAGAGGTGCCTGGGTATTGGGGGAGGAGAGGTATGCTTATGCTGCGGAAAAGGCAGTGGAGTTTCTGCTGAAAAATTTGCGCAGCAGAGAGGGGAGGCTGCTGGCACGCTATCGCGAGGGGGATGCAGCTTACCTTGCCTATCTGGATGATTATGCCTTCCTTGCCTGGGGGCTGTGGGAACTCTACCAGGCAACATTTCAAGTGAAGTATCTTGAAGAGTCGCTCAGGATTACACGTGAGATGTATGAACTTTTCTGGGATCCGGAGGATGGGGGGTTTTATTTTGCAGCTGATAATGGTAGTGAGGAACTCGGTGTCCGGACCAAGGAGATTGTTGACATGGCGCTTCCTTCAGGTAATTCGGTGGCTGCTTGGAATCTACTGCACCTGGCGAGGCTGACGGGAAATGATGCTCTGGAGGACACTGCTCACCGGCAGCTTCATGCCTTTGGCGGTGCGGTGGCAAGAACACCCCAGGCGTACACCTTTTATCTGTGTGCCTTAGATTTCTCTTTAGGACCGCCTCAGGAGATCGTGGTAGCCGGGGAGAAGGACAACTCCCAAACGCAGGGGTTTTTTGAGGTGCTGCGTTCTAAATATATGCCGCAGGCAGTAATACTGCACAATCAACCTGGCAAGCCGGGTGAACAGCTGGCCGCCGTTGCTCCAACCGCTGCGGGTAAAATGTCCCCAGATGGAACCCCTGCTGTTTACATCTGTGAAAACTACGCCTGCCGGGAGCCGGTAGGGGACCTAAAAAAACTGGCGGAACAAATATAGGTGCCTATTACCATTTAGCCGAATCTGTATATACAGGCTGTATTTTCCTGGTGCCTGTCAACTTCTAATTCTCAAATAAAGCAATAAAGCAAGCATGCTCTGGGGTTCTGGGGTTCTGCTCAGGATGTAATAATGTTATAATAGTGTAGAAGTTGGATGAGAGGTAGAAGGCTGTGGGACGGGAAAAGATAAGATATTTTTGTGATGAATGTGGATATGAGGCTGCGAAATGGCTGGGGCGGTGTCCTGGCTGTGGGACATGGAACTCTTTTTCTGAAGCCCCGGTAGCTAAAAAGGGTTTCAAAAAAGCATCGGGATTGTCTTCGGCTCAGGAGGCAGCTCCTTTAATTTCTTTAACAGAATATGAGGATGGGCCTCCGGCTGAACGTCTTCCCAGCTGTTCAAGGGAATTTGATCGGGTCTTGGGAGGGGGGATCGTTCCCGGTTCTGTAGTTCTGCTGGGTGGTGCCCCAGGTATTGGGAAGTCCACACTGCTCTTACAGTTGGCTGCCTTCATAGCGAAAGAAAAAGGGGTTGTCTTATATATTTCAGGGGAGGAATCCCGCCAGCAGGTGCAGATGCGGGCGCGGCGTCTGAAGGCAGCATCTGAGCGCCTCTATTTCTACGCGGAAACCAATATAAACGACATTTGCCGGGCTGTTGTGGAGCTTTCACCGGTTTTAGTGATTATCGATTCGATTCAAACCACATTTAATTCTGAACTGTCCTTGCATCCCGGGAGTGTTGGCCAGCTGCGGGAGTGTACAGCTGAAATAGTGCGGCTTGCTAAAACCTGTGGAAGTGCTTGTTTTTTGGTGGGTCATGTGACAAAGGAAGGGGCACTGGCGGGACCCAAGGTCCTGGAGCATATGGTGGATGTGGTTCTTTCCTTTGAAGGAGAGCGCCACCAGAACCTACGTCTTTTACGCGGGGTGAAAAACCGCTTTGGTGCAACAGATGAGGTAGCGGTTTTTGCAATGGGAGAGGAAGGGCTCCAAGAGGTGGACAATCCTTCTGCGCTTTTTCTGGAGGAAAGAGCCTTGGGTGGGCCTGGTTCTGTGGTGGTGGCAGCTTTGGAGGGAACGCGCCCGATTCTTGTGGAGGTCCAGGGGCTTGTTTGTCCTACGGCTTTCGGGTCTCCCCGCCGGGCAGCCACTGGTGTCGATTACAACCGGGTGGTTTTAGTTGCAGCGGTTTTGGAAAAACGCTTGGGGTTCTCATTAGCCAACCAGGACCTCTATGTGAATGTTGTGGGTGGGCTCAAGGTTATGGAACCCGCCGCTGACCTGGGTATTGCAGTGGCTTTGGCCTCCAGCTACCGCAATAGTGCGATAGCAGAGGATACAGTGATACTGGGAGAGGTGGGACTTACCGGGGAAGTCAGGGGTGTAAGTTTTATGGAACAACGTGTCAAAGAAGTTGTGCGTTTGGGTTTTCGGCGGGTACTGGCGCCGGAGCGTAGTCTGGAACTTCGGGATAAGTTTCAGAGCCTTGATTTTATAGGGGTTAAGACGGTACAGGATGCTCTTGATAAGTTGATTTAGGTGTTTAGGGGGATTTCTATTGAGAGAGGAACAGGTACAGATATTGGAAGATCAGGTTGTTGTTAAAGAGGAAAATGTAAAAGAAGAAAAATCGTTAAAAGCTAAGGCACCATTTCGGGAAAGCGCCAAGGATGTAAATGAGATAAAGGATGAAAAAGCGGAAGTAAAGGATGAAAAAAAGGATGCCAAGGAGGAAGAGGATGACAGCATAATCACTGCACTCAAGCTGGTGGCCCCAGGTACCCCACTTAGGGAGGGTTTAGACAGCATTTTGAGAGCAAAAACAGGTGCATTGATTGTAATCGGAGACTGCACGGAGGTTATGCGTGTTGTCGAGGGAGGCTTTCATCTTGATGCGGAATATACACCTCCCAGTCTTTATGAATTGGCGAAAATGGATGGAGCCATTGTTCTCAGCAAAAATGCCAGAAAAATCCTCTATGCCAATGCACAATTGATCCCGGATCCTTCTATTCCGTCGGTAGAAACGGGGATTAGGCACCGGACCGCTGAAAGGGTGGCACGCCAGACAGGCACCCTGGTTATTGCTATCTCCCGGCGGCGTGGGGTAATTACCCTGTACAGGGGCGCCAACCGTTACAGCCTACAGGATATCAGTGTTATTTTATCCAAGGCAAACCAGGCTGTTCAAACACTTGAGAAGTACAAGCGTGTCCTGGATAAAGCCCTGGTCAACCTGACAGCCCTTGAGTTTGAGGACCTGGTCACTGTTTATGATGTGGTCTGGGTGGTACAAAGGGGAGAGATGGTGATGCGTATTGTCCGCGAACTTAATAACTATATTAGTGAGCTGGGTATAGAAGGTCGCCTGATTACCATGCAGGTGGAAGAGTTGGTAGCCAATGTCCAAGATGATCTTGCCTACGTTGTTCAGGATTACCTAGAAGGTGGGAATAAAAAGGCTGTAGAAGTTTTAGAGAACATCAGCACCTGGTCAGCGGATGACCTTCTGGAGCTTTCTAATATCAGCCGTGCTCTTGGTTGGGGTTCCGGAGCAAGTGGCTTGGATGTTTCTGTTCATCCCCGGGGGTATCGTGTTTTGCAAAGGATTCCCAGGCTTCCTGCTCCTATCATCGACAACCTTATCAATAAGTTTGAAAACTTCCAGAGTGTGCTCAAAGCCTCCATTGAGGAACTGGATGATGTAGAAGGGATCGGGGATGTTCGGGCGAGGGCGATCAGAAACGGGCTGCGGCGCCTACAGGATCAGGTGATGTTGGAAAGATATATGTAAGAGCCAGTGGCAGTAGACGAAAAAAAATAAAAAAAGGGGATGCAAGATCAGCAGCCCTTTATAGGTTTACTTATTAATAATTCCTATTCTGTTATTTTCTTTTTTTAGGGTGTTATTCCTCAGGTTAAATTAAAAATCCTGAGTGTAGAAAGCTTACTGTGCTCTTTGAGGAAAAGATCGTAGAGGTTTAGATTCAGTAGGTTACAGAGTGCTGCCATGTAGAAAAGTGTATTGCCAAATTCAGTCTCCACTATTTCCCTGCAGCTGGGGCAGAGCTCACCGTTGAGGTGGCTTCCAAAGTATTCTTTGATTTCCAGAAGTGAGATGTCCTGTGGAATATCTTGTTTTTTGGCTTCGATACTGATGCAGCCACACCCGGTAACTGCTTTTATGGTTGCTCTGTTGGTGCGGGCACATGATTCCTGAAACTTAGAGAGGACATCCAAAACACTATGGTGGCGAATTAGTAGTTCAGAAACGGCGTTCTGGAATTCATCACAGATCAGGTCTTTCATTAAAGCAGACCTCCTCACACCTGATGCTCTATTTAAGTTAATTATAGTCCCTGCTGTCCGGTGTTGTCAATGCCTAGACCTGTGAGGCAGGAATGGTTTTCTCGTTTCACCTTACACCAGTGAGTCCTTGCATCGCCGAGCAGTTCCTGTTTATGTATTCATTTGCCAACAACTAACAACCAGCTATTATCCAGCAGCCACAAACTCCTGTTTTTGACAGCCAATATCGCTTCTGGTATAATATATAATAAGAAAACTCCAGGAGGCCGGAACAATGTTTAAGGTTGGAGATCATATAGTTCACCCAATGCACGGCGCCGGGGTTGTAGAAGGGGTTGAAAAACGAGGGGAGCAGAAACAGATTTATTTCGTGCTCCGTCTTTTTTCAGCTGAATTGAAGGTTTTAGTGCCAGCCGATAAGACAGATACAATCGGGGTGCGCCGTGTAATTACCGAAGACGAAATCGCAAGTGTTTTAAAAGTTCTCAAGAGAAATGACCAAGAAAAAATTATCCCAAACTGGAATCACCGCTACCGGGCGAATCTTGAAAAAATCAGAACAGGGAATATATTCGCCGTAGCAGAGGTTGTTCGCTCACTTATGCGTCAGGACATAAAGAAGGGGTTGTCCTCAGGTGAAAAAAGGATGTTGGAAAGCGCCTTTCAGATTTTAAGCAGTGAGCTTGTCCTGGCAGGTAACATGGATGTAGATGAAGCAGAAACTATGATAAAAGAGGCAATAGCCGGGGGATAAATGGTGGGCGCCTGAGCAATACGGGCGCTTTTCTTATATTTTGACAAACTCTTCTCTTGCTGGAACTGGAAATCTTGCGTATAATGAGACATGTAGTTAACCAAAATAAGGATAATATCTTCGAAAAGGGGGTGAAAAAATGTTGAGGAAGATTGTAAGGGTCATTTTAGGTTTAATTGGGGCAGGAATAGGATATTCTCTAAGCTACTTGCCTTTTATCAATAAGCTGATAGCCAGTGCGGGTATTGCCCGGTATTCCATTGTGGGCCTGTTGGTACTGGTTACAGGATTTGCGGGCTTTATGTTGGCACCATGGCTAATTGAGGTAACACTGCGGATGGTCGCTTTCTTTGAAAGCACGCTTCTGCATACACCGATGCAGGATTTGATTGGAGGTGCCGTTGGACTTATTATCGGTCTTGTTATTGCCATCCTTCTTGGTGCTCCTATGAAGAACATTCCCTTAGTGGGTCCCTACATACCGATTGTTTTCAGCATTTTGTTCGGATATCTTGGTTTAAGTGTTGGTATTAAGAAAAAAGAGGAATTGACCGGTTTGCTGACTATGTGGAAAACCGGGTCAAAACAGGGTCGTGTTGGAGGCAAAAGCGGTTATAAAGTACTTGATACCAATGTGATTATTGACGGCAGGATTTCAGATATCTGTCGGACTGGCTTTCTTGATGGGACACTGGTAATTCCACGCTTTGTTTTGGAAGAACTTCAGCATATTGCTGATTCTTCTGACCTGCTCAGGCGCAATAAGGGAAGACGAGGTCTGGATATATTAAACCAGATGCGGAAAGAAGAGCAGGGGATCAAAATTGAGATTCGGGATTTTGATGGAGTGGACAACAAGAAGGATGTTGACTACAGACTAATTCAGGTCTGTAAGCGTTTAGGCTGCCCAGTTGTAACCAATGATTACAACCTCAACAAGGTGGCAGAACTGGTAGGTGTCAGGGTGCTCAACATCAATGATTTGGCAAATGCTGTCAAGCCCTTATTCCTTCCAGGCGAAGAAATTTCCAAGGTGGATGTTATTCGCGATGGCAAAGAGGCCGGACAAGGAGTTGCTTACTTGGAGGACGGTACAATGATCGTTATCGAGGGAGGCAAGAGGCATATTGGTCAGCGCATAAATGTTATAGTTACCAGTGTCTTACAGACTTCTGCTGGCCGTATGATTTTTGCCAAGCCCAAGATGTCTTTCAAGAATTCATCTTCATCCCGGCGTTACCATGAGGTGAAAGTGATTGGATAAAGTTGGGGGGATAATTGTTGCTGCTGGTAGGGGGGACCGTATGGGTTCCCCCTTAAATAAGGTCTATTTGCCTCTGGGGGATGACCCGGTTATCCTGTACTGTCTCAGGGTTTTTGAGAATTCCGGCCTTATAGATTCTTATGCGGTTGTAGCGAGCAAGAGGGATCTCTCCTTTTGCCGTACACTGCTTAAATCTTATTCCCTGACTAAACTGGCGGGGATTGTTGCAGGAGGGGAGACCAGGCAGGAATCTGTTGCCGCGGGATTTGATGCTCTTCCCCAGGACTGCGGGCTTGTTGTTGTTCACGACGGGGCACGTCCTCTGCTTTCACAGGATGTATTAGAGGGTGCGATAAAGCTAGCTGCAGGCGAAGGTGCAGTTGTGGTTGGCGTTCCTGTCAAGGATACCATCAAGGTTGTCGAAGAAGAAAAGATTAAAGGTACACCGGAGCGGTCTTCATTATGGATTGCCCAAACACCTCAAGTGTTTCACAGGTCACTGCTTGAAAATGCCCTGAATGCCGCCAGGGCGTCTGGTTTTGAGGGGACAGATGATGCTTCCCTGGTGGAGCGGCTGGGACACCAGGTAAAGATCCATCCAGGTGCCTATGAGAATATTAAGATCACCACACCGGAGGATTTGATAATTGCCCGGGCACTTTTAGGGACGGATACAAATGATTATATGGAAAAGCGTACTGGCCTAGGGTATGATGTGCATCCCTTCTGTCAAGGGCGCCCGCTCTATTTAGGTGGGGTGGAGATTCCAGAAGGACCTGGCCTGTCAGGGCATTCTGATGGTGATGTTCTTCTGCATGCTCTGACTGATGCTTGTCTGGGGGCAGCGGGGCTCCCTGATATTGGCCATTACTTTCCCCCCTCAGACCCTCGCTGGCAGGATGCATCCAGTTTAGCACTCTTAGGTATTGCTAAAGGGATTTTGGCTGAAGAGGGATACCACGTTGTACAGGTGGATCTTGTTGTAGCTGTAGAAAAACCGCGGCTTGCTCCCTATCTGGAAGAGATTCGTGGCCGGATTGCAGCTGTGCTGGGTATTTTACCTGCTGCTGTAGGTCTAAAGGCCACAACAACCGAAGGGTTGGGATTTGTGGGCAGGGGAGAGGGGATTGCCTGCTGGGCCATTGCTACAGTGCGTGAGTAAAAAAAGAAACCCTTTCCTGTATTTATAAAGGAGAGGGTTCATATTTTTTCTGTTTTTTTATCTCATAATTACTTGGGCTTAAAGGTTGAAAATAGCTGGATTAACAAACCTCCCAAGATGACAAAAAGGAGGCCTAAGGTTCCCCACATGAGATAGTTACCAACTGCGTCTCCCATCGTTCATCCCCCCTTCTACATATAGTATATGCAAGAAACATGCCTGCAAACCGGGGCGAAGGGGGGCCTTCAGCTCTATTACTTGGGGGAATAATGTTTCATATGCCTTATTAGTGTTTCACGGTGCAACATACCTTGTTGCAAATGCAACAAGGTAAACGCGTCTCACTTTCTTGTTTGCGCTGCTACACAGGAACAACCATCTGCTCGAGATGACAGATAGACATTTCCCGTCTATTTGTTATAAGTAAAAAGCGAGTCTGGCTATGAGGATGCCCCGAGGGGTTTGCTAAATATTATATTTTTTCATGCGTCTCCAGAGGGTTGTCCGGCTAATCCCTAAGATTCGGGCAGCCTTTTTTTTGTGTCCATCGGTTGCTGCAAGAGCATTCAATATTGCCTTTTTATCAAAGCTGGCTTTTGTTTGCGGTTTTTGTGGTTTGGTTTTGAATTGGAGCTGCGGGGATGAAGTGGGATGGGGTTTTATCTGGGAAATATACAGGGATTCTGCAACCAAATCAGCAGATATATAGTCGCCATCTGTTAAAATAACTAGACGCTCCATAATGTTCTGGAGTTCTCTGGTATTTCCTGGCCATTCGTGTGCGTAAAAAAGGTCGATGCCTCTTGGTTCGATACCCTTGATGTTCTTCTGGAACTTCTTGTTGGAAACTTGTAGAAAGTGATCCACCAGAATTGGGATATCCTCACGTCGTTCCCTTAAAGCAGGGACTACCAGTGTTAACACATTGATTCTGTAATAAAGGTCTGACCGAAAAAGCTTTTTTTCTACCATTCCTCTCAGGTCACTGTTGGTGGCAGCAATAACCCGCACATCCACGGAGATGAGACGAGCATCTCCCAGGGGCATAATCTCATATTCCTGAAGTACCCGCAGCAGCCGGGTTTGCAGTTTATCAGACATTTCACTGATCTCATCGAGGAAAATGGTACCCCCATTTGCCATTTCAAAAACGCCCTTTTTGCCTCCCTTTTTTGCTCCGGTGAAAGCACCTTCAGCATATCCAAAGAGTTCACTTTCCAGGAGGTTTTCTGGCACTGCAGCGCAGTTGACTGCAATAAAAGGTCCATCTTTGCGGGGACTCACATTATGAATGGCGTGAGCAAAGATTTCTTTGCCCACTCCGGTTTCCCCGTAGATAAGAACCGTGGCATCAACGCTTCCAAAGCGGCGTGCCTTTTCAATGGCTGATTTAATTTTAGCGCTTTTGCCGAGAATGTCGTCAAAAGTATATTTTGCAACATGTCCACGGCTGCGCATCTTCCTTGTGCTGCTAACTGCCGTTCACCTCCTAAAATATATGATAAGGTGACGGAGAAGGGGCAATCAGGTTTGCTTTCCGTCGTTTACAATTTGCGCTCCTTACGGAACGCCTGGCTCACATGAGTGTCTTTAAGGCCACATGTGATGTCCATTGATTTTTACAGCTGAGATTAGGGTTGGGTAATGTTAGATTGCTTATGAGGGTACTTTGAGAATTGCTGTACTCGTGGGTAGGGCCAGCTACTTCGTGTTCGGGCGATACTCATCTTATATAAATAGCTGGCCCGAGGTAGAAGATATAAATATTTACAGTGTTTGATAACCACAGTCATAATCCTGATAAGGATTGTGACTGACTTGCCGGCAAGAAATGCTGACTGTTAGGCAAATTAATAAATACTATGTCAGCTCCCGAGGATAGCCGGCGAACAGCTCTCGGGCCTCTTCCAGGCTGGTATCCGGTGCTGGAATAATTATGTCGGATTCTACCAGCTCTTCATCCGGGACCTTTACACCTTTTGTTTGCACAAAGGAGACGACTTTCTCCAGGTTTGCAGTGAACTGGCTTTCATCGCCGGCCTCCACTGCATCAAGGAGCGAGTCATCAATGGAATCCAGTTCTACCAGAGCATTACCTTCCACTGTGTACTGTCCTTGTGTGAGTATCCTGATAATCATCACTCACTCACCTCTTTTTTCAAGCGGGCGAGTTCATCATCCACACGCCCATCTGTCTGTATTCTCCTGAGTTCTGTTTCCACACTGTCCTTCTCTCCCAGGGGATCATCCAGTACACCCGCGGCAATTAGTTCATCGATGGCCGAGGCACGGGCCTGCATTTCATCGGTTTTGCGTTCTGCCCGTTCAATTGTCATGCCTACATCAGCCATTTCCTCGGAGAGACCGGTCATGGCTTCACCGATCTTCACCTGGGCTTCAGATGTGGAGTACTGAGCCTTAATGACCTCTTTCTTTGTACGGAATGCTTCAACTTTAGCCCGCAGGCGATTTTCTACCTGGGCTAATTTTTCCTGTTCCTGATTTAAACCGCTTACCTGCTTTTCCAGGTTCTGAATCTGCTGTTCCAGCTGTACCTTTCGCTCTAAAGCTGCTCTGGCCAGATCCTCTCGCCCCTGTCGCAGGGCTTCCTTAGCCTGGTCATCGATTTTAGCCAGGTCATTGCGCAGTTTAACGGTCTGCAGTTCCAGCCTCTTTTTTGAGGTTACTACATTTGTGATATTGCGTCTTACATTTTGCAAAAG
>DUMY01000043.1 GCA_012839645.1 Syntrophomonadaceae bacterium
AGTGACTATCCACTCCTCCCCCCATCTCGCTACTACAAGGAATGGGCTGCCACAAACCTTACAGAAGAAGAAAAGGAAGAAGTCTGGGGGGGGAATGCGGCGCGTTTCTTTGGTTTCTAATTGCATATAGCTACACAGAAAACAACCATCCCGTATAAATAAAATGGCTTCCTGCTTCATTAAGCAGTCCACAGGCCGGCTTTACAGGCATCAGTTTGGAAATCCCTGCCCCATTGCCCTTTCATCCACGCTTATACAAATGGGGATTTCCCGCGGGATAGTTTAGTCCTAGGACCTATTCAATATTTTTTGTGATTTTCCATTGGTTGGGCAGGAATATCTGGAGGAAGTGTTGAAGTTAGTCAAATCCTGCCGAATTTAACAATTTAGATATATGAGGAGAAAAAATGACACAGGAAATATTATCCGAAATAATCGCTCTTTTACTGCAGGATTTCCCTGAGAGTTTGGTAATGACACTTTTAATATTCAGCCTGACAAAAATAAGGTATGAAACAAAACCCATCCTCTGCATTGCATCAATGATGGCTTTGACGAACCTTATTGTGAGGATTTTACCAATTGCTTTCGGGGTACACACAGTTATTTTGATATTTGCTTTTGCCATTTATACAAGGCTTTTTACCGGGGCACAGCTGAGTAAAATATTTTTATCTGTTCTGCTTACTGTCGCATTCGTGGTAGCAGCTGAAATGGTTTTTTTAAAACCCTTAATTAGCTGGACAGGCGTAACCTATGAAAAATGTTTTGCTAACCCTTTCTTAAGGGCAGCTTTTGCCCTTCCAGGAGAATTACTTATACTTATCCTGGCACTGACAGTAAATCATATCAATTATAAAAAGAGAGGGCTTTAATATGCTGAACCTGACAAAATCAGCAGCAGAATACTTTCAAAAACAGCTCGACCTTCCCCAGGATGAAACAGAGGTCATCCTTTACGGCTTGCAGGTTATCATATACAGCCTGGCAGGCATTCTTACCATCTGCCTGATGGGCTGGATATTGGGGTGCTTCTGGACAACATTGGCAGTGGCACTGACTGCGGGTTCCCTGCGGCTTTTATCAGGCGGTGCCCACAGCAGTTCCCCTCTTATCTGCAACCTTATAGGAATGGTGATGGCCCCTCTCCTGGCTAAAATTGCTGAGTTTGCTGCGGTGCAGATGAACCATTCTGTTCTGCTCTGTGTAGTCTTGCTCGGTGCAGCATGTTCCTTGCTTACTTTTTACCTTCTGGCTCCCGTGGACTCCCCGGCTAAGCCCATCACAACGGACCAGGAGCGACGTAAGTTTAACCGTTTATCTGTAATACTTGCAGCCCTAATTACTCTGGGGCAAATTACCTTACTCATATTAGGTAACTCCCCGGCTGTTGTTCTGGCAGTGAGCTTTGGTACTTGGTGGCAGGCCTTTACCTTAACTAAGGCGGGCCACCGGTTTACCTCCATAGCGGATCATCTTTTTTTTAAAAAGGAGGTGTAAATTATGAAACGCTTTCTCCACAGAATATTGCCCGCTTGCTGCAGTATTCTCACACTTGCTGCTGTAGTCGGTGTAAAACCGGCCTGTATTTGGTGGCTACATCAGCCCGAAGTGCCCGTAGCACTGAGAAAGTAACATTGTAGAAACCCCTTCCTTGAGCCAGCACTCAGATCAACCATACACTGGCTTAAGGGAGGGCATTTTTATCATCACTAAATTGGATAGAAACCATTTATCTCGAGAAACCATAATAGAAATTCCTTTTAATAAGTTGTTAATAAGCGATGCTGATTGGGAATTGCTTTACAACCTAAGCAATAACGGTATTTCCCGTGAGCATCCTTACATCTATTTTCACGATAGGGGAAAAATAATGCGCAACTGGGAAAAGAAAAGAATCGATGACATTTCAGAACATGTCCTGGTAACCCATATCGTTTGTCTTCTGCTCTTTATGATGATCGTCTTCAGCTATTTTG
>DUMY01000044.1 GCA_012839645.1 Syntrophomonadaceae bacterium
ATAAAATTATTATGATGCAAATAATGGTGACAGATTTTCCGGCCTCCGACTTCTATTTTAGGTCAGAAAATCTGTCACCATTATTTGCATCATAATAATTTTATGCAGCTAAGGGTTTATTATGAAAGACATTTTCAGTAACTACTTCTTGTCAGCTAGCAGATCATAATAAAAAAAAGAGGCCTGTTTCTTGGAAACAGACCTCTTCTGGTATATTCCTTGATTACATCGGCGGCATTTTGGGAGCTGCTTTTTCCTGTTCTTCGTCATCTGGTTTGTCAGCAATCAAACACTCTGTGGAAAGGAGCATAGCGGCAATACTGGCCGCATTCTGCAGAGCAGAGCGTGTAACCTTTGCAGGATCTATAATCCCAGCAGCAAAAAGGTCCTCATACTTTTCTGTCAGGGCATTGAAACCGTTGTTCCCTTCCAGCGCTTTTACCTTTTCCACAACCACAGAGCCTTCATAACCTGCATTATTAGCAATCATTCTGAGCGGTTCTTCCAAGGCTCTCTTGACGATCCTTGCTCCGGTTGCTTCCTCTCCAGAAAGTTCCAGGTTTTCCAGAACGGAAATCGTCCTCAGTAGTGCAACCCCTCCACCGGCGACGATACCTTCCTCTACAGCTGCTCTGGTAGCAGCCAAGGCATCTTCAATATTTGTCTTTTTCTCACGCAGTTCCACTTCTGTTGCTGCCCCTACCTTGATGACAGCAACACCCCCTGCCAATTTGGCCATACGTTCTTGGAGTTTTTCCCGGTCATACTCCGATGTTGACGCATCAAACTGGTTTCTAATCTGGGTGATACGCTTTTCAATATCATCGGTAGATCCTTTACCTTCTACAATGGTGGTCTCTTCTTTACCCACCTCTACGCGGCCCACCTGCCCAAGCATATCCAGGGAGACATTCTCCATCTTGATTCCCTTCTCCCCAGAGATGACAGTCCCTCCGGAAAGAATGGCAATATCCTCCATAATTGCCTTTCTACGGTCACCATAGCCAGGAGCCTTGGTAGCAACACAGTTAAGAGTTCCTCGAAGTTTATTGACAACCAGGGTAGCCAGTGCTTCCCCTTCAATATCTTCAGCTATTAGGAGCAGCGGCCTACCGGTATTAGCAATCTTCTCCAGGATCGGCACAATCTCAGCAACCGCTGCAATCTTTTTATCAACAATCAATACATACGGTTCTTCAAGGTTAGCCACCATCTTTTCGGAATCCGTGACCATATAAGGGGAGATATAGCCGCGATCATACTGCATCCCTTCGACAACATCCAGGGTGGTACCAAAGGTTCTGGACTCCTCAACAGTGATTACCCCGTCGTTACCAACCTTTTCCATGGCATCAGCAACCCACTTGCCGACTTCCTCATCATCTGCAGAAATTGAGGCTACCTGTGCTATGGCCTCCTTGCTGTCGACATCTTTGGCCAATTCCTTTATCTTTTCTACTACAATCGCTGTGGCCTTTTCTATACCCCGCTTGAGAAGCATAGGGTTAGCTCCTGCAGCCACATTCTTGAAACCCTCCCGAATCATGGCCTGTGCTAGTACGGTTGCAGTGGTAGTACCGTCACCAGCCACATCGTTGGTCTTGGTAGCTACCTCTTTAACCAGCTGCGCCCCCATGTTTTCCCAGGGATCTTCCAGCTCCACTTCCTTGGCGATGGTCACTCCGTCATTGGTTATCTGGGGGGGACCAAAAGGCTTTGAAAGAACAACATTGCGCCCTTTAGGCCCCAGAGTCACCTTTACAGTATCAGCCAAGACATGAACACCCTTTTCCAGTTCCTGACGTGCATCATGGCGGAAACTTAATTCCTTGGGCATCGTATAACCTCCTTGTACTTAATAATTTAATCAACGATAGCAAGTATGTCCCGCTCATTCACAATAAGAAACTTATCTTCTCCATCCTTAACTTCTGTACCGGCATAGCGGGAAAAGAAAACCTTGTCCCCGGTATTAACTTCCAAGGGAACCTTTTTCCCATTTTCCAACAGCCTGCCGGTCCCCACAGCAACCACTTCCGCTTTCTGGGGCGTTTTCTTGGCGGTATCCGGGAGAACTATACCACCCTCTGTCGTTTCCTCCGCTTCGACGACCTTCAGGATAACTCTTTCGCCCAGCGGTTTAAGGCTCATGACTGACACCTCCTTCAAGGCTACTCTGCATTATTAGCACTCATAACCATTGAGTGCTAGGAATCTAGATACAATAATAATATAAAACTATACTTTTCTCAATAAATTTTTCCCCGATGGCCCTAGATTATACAAAAAAGGATGTGTGTCATTACAATATGAAGATATTACCAGTCTCTGGTTACGTATATTGTTTGTATCGGATGGAAATATTAATGATAGATTCACAGCAGCTTTAAGGTTTTTACAGGATCTTTCTAAAGGCATTCCCTGAGGGAAGCCCTGTAGACCCTAAGCAAAAAAGACTGATTCTTGTCCTGATGGTATGGTAGGATTTGAATTGGTCCAGACGCGAAGCTGCTGTGAATCGTTTTTTAAGGGCCCTTAGGCCCCCAGTTCAGCACAGAATACCAATATCTGTTTATCGTTAGCACCCTATGTTACATTAAGTCAAGTTCTCAACCTTAGCCCGGTGAAACATCCTCAGCCCCACAGTCAGGCACTGGCAACCTATTGTTCAGCTTTTAAAATTGAGTTGGCAACCAAAGCCTTATATTGTATTTCTGTCAGTTTGCTGTGATAGAACAATTCATAGTATTTAGCCGCTTCTTCATAAAGATCGTACTGAGCCTTGTCCGGATAGAGCAGCTGAGCAATCCAAATCATACCCATGTAGCGGTTGACAGAAGGAGGAAATCCCATCCAGTTGTAGGGGCCCATGGGCACTTCGTAGTAATTACCGTTTTTAATTGCGGTAAGCTTCTGCCAGGCTTTATCCTCTGCAACACTGCTGTAAATACTATCCGGTGCAAAAATGATCACATCGGGATCCCACAGAACAATTTGCTCCATGTCCACCGGGTTTCCCGTACCCTTGCTGGAAATGTCCTCTATCACAGCCACATTATTGCTGACCAGATCAAGAATCTCTGCATGAAATGAGCCCTTAGCAATTACATTGAGTCCATCCCCACCGGTGCAGTATAGCAGGTCAACTTTTCCATCACCACCAACTTTTTTCATAATATCCTGGGTTCTACTGTAAATATCTTCGCAGTACTTAGCCAAAACCTCAGCTTCTTTTTCTCTGCCGAGAAGTTCACCTAACATTCTGTATGCGTCTCCCGTTGTCTCTGTTGTCGCTTCAATATGGACCGTAGGTATACCTACCTGTTCGGTAATGCCATCCATATCCTCAACGATAGAAGACTTGGATTCACCAACATCAATAATGACTTGAGGATCGGCCTTGGCTATTTCCTCCAGGTTCAGGTCGCCCTTTCCGAAGAACTGACCCAGTACAGGGAGATCATAGTATTTAGTATCCAGATACTGCTCGGCATCAGGATTCCATTCGTTGGAAACACCAACTAGCATATCAGGAGCCAAAGCAAACAGCGCGATTTGAGCCATGGAACCCGATGGAATAATTTTGGTAATCTGCGCAGGAACCTCCACTTGACGTCCTGCAGAGTCAGTAAAGTTTATGGTTTTCGGATCAGCGACCGTAGTGGATTCATTTGAACCACTGCTGCACCCTGCTGCCACTGATATTATTAAACTCAAACAAACCATAAGCACTATGGCAGAAATCATTTTCTTCCTCATTGATTCCCCTCCTTATTAACAAATTGAGAGCAAATCCGATACATGATCCTTTTCTACTATACTTTTAGGAATACATACCCTTGCTTGATCATGATAAAAACTCTCCATTTCCACCTCCACTCCATAAAGGTTGTAAATCAAATCTGCCGTAAAGATCTCACCGGGTGTACCCCAGGCTAAGACCCTTCCATCTTTCATAGCCATTACTTTGTCTGAAAACAAGAATGTCTGGTCAGGGTTATGGGTCGATTGGATAACAGTATAGCCCTCTTTTGCCAGGGACTTTATCTCTGTCAGAACACGAACCTGGTTACCAAAATCCAAATTTGAGGTAGGTTCATCCATAACGAGGATTTTGGACTCCTGCACCAGAGCGCGTGCCAATAAAACAAGCTGCCGCTCACCACCGCTTATTCTGGTGAATCCCCGGTTTTTCAGATGATAGATCCCCAGCCTTTTCAGGGCTGTCTCCACAAGCTTTTTCTGCTTTCTACCAGGGCTGGATATTGCAGATACCTGAACTGATGTACCCATGAGCACCATATCAAACACACTGTAATTAAATGATGGATAGTGAAATTGGGGTATATAGGCTATGAGCTTCGCCATTTCCTCGATACCCAGGCCTTTGATATCAATGCCATCCAGCAGTATTTGACCCTTGTATCCATTGAGTAAACCAAGGATACAACGGAACAGAGTGGTTTTCCCAACCCCATTAGGGCCTAAAACAGATAACAATTGATTATCCTGTGCCGTAAAATTAACATGATCGAGAACCTGGTTCTCCCCATAGCTAAAACTAAGATTTGATACCTCAATACTCAATATGTCTCCCCCTCCCTTGTGATTAAATAGATGAAAAAAGGAGCTCCAATAAAGGCAGTGAGTATACCCAAGGGAATCTCTGTGGTAAAAAGGTTCCTAGAGACGTTATCCACCAACAGCAGAAAAATGGCGCCGAATAAGATAGAGGCAGGCATCAGATGGTTATAATTGTTCCCTACAAGTTTTCTTGCTAAATGAGGGATAACCAAACCCACCCAGCCAATCATACCGCTGACCGATACACTGGCCGCTGTCGTTAGGGTGGAACAGAAAATGACAATGAACCTAACTTGATTAGCATTTACCCCCATGGTCCTGGCCTCATCGTCACCCATGGTGAGCACATTCATGCGCCACCTTAAAAGAAGCAAAGGCACAAGTCCAATGGTCATGGGTATGATCACAAATTTGATATCACCGATCTTGGCTCCGGCTAAGCTGCCCATCAGCCAATAGGTTATTGCAGGAAGCTGATCAGTAGGGTCGGCAACCAATTTGATAAATGATGTAGCAGCGGAAAAAAGGGAACTGACAATGATTCCCGACAGAATCAATCCCAATATGCTTTTGCCCTTGACTTTTTTGCTGATCAAATAAACTAAAGATACCGTTAAAAGGCTGAAGAAAAAAGCACTGATGGTGACCATAAAGCTGCTTCCATAATTAAGAATGGCAAGGGCAGCACCAAAGGCTGCACCCGCAGAAGCACCCAAAATACCCGGAGATGCCATGGGGTTTTGAAAAACACCCTGATAGACCACCCCTGTGGCAGACAGACAACAACCTACCAGGCAGGCCAAGATGATACGAGGCAAACGTATATTGATCAGGACCATTTCCACCTGGTCCGTCCAAAATTGCTCGATGGGATAGATTTTCGACAGCGAAATCCCTAAGACTTCTTTGGTAGGGATAGGGTAGCGTCCTAGCCGAAAGGAAATAATGATTGTAATCACCAGCAGAATTCCTAACCCTATAACGATGAGAGTATTCCCCTCAGAATGTTCCAATCTCTTCCCACCTACTAACTATCAAAAACAAAAATTAAAGAACCGGGGCCGAAAGGTAATAGGTCCCCTGAGCGCAAGCCCTGCATAGGGTTCTGTCACCCTTGATCACCTCTCTGCCATCAAGAACCTGTTCACCGCAAGACTCGCAGTTGGTGATGTTGCGCGGTTTGCCGGGCAGATCATGGAGAGGAATATCAACCTTAACCTCCTGCCACCTGTAAATATCCTCATCTGACAGCAAACCCCAGAACTCAACAATCTCCTCACCAGGTTCCGGATGAGGGCACCCTGGTAAGACCGCCACCCGCAGGGCGCGATCTTGGTTCAAATCAACAAAGGTTGCTGCTACCTTCCCCAGGTCGATCCACTTCAACCTCCTTTTTCCCAGGGTGCATCCTGTTACAACACTTACAGCATCAGCAACACAGCGATCCATCTCCACATAAACCACCAGGTCCCTGTAGTTCAGGGGATCGTCAATACTCAACTGCTTTAAAGCAAAGCGTGCCATCCTTACCCCCAAAATCATCCCTGAACAAAGATGGCCGTGATATTTAATAGCTGCTGCTAAATCCTCTTCCAGTGTGCGCATCGCTCTTTCTCCTTTCCTTCACATGATAAAGCGTGACAAAGGGACGGTACTTTTGTCACCTTTAATAGAAGCCAGAAACCTGAGGTCTTAAGTTTGCATGGACCTCGGATCCGCAAAATTCCCCGACTTCGGCCACTGTTTTCATCATCTGATAGTGTCACCGCTTAGACAGCATGGAGTATCAAGCCATAAAAATAAAATAACCGGAAACACTGCATACTTATAGTGTTATCCGGTCAAAATATGATCATTATAAAAACCACTCCTTTCCAAATAAGGGAGGCATGGCAGTTTCCCACCACACCCTATCGGTCAGCACACCATGCTTATTCCAAGGTTTAGGTGTGAAGGCTCGGAGTGCCTATCAAGCACAGGGTACAGAGTTTGACGTTTCTCGCCAAACTCCTATTCCATATCCCTTTAACAACAGGGTTTATCAAACAAATACCAACTGCCCTGTTATATTCGACATCTTCTTGTAATATCCTTTTATGCAAATAAAGATTGTTGATGCTAAAAAATACATCATTCTGCTTTTGGTGGTTGGTAATCCACCTGTATATACAGATATGGCTATTTGGTGACAGTCACCGAAATCAAAAAGACACTCAAAAATGAGTGTCTTTTTTTTTATTATTAAATTAAGGGATGATATTTTAGTTACCACTCCGGTGGCAGCTTTTTGAGTTCTGCCAGGCTGAAAACAGGGCCATCAAGGCAAATAAACTTGCTGCCGATGTTGCAGCGGCCGCATTTGCCGATGCCGCATTTCATGCGCATCTCCAGTGTGGTAATCACCTGCTCATCACTGAAGCCCAGTTTCTCCAGAGATTGTAATACAAACTTGATCATGATAGGCGGTCCACAGACCACCGCTACCTTCCCTTCCGGTGATGGTTTTAAATCCTCTAGATAGGCGGGCACAAACCCCACTTTCCCTGTCCAGTCATCATCACCACGGTCAACAGTCACGTAGACTTCCATATTCTTAACCTTCGGCCAGTTGTCGAAAAGATCATATTTAAAAACCAGGTCTGCCGGAGACCTTGATCCATAAAGGACCTCCAACTTACCGAAGTCATCTCTGTTGACAACACAGTGATTGATCAGGGATCTGAGGGGTGCCAGCCCGATGCCACCGCCGATGAATAATATGTCTTTCCCCTTCATTATCTCCACAGGGAAGTTGTTGCCATAGGGTCCACGAACACCCACCGCTGCCCCCACATCTAATTCATGGAGGGCATCGGTCATCACGCCGACTCTTTTGATGCTGAAC
>DUMY01000045.1 GCA_012839645.1 Syntrophomonadaceae bacterium
GTTCACACACGCTGCCGTGCGCTTTATGGTAAAGATTATGGTGTCAGCATTAAGAGTGAAAAGAACCGGGGAACGGAAGTAACGCTCCGGGTTCCTTTCATTATATGAGGTAGTGAGGAAGTGAAGATTTTACTGGCAGATGATGAGCCTATCGTTCGTCGTGGGCTTAGACAGATGATTGAAAATCTCAAATTTTCCTTTAATACTATTCTAGAAGCAGGCACAGGTCAGGAAGCAGTAGTCTTGGCAAAACAGTATCGGCCAGAGATTATTTTGCTGGATATTAAAATGCCCGGTCAAGACGGTATTGCTGCTGCCCAAAAGATTATGCAAGTAAATCCCCAAACCAGGATTATTTTTTTAACGGCATATGCATATTTTAATTACGCTCAGGAGGCAGTTCGCTGTGGAGCAAAAGATTATCTTGTCAAACCTGTACATCCGGAAGATCTGAGGCAAGCAATCAGTATTTGTGTTGAGGAAATTGCTGCCTCCCGTTTAACAGTAACCTGTCCAAGCAGTTTGACCAGGTCTCAGCAATATGTCAAATCAGCAGTTGACTATGTTTTGAAGAATTATATGAAATCGCTTACACTTGAGGAAGTGGCGCAGCAGGTTCATCTTAGTCCGGCCTATTTTTCCTATCTGTTCAGCCGGGAGCAGGGACAAACATTAACGGAGTTTCTCACAACAATAAGATTAGAAAAGGCCAAAGAAATGCTTAAAACCAACCCCGTACTTTCCATCTCTGATATCGCCGAACAGGCAGGCTATGTAGATGCCAATTATTTTTCACGTCTGTTCAAGAAAAAAACCGGCACCACACCTGGACATTATAGAAAGAAGCATAAGGTTACAAGATAGAGTAAAAATATCTGCCTGGACTATCTGTACCGGAAAATAACCGGTATTTTTTTATGTCTTTTTTTTGGATCTTCGATATGTTGATCAATCAGCCCAAAAATAGTGCAGAAACATGACAAGAATGTGCAGTGAATATAGAAGCGGGTGCTGTTAAAATGTAAGTAAGAAATAAATGCCTTGTATTATTGAGATGGTGTGGAAAGGAGAGGTTGTTTTGGATGCGCATTCGGAGTTGTCTGAACCTGAGATAAGGGGTTTTAAACAGGTGATCAAGAATTTTGCCCCGTCCTGGTTCGCTTCTGTTATGGGGACTGGAATTTTTGCGGTTACCAGCAAATACTACTCCTGCTACTGGCCTTGGTTGAACAGTGTGGCAGTTGGTTTATGGATACTCAATGTCATCCTCTTTTGTGTACTGCTTATTCCCTGGATCACTCGTTGGTTTTTATTTGCAGATCATGCTCTGCGTGACCTTAATCACCCTATTACAGGGCAATTCTATGCCACGCTGCCAATCGGATGCCTGGTGTTGGCGGTAGATTTCCTGGTTGTGGGAACAGGATTCCTCGGTATGGAGATGGCGGTTAGTTTTGCCAAAGCCTGCTGGGTTTTGGGAGCGATTTTGGCTGTGGTATTTGCCATTGCCACACCTGTAATCAACTTTTTCAATAAGGTAACGATTGCAGATTTGAACCCGGCCTGGTTTATGCCGCCAGTAAGTCTCATTGTGGCTCCCATTGCCGGTGCAAAACTCTTGCCTCACTGGCCACAGTATCTTCAAAAACTGCTGCTGCTGATCAATTATGCTTTTTGGGGGATGGGGTTCTTTCTTTTCATCTTCCTGGCGGTGATTTGTTTCTATAGATTGATCGTAGCTCCTCCTCTGCCGGGCAGTTTAGTTCCTACCATTTGGATCTACTTGGGTCCAATCGGAGCAGGTACCCTTGCCTTGCTGAATTTGGGGGCGGCGAGTGGTCCTTGGCTGGGGGGCTTTGTTCAGTCAGCAATAAATCTTTTTGGTTTAATCTATTGGGGTTTCGGCTTCTGGTGGCTGATCATCGCCGGTATTGTTACGTTGATCAATATTTTGCACAGGAACCTGCCCTATGCATTATCCTGGTGGGCGTTCACCTTCCCTCTGGGTGCTTATGCAGGGGCAACCTTTTTAATCGCGTCAATTTTCCAGTGTCCGCCACTCAAATCCTATGGGTTTATTTGTTATTGTTTGCTTGCCCTGTGTTGGCTGCTAGTGTTCTGTCAAACATTTTTCCGGGTTTGTATAGGTGAGCTTTTTTAGAGTCAATAGAGGCTATTCTACATGGGTGGCAGTGATATGGTAGTTAGGCCGGTGAGTACTCACCGGCCTGATTTAATGAGTTATATTTTTTTACACAGTTTCCATAATGTTAAGGAATGTGCCTTTGTATACCTGTGAGCTATATTTATGCTGTGCTTTCCTCCAAAACCTCCTGTGCCTCTATGACTGAGCAGTTCTTGTGAATCAGGTGCCAGACAGCATTGAGGAGTGCTGCTGGGTGAGGACTTTGCCAAATGTTCCTGCCCATGACGATCCCCCGGGCACCGTTTTGAAGCGCGCCGTGGATCATTTTCAAGGTATCCAGGTCAGTTTCGCATTTGGGACCGCCGGCGATCATGATGGGTACCGGGCATCCGGCAACAACATCCTCAAAACCTTTTTCTGTATAGTATGTCTTGATCATATCTGCGCCGTGCTCTGCTGCAACCCGGGCGCTGAGGGCAAGGAATCTGGTATCATTTTTCTTCTCGCCCAGTGCCTTACCAAGGCCGATAACACCTAACAGGGGCACATTCCAGCGGTGACAGTCATCTGCAGCCCGTGCTAATCCTATTAGGGTTTTCCGCTCATTTTCCGACCCGATAAAGGCTGATACCGCCATGGCGTCAGCACTGAGAGCCAGCCCCTCTTCTACAGATGTTACCAATCCCTCATTGGTGATATCAGGTCCGGTAACGGTTGTTCCACCGGAGATACGCATAATAACTCCTGGGCTGCCAGTGGGTTCAAAGGTATGACGAAAGATGCCCTTGGTGAGCAACCAGGCGTCTACTTGTCCTGTGGCATCAAGCTTACGTATTGTTCCGGCGATGTCCACGATCCCCTTCACAGGCCCCAGAGCATAGCCGTGGTCAACGGCGATGACCAGACTGCGCCCGGTATCCGGTTTAATGATTCTCTTCATCCTGTTCTCTAAGCCAGTCAACTAATTCCCTCCTTCCCGGTGCCAGGCTTGCTTTATTGCTTTATTACTTTTCTCCGACTTCCGCCTTCCTACTTCTCTTCTCACTTCCAACCTCCCGCTTCCCATATCTCATTTTGTAATCGGCTTGGTTAATTAAAAAACGATTTTCAGACCTCATAATAATTTCTTTTCCAACGACCAACCAAAAAACAGAAGTCAGATGCCGGAAGTCGGAAGTCTGAAAGGCCAACTACAAACCACTAACCCAACGATGCACGATGCACTGATAATGCCCCCCATTAATAATTACGCCCAGGTACAGGTTCAGGACATGGGTAACACTATGCCCCCTTTTCCGCAGTATAAAAGCGGAAAGAATTACCGGAACCGTCCCCGGTGCATTTCTGTCACCCCATAAGTACTATTCCTTTGATCATCTCTAAACTGCGGGCTCTTTCCACTGCCTCCAGCATAGAATCCAGGCTGAAGCGGTCAGTTATTAACTGGGCGATATCGATCTCCTGGGAGCCAATGAGATAGACAGCCTCACGAAAGTCCCCTGGTGTGGAGGCGAAGCTGCCGGTGATGGTGATCTCCTGGTAGTGGAGCCAGCGTGGATCGATGCTGATCTTGTGACCTGTGGGCGGACCGCCAAAGATATTGAAGACACCGCCCTTTTTCACCAAGGGAAGGGAAGCCTCGATTACCTGTGGATCGCTCAAAGATGTAATTACCACTTCTGCTCCATCACCACCGGTCAGTTTCATGACTGCTTCCAGGGGATCCTGGGTCTTGGGATTGATGATGGCATCTGCTCCCAAGTTTTTGGCGAACTCCTGGCGGCTGGCTTTTTGCTCAATAATAATAACCTTTGCTTCACGCCATTTTGCCAAAAGCAGGTGAATCATTCCCATGGGACCGGCTCCGACGATAACAACAGTATCACCTTTTTCTGTTTTGTTTACCCGCAGAGCTGCCAGGCCACAGGAAAGGGGTTCAGCCAGTGCTGCCAGTTCAAAGGGTAATTCAGGCGGAAGTTTCACAACACCTCTGATATTGACGATCTGGCGCGGGATGCGCACATACTCGGCAAAGCCCCCATTGATCCCATGGGCAAGCCCAAACTCATGGCGGCAGAGGTTGTGTCGGTCACCAAGGCAGTAGTCGCACTCTCCACAGACAGCGATAGGATAGACCACTACACGGTCACCCACCGCAAATCCCTCCACCCCCTCTCCTAAAGAAGAGACCTCTCCGGCCACTTCATGTCCTAAAATGGCTGGCAAATCTTTAGGCAGACCCTGCCCAAGCAGTGTTTTTACATCAGTGGCACAGATGCCTGAAGCCCTTACATGTACTACAATATCTCCCGGCTCAGGAACTGGTTGTGGCACTTCTTCAAGACGAATATCATTTGCGCCATGTACTATGGCTGCTTTCATTTATCTTTCATCCTTTCTTCAGTTGTTCTCCTTCTCCCATATCCGTACAAGTTCAATCAGTTCCCGCAGTTTGGCGGGGTCTTTGCGCCCCAGCCTGACCTCTACTCCTGAACAGAGATCGATTCCCTGTGGGTGAACTGCATCCAATGCCGCCATTATATTTGACGGCTTGATTCCCCCTGCCAAAAAGACTGGCAGGGGAGAAGTTTCCACCAGTGAAGATGCCAGTTCCCAGTTGGATGTCTGCCCGGTGCCACCGTACCGCGTCTTACCCGCTCTTTTTACAGCTGTGTCTATGATTACTACATCTGCTCCGGCTGCAGCCAACTCCTGCATCTGCTGCTGCAGTTTATCTATGTCTGGGTGTGGGGAGGCCATCCCTGCAGCGGGCAGGAAAAGCGACTGCCACCAGTCTACTTCGGGAAAGGATCCTTTTAGTTCCCGCAGCCAATCCAGCGGCACAGGGTTCAACAGCTGGACAGCTTGTGGCTGGCAAAATTCCACAAGATGCTTTATCTGCTGCAGATCCTGTTGGAAGGTGA
>DUMY01000261.1 GCA_012839645.1 Syntrophomonadaceae bacterium
CAGTTTGACCCTTTGAATGGTGAATTTTACGGAGTGTCACTGGTAGAAGTTATGGAATTTCTCCAGTCAGAATTAAACACCACCCGCAACCAGAGAGTAGACGCTAATAATATGGCTATATACGGCATGTGGAAAGCCTTGAAGGACAGCGGGCTTAACCCTGCTGATTTGGTTCCACGTCCTGGCGGCATCGTATGGCTTGATTCCTTGGACGGTGCACTGGAAGAGGTGAAAATGACCCCACCAGGTGAGGGAGCATTTGAGGAAGAGAGCGTTATTAAGCAGGACATCCAGGAAGCCACGGCCACCTATGCTGAAGCAAGAGGGGCACAGGCAGAAGAGAAGAGGACGGCCACGGAGAACGTTATCCGTGAGAAGTCCGTTTCAATCAGGTTTGAGACAAAGGTTAAGCTGTTTGAGGCTTGCGGGTTGAAACGGATAGGTTTCTTCTTCGACCATCTGAATCAGCAGTTCATTGACGATGAGCGGAAGATCCGTTCCAAGGATGAGGAAGGGAATTATTCCTTTGACAGTCTGAAACCAGAGGACTTGGCAGGACAGTATGAATATATACCGGCTGGAAGCAACATCGAGGGTACGCTGGATAAACTCTCCTTCCGTGAGGGTATGGTTGAGCTGTATTCGCTCATGAAGGATGAACCAGACGTGCGCCAGTATGAACTGAAAAAGAGAGTATTTGACGCATACGGTGTGAAAGATGTTGAAAAACTCCTGAAGTCTGAGGAAGAAGTTGAGCAGGAGCAGATGCAGCAGATGCAGCAGGAGATGATGGGTACTCCTGGTGGCGAGATGCTGCCGGAAGAGATGATTCCGCAGGAAGGAATACCACCTCAGCAGGAAGCAGTACCAGGTGGCTTTGGCAGCGTGGCGCAACAGGGACAGGTGGAAGAGATGCCTCAGTTTCAACCACCAGGATATGATCCCGAAGGGTGGTGATGTGATTGGATAGTCTAAAAATAGGAGCCCAGCTTGAGGACATGATCCAGACCGAGGGCTGGGAATATATTGAGAACTGGATCAAGGGTAGGGAAAAGGTTGTTACTGCTGCATTGAAGGGCAGGAAGTTTCAGGACCTGTCGGAAGTCATTGAATTACAGGCGGAACTAAAGGCATATGCGATGTTGGTAAGTGAAGTGAAACATAGGATTGAACAGGCCAGAAAGGCCAGGGAAAAACTTAATTAAACAATAAGCGGGCAAACAGCCCGTTTTTCATTTAGAAAGGAGAATTACAAATGGGACTTTTCGATAACCCCGAACAGCCCTCCCCGGAAGAAGAATTCACTGATACCGGACAAGAGGCAGAAGGGGCCGAAACCCAGGAAGGCGAGCAAGAAGGAAACCGTCAACCTGGAGAACAGGCCGGTAATGAAGGTGAAAGTAATCAGCAGCAAGAGGAACAGCTTATTCTAGGCAAGTTTAAGAGCCAGGAAGATCTTGCACGAGCATACCAAGAAGCGCAGCAGAGATTAGGGCAGATGGGCAACGAACTGGGACAACTGCGCCAACAGGCACAGGCACAGCCCCAACAGCAGCAGGAACCGCAGCAAGAGGAAGCAGAATGGACAGAAGAAGATTGGCAGAATTATGACAACCAGTTCATGCAGGAATTTGCCCAAAACCCAGGGCAGACAGTCTATGGGTTGGTGACAGACTTAATGGAACAGTATCTTGCGCCTATATATGAACACTTTCAGGCGCAGGAACAGGAGCAGG
Organism: Syntrophomonadaceae bacterium; assembly: GCA_012839645.1. GTDB lineage: Bacteria > Bacillota > DSM-12270 > Thermacetogeniales > Thermacetogeniaceae > Syntrophaceticus. The sequence continues at coordinate 1,737 of DUMY01000261.1, forward strand.
TTGCAGGTCAGGCTATAGAGAATGAACTTAGCTTGCTTCTGACTGCTACTGATGAAACAGGACAGCCACTTTTCCCAGGATGTGAAGAGATGGCTGATCAGATTGATGAATACCTGGAGAAGTATCCGCAGTTTCTGGAAGGCATTGTGCAGCAGGGGGTAAGGCGGTCACAGGGGCAGATGCAAGACGGAGACTATGGCTTACTTGATGTCCTCTACCGTGCTGTGAAGTCTGGCACGACAGAGGCATTAGGACAGCAAGC
>DUMY01000005.1 GCA_012839645.1 Syntrophomonadaceae bacterium
ACCTACGGCCATTCCCTACCATCTAAAATAGAGAAAAAATCTACAGTGCCACCAAAGTTCTTATATCACGGCACAACACCCAGGGCGGCAAAGGATATTTTAAAGACTGCATTAAAACCTCAGGGCAGGCAGTATGTACACCTGTCCCTTGACGTAAAATCAGCTTATGAAGTAGGACTGCGCAGAACAAAAGATCCGGTGATTTTAAAGGTTTCAGCACAGGAAGCGTATAATGCAGGGATTAACTTTTATAGAGAGAAAGAAGGGATATGGTTAAGTGATCGTATAGCGGCAGAGTTTATTATGAAGTTATAGGATTTCTCCACTGGTCATTATTGTCCTTGCTATCTATTTTCGACAAAATTCGTGGTAACCGGCACATCTGTGCTTGCAAAAAACATACTGATTGTATATATTGCTGTAATAAGTCTGTACATACTGTTATATGATTGGTGTTTATGCAAAATATTACAGTGCAATTGTATTATCTTCCACAAGGAGTTTAATAATCATGCATAAAAAAGCACCGGCTAATGTACATTGCTTATTAGATGGATTATTGGAAAAAGGACTCCCCTACATAGCAGCCCATCTGGGAAAAACAATTAAATATCCAATAGTGTTTACCGATGTTATCGGAAGAATCCACTATCCCGATGAGCCCGGCACTCCTTCCCAACTTGATGATTTGTTTGTAGAACTTCCTCACGCATTGAACGACCAGGAATATTACTATGATGCAAATCAAAAAAACCTCTACCTGCGCGTCGGTGAGAACCGGGGCACCGCCTATATTATTGTCAATAATCTTCCCGATTCAAAGGTGTCTCAGACTGTTACAGCTATAGATGAGGGCTCCAGGCTGGCTGTAAAATATTATTTTTATAATCTGGAAAGTTTAAGAGAAAGCCAGTCAAAATTTAAACAAGAATTAGTGGAGTATTTGTTTTTTAAGAGTCAGATCAATATCAGGGACCACCTTAAACCAATTTACTATAAGCTGCAATTTGACAAACCTTATATGGCCGCCCTTATGGAAGCCGACCAAGCAAACAGTAACGTTGATTGGGAGATGCTTAGTTCCTATACCACCCAACATTTCAAGAGGATTGACCTGGAAATTATCCCCGTTTCCTGGAACAATTCAATTGTAGCCATTTTCCCGACTAGTTATAGAGAAGATACTATGGAGGTTGACCCAGAGTGGACCAAACAGATTGTGTCGAACGGCTATAAATTCAGAGATATTGTTGCCAGGATATATGAGCAAGATATTTCTATTGCTTATGGGCAAACCTATACATTAGATGAACTTCACAGAAGTTATAATGAGGCTCGTATTGCCATGGCTCTAACCAGGCTCATGGGCAAGAAAAGATTTGTGCAACAGTTTGCCGAAATGGGTATTTTCACCTGCATTTTTTCTTGTGACATTAATACATTAAAGAATTATACATTGAGCACACTGGGCAAACTGCTGGACTATGATAAAGCTAATAATGCTCAATTGTTGGATACACTAAGGCATTTATTGGATAACAATATTAACTGGAAACGTACAGCAGATTGTTTATGCATCCATGTAAATACGCTGGATTATCGGGTGAAAAAGATAGAGGAGTTACTGCATATTGATTTTTCCACTATAGAGACTCGGGTTGACCTATATATAGCTATTAAAGTGTGGGATACCCTTCACTTAACCGGTTTTGGAATTAAAGATCTGCAGTGAATCATCAAAAACCATCCTAATTTCGCCCCATCCGCTGTTAGCCCTCTCCCTGCTAGACCCTTGGGAAAACAGCAATCTATAGGCGGTTTCTTAATAATAACTAAAATGCTGTTAAGATATGAAGAGTACCGAACTGGCGATGCCTTAATCTTCGCGCTTGTCACCGAAAAAGAAAAGAGCGACAGTCCCTGGTCCCGTATGCGAACCAATTACAGTGCCCACACTGTTGATCATGACCGGACCGTTGAGGCGGGGGAATCTTTCCTCGACTAGGTCTGCCAATTTGCGTGCATCGTCATAGCATGCCGAATTGGAAATAAAGCACTTGCCGGAATATTCAGTGCCTTTTTGCGCATGCACTTCCATCTTATGTATAATCTCTTTGATGACACGTTTTTTGCCGCGAATCTTCGTGCGAGGAATGAGTTTTCCGTCATAGCTCATATTACACAGCGGGCATATATTCAGCAAAGTTCCCACAAACGCAGATGTAACTGATATG
>DUMY01000046.1 GCA_012839645.1 Syntrophomonadaceae bacterium
GGGAGACCCCTTTTGTATTGTGATTCCTCCTCCTAATGTCACCGGTTCTCTGCACTTGGGGCATGCCCTGGATAACACCATCCAGGATGTGTTGATACGGTGGCGGCGTATGCAGGGCTTCAATACCCTGTGGATGCCGGGCACAGATCATGCCGGTATCGCCACCCAGGCACGGGTTGAGGAACATCTGGGCAAAGAAGGCCTGGGCAAACATGACCTTGGCCGTGAGAAGTTTTTGGAACGTGTTTGGGCTTGGAAGAAGGAGTACGGTGGGGAGATCATCAATCAGCTCAAGAGATTGGGTGCATCCTGTGACTGGGAGCGGGAGCGCTTCACTATGGATGAAGGGTGTTCCCGTGCGGTGCGGGAGGTTTTCCGGTGTCTCTATGAGAAGGGACTGATCTACAAGGGTAGCTATATTATCAACTGGTGCCCTAAATGCCATACAACTATTTCAGATATAGAAGTGGAACATGAGGATGAAGATTCTAAACTGTATTATGTCAACTATCCCGCGGCGGATGGGGGCACTGGTTTTATAACTGTGGCCACAACCCGTCCGGAAACCATGATGGGAGATACCGGGGTTGCTGTTCACCCTGAAGATACCCGCTACAGCGAACTGGTGGGTAAAAAGGTGATCCTCCCCTTGATGAATCGTGAGATCCCGGTTGTTGCGGATGAGGCAGTGGATCCCGCTTTCGGAACGGGAGCAGTGAAGATAACCCCTGCCCACGACCCTGCTGACTTTGAGATGGGACTCCGTCACAAACTTCCACAGCTTGTTGTGATCGGAAAGGACGGTGTGCTCACCCCGGAGGCCGGCAAGTATGAGGGGATGACCAGGGAAGAGGCGCGTCGTCAGGTGGTACAGGATCTCTCGGATCTGGGCTTGCTGCAAAAAGTGGAGGATTACTCCCATGCTGTTGGCCACTGCTACCGCTGTCATACTTCCATTGAGCCACTGGTATCAGAGCAGTGGTTTGTGCGCATGAAGCCCCTGGCGGAACCCGCCATGCAAGCTGTGAGAGACGGACGAATCCGTTTTGTGCCGGAACGCTTTACAAAGATCTACCTCAACTGGCTGGAAAACATCAGGGACTGGTGCATTTCCCGCCAGCTGTGGTGGGGACACCGTATCCCTGTCTGGTACTGCCAGGAGTGTGGTGAAGTAATTTGTACATCCGATGATCCACAGGAGTGCACCAAGTGCGGCAGTGCTAAATTAGAGCAGGACCCGGATGTCTTAGATACCTGGTTCAGTTCTGCTTTATGGCCCTTTTCTACCATGGGTTGGCCTGAAAAAACAGAAGAACTGGATTTTTATTACCCCACATCTGTGCTGGTAACAGGAAGAGATATTATCTTCTTCTGGGTGGCGCGGATGATTTTTATGGGGCTTGAATTCATGCAGGAGGTACCCTTCCGGGATGTGTTCATCCACGGATTGATTTTGGATGCTAAGGGGCGCAAAATGAGCAAATCTCTGCGTAATGGTATTGACCCATTGGAGGTCATCGACAAGTACGGGGCTGATACCCTGCGCTATACCCTGCTCACCGGAAACACCCCGGGGAACGACCTGCGCTTTTACTGGGAGAAGGTAGAAAGCACCAGAAACTTTGCCAACAAGGTCTGGAATGCCTCTCGTTTTGCCATGATGAATCTGGAGGATTTTCGCCAGCAAGATGCTGTTGACTTGGATGATCGCGAACAGCTTGAACTTGGGGATCGCTGGATCTTGAGCAGGCTTAATAATACTGTTGAGGCTGTAACCGCTAATTTAGATGTCTATGAACTGGGTGAGGCTGCACGTATCCTCTATGAGTTTATTTGGAATGAGTTATGCGACTGGTATATTGAATTGATCAAGCCGAGGCTGTACGAAAAGGAGGGCCCGGAAAGTAAACTTACCGCTCAAACTGTACTGCATCATGTTCTGATTCATACAATGGAACTCTTGCATCCCTTTATGCCCTTCTTGAGCGAGGAGATATGGCAGTACCTGCCCCATAGAGGGGAGAGCATTATGATCACGTCCTGGCCTCGTGTAGATGCGGAGCAAGTCGACCAGGAAAGTGAGGCACTGATGGAATTCCTGATGGAGGCCATTCATGGGATCAGGAATATGCGTGGGGAGATGAAAATTCACCCGGGCAAAACCGTCAGGTGTGTGGCGGTTGCTGCTGCTGAGGAAAGCAAATTGCTGCACAAATACAGTTCCTATATCGAACTTCTTGCCAACTGTGAACTGGAGATTGCTCGTCCAGGATACCCAAAGCCGAAACAAGCATTGAGTGCAGTGGTACGGGGAACTGAAATCTACATGCCCCTGGCAGGCCTTGTGGACCTAGATAAGGAACTTGCCCGACTGCAAAAGGAGGAGCGAACCATCGATGGGGTGCTGAAGCGGGTGCAGAAGAAGCTTGCGAATGAGCAGTTTCTGGCCAAGGCACCACCTGAGGTGGTGGAGAAGGAAAGGGAGAAGGAAGTGGAACTGGAAAGGACCAAGGAGGCCATCCAACGCCGACTTGCAGCTCTTAAGTCCTGATTGCGGAAAGAATTTGCCGGAGCAAAAACATTCTCCGGCAAATTATTATATCTGATTTTCAACCTTTTCGATCCAGGGCTGCCCTTATCGTGGCAGCAGGTGCTATGCAGCTAGAAGTTGCATGTTCCGGACTGGATGATCGTCTGACCGCGGCTGCAGTAAGACCCCGAATCCGGGAATTGAGCAGCATTATCAACAATAATAAAGATGGTGACGACTGGTGAAACCGAAACGCAGCAGGATTTTACAGGAACTCAACACATCAATTATGAACGGAAATGCCCAGGAGACAGCATGCCTAATTGAACTGGGGTTCAAAAACAACTTAAGTTCCCAGGAAATAATGGATAGTATACTTATTCCAGCGAGTAAGCGTATCGCAGAGGAGTTTCGCGGGGCAGATTTTTATATCCCTGATGTGCTTTTTGCGCTGCGCCCTATTAAAACGGGTCTTGCGGTGATCAAGAACCTTTCCCCACAGGTTATTAAGCATCCCCAAAAGATTATGTGTGCCACTGTTGCAGGGGACATTCATGATATTGGGAAAAGCCTGGTTACAATATTTCTCCAGGTAAATGGCTATGATGTCATTGATCTGGGGGTTGATGTGCCCGCAGATGAGATATTGCAAGCTGTAGTAGAACACAAACCCAAAGTGGTTGCTCTTTCATCTCTGCTTACCACAACCATGGGGGAAATGGCTAATATCATCGAAACATTAGAAAAAAACCGGCTACGTCGGTCATTAAAGGTAATTGTAGGAGGGGGACCAGTATCCGATAATTTTGCGGAGTTTATCGGTGCCGATGGTTACTGTCCCCATGCCCCGGAAACTGTTAATCTGGTTAAAAAGCTTCTTTAGAGTTCTAAAACCTCTTTCTATAATCGCTGGGACTCAAACCCACCTGTTTTTTAAAAACCTTACAAAAATAACTCCGATCATTGAAACCTACCTTTTTTGCTATTTCCTCAATTGTAGAATCGGATACCTGTAACAGATGCCTCGCTTCTTCGATGCGTGTCCTGTTTACCTGCTGTGTAATGGTATACCCCTTTTTTTGTTTAAAAATCCGGCTCAAATAGGAGGGGCTGATATGGCAGTGGTCGGCGATTATCTTTAAAGAAAGACCTTGTGAAGGATAGTTGCTCCGAATATAAGAAACGGCATTATTAATTATAGTTTCTTGGGGATCTACATCCTTTTCTGTAAGCAGATCGATATAGATGTTTCCTGTTGTGAGTAGCCAGAGGATCACCTTTTCCACAGTATCTGCTTCTTCTAATTCATTGAGCCTCTTGAAACTGTAGCGGATGGATTCTTCAAAATTTGTACCGCACTCTGTGGCAAAACGCGTCAGCAGGCTGATAAATTCTATGCTCAAACCTTTGATGATTTCTATTTTGCCTCTGCTGTGGGTGAAGAACTTGACAGCCAGGTTTTTCAGCAGTTCTCTGGATGATTCTTGCTGGGACAGCCGGATTTCTCTAAAGAATTCTTTTTCTAACTCTAAAATGTCTTGTTCTACTGTTTCTTGATCCTTTTTATTATAATTCTCATTCCAGAGCCAAGAACTGATCATGCGCAGCTGCTGCTGGTAGTCGAGGGTGGATGTACCGCTGTGAGCAAAATAGTTAGCAGTTACAAATAAGATGTCAGCTGCGGCTTGCATATGTTCTGCTGAGATAACCTCCAGTTTTTTTGCGGCTTTCTTCAGTGCTGCTTTGTCAATATCCAACTTTTTCGTAATCTCCAGGATCTCCTGGATGTAGTAATCATCCGGTTTCCACATCAGAACCTGTCCACAGATAAAATTCCCTTCATGTTTTCCATCCAACAAAATAGGACAGGCCCAAGCAATTAAACCTGCATGACACTTAAAAAAATAAGGTTCATTCCATTTTTCAGCTTCCATGCCGGCACGGGCATAGGAGCTTCGGCAGCATTCCAAGCCTTGGGCAGTTGATCTTACCAGTTGGCAAAAATCTGTCTCTCTTTTGATGAGCAGGTAATCGCCGTCAGTATTTGTTACTGCTACATTCATCCTGGTAATGGTTGAAAAAGAGTTTAATATACGCTTGAGCATTTTGTTGTCATTAAGCTGCTCTATATAGCTCTCCTTTTGCATGGAATATTCTTGCATTGTCCTTCTATCCCCTCGCTGTTGTCTGCATTGTTAGATATATTCTGGCATCTGCTTGGTGGAATGATTTCTTAGAAATTGCAACAATTACTGCTGTAAAACTACAGGTTGATGTGTTATTTTTTTCCTGTGTGAAATAATTCGCACTGTGATCGGAAAACTCCTTTTTTACTGTATAAATCAGCTGTTAGCGTTTTTAGAATAAGAAAACGGGGTTAACCGGCAGGTAATATTTTGATGGATTCGTTTGTTTCTGAACAAATTATTACACATGGATCACCTGTTTTCTCTACTGAATAAAAAAAATATCCACAGGGCTACAGGAGGGGTTTGAAGAAACTTTTTTTTACGAGAGGGGCATTTAAGCATAGAGGGCCTGCTTGGGGGTCGATGAGAAAGGCAGTCTGGCGGTGTTGCGACAAGGGAGGCACAACGCCGCCTGAGCTGTTCTCTGAGCGAAACCCACAGCGGCGCAACAAAGAATTGTCATTGAAGCTGATATTGCTGGAAAATGGAAACATTGAAGTGAGTATCTGAGTGAAAAAAACTAATGATATTAAATCAAACGATAACAAGGTAAAGATTGATCCGAAAATATTCTTTCCTGCCTTGGTGGTGCTTGTCGGACTTACTATCCCTCTTGCCCTCAATGTAGATTCAGCTGGTCCGATCCTCAACAAGATACTTCACACTATTACAAATCAGTTCGCTTGGTTTTTTGAGATTGTGGTGCTGGGAATTGCAGTGTTTCTAATTTGGTTGGCGTTCAGCCGTTATGGAAAGTTAAGGTTTGGTGCGGAAAAACCGGAGTTTAGCAATTTAACCTGGTTTGGATTGTTGTTTACAGCAGGGATGGGAACCAGCATTATGTTCTGGGCATTTATGGAGCCCATGTACTACCTGAATTCACCCCCTTTCGGTTTTGCCCCTCACTCGATAGAGGCTGCAGAGTGGGCGATTCCCTATGGCATGTTTCACTGGGGGATTACCGGGTGGAGTATTTACTGTATTCCTACTTTGGCTATCGCATTTTCTTACTACATTTTAAAACACCCCGCATTGAGAATCAGCACTGCCTGTAAGGGTGTCCTGGGAGAAAAGGCAGATGGCTGGTTGGGTAAGATTATTGATATCGCGATCATGTGGGGTTTGGTCGGTGGGTTGGCTACATCTCTGGGATTGGGTGTTCCTATGGTTTCCCAATGTGTGAGCCATATTTTAGCTATTCCGCGGACCTTTAACTTGGATGTAGTGATCATCGTTCTTTGGATTGCTTTATTCAGCGGCAGTGCCTATTTGGGGCTTTACAAGGGGATCAAGTGGCTGGCCAATATCAACGTCTACCTGGCCATCGGGCTTGCAGGATTTGCTTTCTTGGTGGGTCCCACATCCTTCCTTCTTAATAATACCGCTAACAGCTTGGGACTGCTGCTGCAAAATGTTATTCGTATGAGTTTGTGGACGGATCCAATTGCCAAGAGCGGTTTTCCGCAGGCTTGGACAGTCTTTTACTGGGCTTGGTGGTTTACATCGGCACCCTTTATGGGTCTGTTTGTTGCAAGGGTCTCCAGGGGGCGCACCGTAAGGGAGATAATTTTTGCGGAAATGGCTTTGGGACCCTTGGGCTGCTGGATCTGGTTTGGAATCTTCGGTGGCTATGGGCTCCATTTAGAACTGAACCATATTGTTCCTGTAACTAAAATTTTGCAGGATAGTGGGGGACCACAGGCTGTTGTAGCTATCTTGAATTCATTTCCCGCTGCCTGGTTGATTATTCCTATCTTCACAATACTAGCTTTCATATTTTTAGCTACTTCTCTTGATTCTGCAACTTATGTTCTAGCATCTATTGCTTCCAAAGAGTTAACAGGTACCCAACAACCAGCCCGATGGCACAGGTTGTTGTGGGCGCTGGTGATGGGCAGCATGACCTTGGTTCTGTTGAAGATTGGTGGGTTGAATGTCATCCAAACATCAGCAGTAGTTTTTGCCATCCCGGTTCTGCTCATCTTTTTACTGCTGGCAATTTCGTTTATTAATTGGGCGAAGGAATGGATGGAGCAGAGAGATTTAAATGATGCGGCAGCTTGCTGCGATCATAAAGAGGGGGTGAAGGATCTCTAGTTTGCTATTTTAATCGCACTGGTATTGGAAAACAGGGGGCGAAGTCTTAGTGTTGAGGAACTGGCGGAAGCAGATTTTTCACAACTTCTGACCTCCGACATCTGGCTTCCAACCTCTATTTTCATGGCAGCTATTAACTGACTAAGGAGATGATTGTAATTGGCAAGGAGTATTTTAAAGGTTCTCAGCGATGAAGAGGTTCAGCGGATTCATGAGACAAGCCTCAAGATCCTGCAGGAATTTGGGGCCAAGATTGATGATGAGGATTTAAGAAATGATTTGGTGGATCTAGGGTGTTCGGTTGAAGGGGATAGGGTCAAAATCCCTGCTGATGTTGTGGAAAAAGTGGTGGAGAACGTTAAGAAACATAACCATCTTACATTTACCAGCCGCACCGGTTATACGGTGGAGATGAACCCGGATACTACAGTAACCCATACAGCCGGAGGGCTTCCGGATATTATCGACCTGGAGACCGGCGCAAAAAGGCGGCCTCTGACCGAGGATTTCATTGCCAGCATGCGCTTGATCAACCAGCTGGAATACCCGGAGTTCCCCTGTGCTTTGGTGTATCCCGATGATGTCCCTTCACAGATCAACCAAGTAAAACAGGTCGAGTTGATGTTCAGATACTCTAAGAAGCCCATTTACAGCCCTGGTATTTCTTCCCCGGGTGAGGCCAAATTTATTGCCAGTCTTTTTAAAGCTTTCGAGGAGAGCTACAAGGATGAGATCAAAAATCCTATGGGGAATGTGTGTATTTCACCTGAATCGCCGCTGCACATACCGCAGGTTATTACCGATACCATGAAGGAGATCATCAGCGCCGGTATTGCCACTTCAATTCTAAGCGCTCCGGTGGGTGGAATGACAGGCCCCTTGACCCTTGCAGGTGGACTGGCCCAGGTCAATGCCGAGATGATCGCTTTCGCTACTGTATGCTATGTGATTAATCCGGAAACACCACTGTTTTATGGGTCGCGGTTGTTCTATGCCAATATGAAGACCGGCTGCACCATTATGGGACTGCCTGAGACCGGGCTGGCCAGCGCTGCGGCGGCACAGATGGCTGCCTATAACGGGTTCCTGTCCGATGTTTTTGGACTCTGCAATACATCCTGCACTTATGATGTGCAGAGTGGTTATGAGAAGGCGATCAATGGACTGGTGCCTGCCCTTGCGGGAGCATCCTGGATTTCCGGCTTCGGCTCCATGGCCAGCTTAATGGTCGCCTCCTATGAGGCGTTGGTCATCGACAGTGAGATCTTTTCCTTGATGAAGAGGGTCCTTGATGGAATAACTGTTAATGATGATACCTTGGGACTTGATGTTCTCCACAGTGCTATTGAGGGGAGCATGATCCTGGCTCATCCACACACGATTAAACACCTCAGGAGTGGTGAATTATTTAAGCCCGACCTGGGCTTTAACTCTGTATGGAGTGACTGGGTTAAGGATGGCAGCAAGGATATCCAGACTGTAGCCAGAGAGCGTGTCAGAGAGTTAATTGAAAAAGATGAGATCGTGCCGCTGCCGGATGATCTGGAAAAAGAGGTCAATGAGATTATGGCGGAGGCAACAAAAGAACTGGTTAAATAGGGAAAAACCTGAACAAACACATGAGAAAGGATGAGGAGAATGGGATTAGAGCAATTAGTAGCATGTGTTGTAGAGGCAGATATGGACAATGTGGAAGACATGATCAAAAAGGAGCTTGACGCTGGGACCGACCCCGCTGTTATCCTCAAAGACGGTTTAATCAATGGCATGGATGTGGTAGGTGAGCAGTTCGAATCAGGGGATTTCTTTCTGCCGGAGATGTTGGCTGCGGCTTTGACCATGAAGGCCGGTGTCGAATATTTGAAATCCCACCTGGTGGGTGATTCCAACGAGTCAGCGGGAACAGTTATTGTCGGGACCGTTGAGGGTGATATCCATGATATCGGCAAGAACCTGGTGACCATGATGCTGGAAGGTGCGGGTTTTGAAGTTTATGATGTAGGGATCGATGTTGCTACAGAAGATTTCGTAAAAGCAGTAAAGGAAAAGAACCCGCAGATTCTTGGGTTATCATCCCTGTTGACCAATACTATGCCTTCCATCAAAACAGTTATTGCAGCTCTAAAGGAAGCAGGTTTGCGGGAACAGGTGAAGATTATGATCGGTGGTGCCCCTGTAACCCAGGAGTTTGCTGATGATGTTGGCGCTGACGGTTATGCTTCCGATGCAGCCGGTGCTGTAGCGTTAGCAAGGGGCTTTATGGGTAATTAATTTTAGTAATCGGTTTTCCTGAAACCCAGGGAAACCGTTTATACAATAAGAAAGAACTGGAGGATGGATAATGCTTTATATCGGTGAATCGATCAATGCCACAATCAAGTCTGTCAAACAGGCAATCATCGACAAGGATGAAGAGTTTATCCTGAATCTTGCCAAGGCTCAAGTGGAAACCGGCAGTGATCTGCTTGATGCTAATGCAGGTACAGGGCTTGACCAAGAGGCTGAGGATCTGGTCTGGCTTGTTGAACTGCTCCAAAAAAACATGGACATAACCCTCTGTCTGGACAGCTCTGATTCGAAGGCTCTGGAGGCTGCTATGAAGGTTCATAAGGGAACCCCGATGATCAATTCTATTTCTGGTGAACAACAGAAGTTGGAAGCCATGCTTCCGGTGGTATCATCGTCCCCTTGTAAGGTGATTGTACTGTGCATGGGTAATAACGGTATTCCAGCTGATCCCGAGGAGCGCTTTGCCATTGGTAGATCTGTTGTTGGCGAACTGGAAAAAGCAGGATTAAAAAAAGAGGATATTTACCTGGACCCCATTGTGATGAGTGTGGCTACTGACAGCGGTGCCGGTGTTGTAACCCTGAAAACCCTGGAGTTGATCAAAAAGGAATTACCTGAAGTTAAAACAATACTGCCGGTTTCCAATGTTGGTTTTGGTCTGCCGGGTAGAGTTTGGTTTAATTTAGTATTTGCAGCGTTTGCTGTGGAAAGAGGCCTGGATGCACTGCTCTGCGATACTAGAAACGGGAAAATGATGACGAGTATCCTGGCTGCAGAGGCGCTTCAGGGAAGAGATAACTTCTGTCTGTCTTACTTGAAAGCATATAAAAAGGGTTTGCTTGATGTCAAAAAATAAGAAATTCATCATGGGGGAGGAGTGAACACATGTCCGAGAGAAGAGAAGCCAGTCTGTGGAAGAATATGTTTATGTTGATTATTTTGATGACTGGCGGTGCCCTTATTTACATGTTGCCGTACCTGAGAGGTTATTACTATATCCCGCTCATGGAGGCCTTGAATTTCAATAACACCCAAATTGGGAATATGGCCGGTGTATATGGGACGACCTGTATTATTTGTTATTTCTTCGGGGGATGGTTGGCTGACCGTGTATCCGCAAGAAAACTATTGACCATTTCCTTTGTGCTGACAGGACTTGGCGGATTTTATCTGGCTACCTATCCTTCATATAATATGGTACTGCTGCTCCATGTTTACTGGGGAATAACCACCATTCTCACATTCTGGGCGGCATTTATCAAGGCAACCCGGCAGTTGGCTGCCATGTCTGAGCAGGGCAAAGCTTTCGGTTTCCTTGAAGGTGGCAGGGGCATCACCTATGCGATCATTATGTCTATTGCTCTTGCTGTATTTGCCAAGATGGGCAGTGGTATCAAAGCTTTGAATGCTGTTATTTACTTCTATTCCATTTTGGTTATCTTAATTGGTATTGTCTCCTGGTTCGTTTTCAAGGATGATAATGATAATGTCAGAACAGGCAGCAGTTTGCAGGATATTGTTACAGTTATCAAAATGCCGAAGGTCTGGCTGATCGCCTTAATTATTTTTTGTTCGTACGCAGCCATCATTGCCCACCAGTATATTGCACCATTCACCACCCAAGTTTGGGGGGGCAGTGTTGTTTTAGGTGCGATCATGGCTATTATGGCTTCCTATGTGCGTCCTGTAGCGGCTATCGGTGCTGGGTTTTTGGGGGATAAAGTAGGTTCCTCCAAGATAATATTGTATGGTTTCATACTCCTGCTGGCTGGGGTGCTTGGCCTTGTATTTATACCGGCCAGTAGAGGTTTGATTTATATCCTGGTTATTAACTTGGTGGTCTACTATCTTGCCATGTATGTGGTTCAGGGCCTGCATTATGCCTTGTTGGAAGAAGGGGACATCCCATTGGCTATATCAGGAACAGCTATCGGGGTTATTTCTACCTTTGGGTATTTCCCTGAAGTTCTTGTTCCTATGCTGGCTGGGCGTCTGCTGGATAAATTCCCCGGTGCCCTGGGTTACAAATACTTCTTCGGGGTGTTGGCCGTACTGTTGGTGGTCGGTTTCTTCATCACCCTTTACTGGATGGGTGTTACCAAGAAGAAGAGGCTGTTGATTTTGGAAGCTGCAGCTGCTCAAAAAGCACAAGCCAACTGAGAAGCAACAGACAAACTGTCTCCGCTTCATTATGCCAGCTATGCAGGCAAGGATAGCCTTACCCACTATTTAGGGCAAACCGTTTTCCATCTAAATTCAGCTTGACACCTGGCAGTCCATTCAGTATAATGAGCCACAAATGAATGGTCAGAAAGACAAAGATCGGGAAGAGTAGCTGCTGGCGAAGCAAAAGAGAGGAACCGTCACCGGCTGAAAGCGGTTCTGGCGGAGTGGCAGTGAAAGTGCGCCCGGGAGTCGTGGTGTCGAAAGTAAAGTAGGCGCCACCGGTGGAGGACCGTTACAACCCAGGCTTGAGGGGTTTTTAATAACCCGAAGCAGAGTGGAACCACGAGAGTAATCCTTTCGTCTCTGATGAGGCGAAAGGATTTTTTATATATTAAACAATAAGTTAAATAATAAGGGAGGGAATTTGGATGGGATTGTTCGGGCGAATCAAGAAGGATATCCAGGTTATTTTTGAGCGGGATCCCGCGGCAAAGAGCGTTGCGGAGGTTATCTTCTGTTACCCGGGTTTTCATGCCATCCTCATGCATAGAGTTGCCCACTGGTTCTATCAAAGGGGGATGGTGTTAATACCCAGGATGATTTCTCAATTCAGCAGGTTTCTAACAGGGATTGAAATTCACCCCGGGGCAAAAATAGGGGAGGGACTGTTTATCGACCACGGTACCGGAGTAGTCATCGGGGAGACCACTGAAATCGGCGATAATGTGACCATTTACCAGGGGGTGACCCTGGGGGGAACTGGCAAGGAAAAGGGAAAGCGCCATCCCACTCTCGGCAGCAATGTGGTGGTCAGCACCGGAGCCAAGGTCCTGGGGTCCCAGAAAATAGGCAATAATGTTAAGATCGGTGCTGGGTCTGTTGTGCTCCGGGAGGTGCCTGACAACTGCACAGTTGTAGGGGTACCGGGAAAGGTTGTCAAACGAGATGGCCGTAGAGTACGGGATATCGCTGATGACGGCATTGACCTGAGACACAATCTCCTGCCTGATCCGGTAGGGGAGATGATGGTGACCTTACAGGAAAGAATTGTTCATTTGGAAAAACAGATTGCTGAACTGGAGGCAAAAATTGATGGGCCTGAAAGTCTACAACACATTATCTAAACACAAAGAGCAACTGCTGTCCAAGGTGCCGCAGCAGATGAAGATCTATACTTGCGGCCCCACCACATACAACTATATTCACCTGGGGAATGCTCGCCCACTGGTGATCTTTGATACTATCAGGAGATACTTGGAATACAAGGGGTACCGCGTCACTTATATTCAGAACTTTACCGATATTGATGACAAGATTATCAACCGTGCCAAGGAGGAGAATATGGATCCCCTTGACCTCGCTGACAAGTATATCGGTGAGTACTTCAGGGACGCGGATGCTCTCAGGGTGAAGAGGGCGGATGTTCATCCCCGGGCCAGTGAGCATATCCCTGAGATGCTGGAGATGGTCAAGAAGCTTTATGAGAAAGGGGTCGCCTATGAGGAAGGCGGGGATGTTTATTTCTCCGTGAGAAACTTTAGGGGCTATGGGAAGCTGTCCGGCCGTAGTTTAGAGGAGATGATGGCCGGTGCACGGATAGGTGTAGATGAACGTAAGCGTGACCCGTTGGATTTTGTACTCTGGAAGGCAGCAAAGCCAGGAGAACCTGCCTGGGAGAGTCCCTGGGGAATGGGACGACCGGGCTGGCACCTGGAATGCTCCGCGATGTCCATCAAGTATCTGGGATTCAGTTTTGATATTCACGGCGGTGGCAGTGATCTCATCTTCCCCCACCATGAAAATGAGATCGCCCAGGCGGAGGCCTATACAGGTTCCGCACCCTTTGCCCGCTACTGGATACACAACGGGTTTGTTACGGTCGATCAGGAAAAGATGTCCAAATCCCTGGGCAATTTCTTTATAGTGAGGGATCTGCTTCAAGAGTGGGCTCCTGAAATCCTGCGCTTTTTCCTGCTTTCCATTCACTACAGCAGCCCCCTGGATTATGGCCCCGGGAGTTTGAAGTCCGCTAGGAAAAGCTATAACAGGTTGGCCAACACCTTGGAACTGCTGGACAGCATCACTGATGGCAAACAGGATGCAGCTGTGGGAAGGCTTTCCAAGGAGGCAGAGGCTTTTCGCGATCGTATAGCCTCCTATGTGGCTAAATTTGAGAAAGCTATGGATGATGATTTTAACACAGCTTTAGGGTTGGCAGCTCTGTATGATATGGGACGGGAAATAAACGCTTTTATCAATAATAAAGATTTTGTTCCCACACCTGCAGTAATCCATGTGTTGATACAGGTGCGACAGTGCTATCATAATCTATTGGATACACTTGGCCTTCTCCCCGGGGAAAAACGAGAGTTAGGACCGGAGTATCTAGAAGGGATTAGGGAGATCGCTCTCTCTCTGAAAGACAGAGGGGATCTACTCCCACCTTCACTTCCTCAGGAACCCCAGGAGATGCTGGACATTCTGATCAAGGTACGCCAGGAGGCAAGGGCACGGAAGGATTTCCAGCTGTCCGACCAACTGCGAGATGCCCTGAAAAAAGAAGGGGTTATTCTGGAGGATACTCCCCGGGGTACCCGCTGGAGGCTTGTGTGAATAATTGTGGCAGGACAGCGGCTGTCACCGGTTCTTATATCACATTATTAGTATGGCTTTTTATATGCTAAAAGGTTATCATTAAAATAAATGCTGCAAAGTAAGTCGGAATATTAAGGATCTACTATTTCTATATGATAAGAAGGTTTTAAACATGAAAGTTGAGCTAATCACCTATACCCCGGATCCGGAGGCAGCGGTTGCTGCCGCGGCGCGGATCTGCTACTCTGACCGGGGTGCCCTTGATTTAAAACAGGATCTGAGCAGGGAAGAGGTAGACTCTTTGATTAAGAAACTGATTTCCATGGGACACCTCTCTCCTGTAGAACATGCCAGTTTTACCTTTGCCATCGAAGGAGTGAGCCGCTCTCTTTCTCACCAATTGGTGCGGCACCGGATCGCTTCTTATTCTCAGAAGTCACAGCGTTATGTGAATGAAACTAATTTTTCCTATATCACCCCCCCTTCTATCGCCGCGGACGCGAATGCTGTAGCCGTATTCAACCGGGTGATGGAGGATTTACAGGAGGCGTATGGGAAGCTGGCTGAGATTGTTCCCCGGGAGGATGCCCGCTATCTTCTTCCTAATGCTGTGGAAACAAAGCTTGTTTGTACTATGAATGCCCGCTCTCTATATAACTTTTTCCGGATGCGCTGCTGCCACCGTGCTCAGTGGGAAATTCGGGAGCTGGCTTCGAGGATGCGGGAGCTGGTGCGCCAGGTAGCGCCCACACTTTTTGCCTTAGCAGGTCCCTCCTGCGAGATAGAGGGCATTTGCTGGGAGGGTGAAGCTTCCTGTGGTAGAGCACCGGAGGTGCGCTGCCGGGAGGTGACAAATAATGGATGAGGAGACAATCTGGGGACGCAATCCTGTAATGGAGGCACTACGGGCAGGGCGTCCCTGTAACAAGATCTTGATAGCCCGTGGCAGCCGCGGCGGTTTGGGTGATCTTATCTCCAGGGCACAAAGAGAGGGCATTCCTGTACAGTATGTACCGCGTAGCGTTCTCAACCGTTTAACCCAAGGAGCCAACCACCAGGGTGTTGCCGCTTCACTCAGTCCGAAAAAATATGTTCCCGTAGATGACATTTTAGCTCAGGCAGCGGCCCTTGGTGAAGACCCTCTTGTGGTGGTTCTTGCTGGGTGGGAGGATCCCCAGAACCTGGGCGCGATAATTCGCAGTGCTGAAGCGGCAGGTGTGCACGGGTTGATCATTCCCAGACACAGGGCGGCCCCCTTGACTGGGACTGTAGAGAATGTCTCGGCCGGTGCTCTGGAGCATATGCCTGTCAGCAGGGTTGGGAACATATCCCAAACCTTGAATCGCTTGAAAAAAGAGGGGTTCTGGGTGGCTGGGGCGGATATGACCGGAGAGCTTCTGTATTATCAGGCAGATCTGACCGGCCCTCTTGCACTGGTTATTGGTGGGGAAGACAAGGGATTAGGGCGGCTGACGAAAACCTGTGATTTTCTGGTACGTATCCCTATGAAAGGAAAGATTGCATCGCTTAATGCCGCAACAGCAGGTTCCATTCTCGTTTTTGAGGTCCTGCGCCAGAGGCTACAAGCAGCAAAAAAGGGGCGCAGGGGAGGATGAGACATTGGATGGCATCCTGCTGGTAGATGGATATAATGTAATCAACAATTGGCCAGAGCTGTCAGAGCTGAAAGAGCAAGACCTCTCCCATGCACGGGATCAGTTGGCTGCTGATTTATCAGAGTTTCAGGCTCTCTGCGGTATCCAGGTGATTGTGGTATATGATGCCCATTATGTCCAGGGGGGAGTGGAACACCACGAGAATAACCAGGGTGTTCAAGTGATTTATACCAAAGAAGGGGAAACTGCAGACAACTGGATTGAGCGCTATGCAGTACAACACCGTTTGGCATCTAAAGATGAAAAAAGAATGCCGCTTTTTGTAACTACCTATGACTGGATGGAGCAGCGGATAATATCCGCACAAGGCGCCTTTCGGGTTACCCCTCAGGAGCTTCGGCAGGACATGCAGAAGATAAAAAATATCGAAAAAAGACGGCTATGTGGAAAATACGACAGAATACTGCTTGACCAGCATCTCTCAGAGAGCACAAAAAAGATATTGGAAGGTTGGCGCAGACGCAAGTTCTCTGATTTCTGAGTCGAAGTTGATAAGATAAGGCAGAAAAATGAAAATCTAAACAAATAATAGACGTTTTGTATTTTCTTTTTTAATATATCGACAACTATGATCTGCAGCTTGACTTTGTTTTGGCTTCTATATATAATTGTTGGTGTGCTGCGGACAAGCCAAAACATTTCGAACCTTTCAGAAAACCCCTTACCAAAAAAAATAACTTCACTTTTGTGTCTCATTCCATTATGATAGTACAGTGGACAAGGTTTTGTTCCTCGGCTTGAGTTATAGCAGTTTAACTTGGTTGCGTACTATATTTGCAGAAGGAATCCTAGTTAAACACATTTCCTTTTACAGCACAATAATAAAAGGAAACACCTAATAATAAATATTTAGGAGGCGATGTGTTTAATGTCTACCCTCACGAGCCAGGAGCCCTGTAAAACATTTCAATCTATGACTGACGAAGATATAGTAGAACTGGCAAAATGCGGGCGTGAAGTAGCTCTTGAGCACCTGATCAACAAGTACAAAAATTTTGTACGGGCGAAGGCACGATCTTATTTTTTAATAGGTGCTGACCGTGAGGATATCATCCAGGAGGGGATGATTGGTCTCTATAAGGCAATACGTGATTATCGGGGTGACAAGCTGTCTTCGTTTAGGGCCTTTGCAGAACTCTGCATTACCAGGCAGATTATTACAGCGATCAAGACAGCGACACGACAAAAGCACATACCGTTGAATTCCTATGTGTCGTTAAACAAGCCCATTTATGACGAAGATTCCGACCGGACACTGTTAGATGTAATATCCGGAACAAAGGTCAGCGACCCCGAAGAGTTAATCATCAGCAAAGAGGAGTTTGATGACATTGAGGATAAGATGCGCGAAATCCTCAGTGCTCTGGAGTGGCAGGTTTTGATGTCCTATTTAGAAGGAAAATCATACCAGGAAATGGCTCTTGAGTTGGGCAGGCACGTCAAGTCCATAGATAATGCATTACAGAGAGTAAAACGCAAACTAGAGAGATATTTGGAAAAACGTGAACATTAATACCCCTTGATTTTATTAGAATTCCTCTGTATAATAGTCTTTGTCATAAAAAAACGAGCCGACGTAGCTCAACTGGCAGAGCGGCTGATTTGTAATCAGCAGGTTTAAGGGTTCGAGTCCCTTCGTCGGCTCCATAGTAAGAAATGTGGAGGGATACCCGAGTGGTCAAAGGGAGCAGACTGTAAATCTGCCGGCGCAGCCTTCGAAGGTTCGAATCCTTCTCCCTCCACCATCATACC
>DUMY01000047.1 GCA_012839645.1 Syntrophomonadaceae bacterium
GGATAGGATCAAGGCAGTTGCCAGAGCCTATGCCGGAGCAGAGAAAGGTACCATCCTCTATACCATGGGTATAACACAGCATACCACTGGAACCCATAATGCGCAGAGCATGGACAGGTTAGCTACTGCAAATACATTATGGGTTCCAGTGGTATGCTGTGTTATACCCATGGTATAGAGGATGGTACCTTTCTCTGCTCCGGCATAGGCTCTGGCAACTGCCTTGATCCTATCCGCCGACACCCCGGTAATCTCCTCTACATACTCAGGTGTATATTTCGCTGCTGTTTCCTTCAAAGCCTCAAAATTTTCGGTGCGATTGGTTACAAATTCTTTATTCCAGAGATTTTCGTTGATTATTACATTAGCCATCCCATTGAACAAGGCAATATCAGTACCAGGCTTCAACTGGACATGTTCTGATGCCATCTCGGCAAAGTCTGTTGTACGTGGGTCCACCACAACCAACTGAGCACCGTTTAGAACAGCCTTATTTATCTTGTAGCTGATTACCGGGTGGCAGTCCGCTGTGTTGGTCCCGCAGGCTAAGATGAAATCAGCGTCACTGATCTCATTGATGGAATTGGTCATCGCTCCACTCCCAAACGCTGCCGCCAGACCGGCGACTGTGGGAGCATGTCAGAGGCGGGCACAGTGATCGATGTTATTTGTGCCGATCACTGCTCTGGTAAACTTGCTTAAAAGGTAATTTTCTTCGTTGGTACAGCGAGCAGAACTGAGGACAGCAGTGCTGTCTGGACCGTTCTTCTCTTTGTTCTCTTGCAGCTTGGAAGCCACAAGACTAGTTGCCTCATCCCAGCTTGCTTCTACGAATTCTCCATCTTTTTTGATCAGCGGTTTTTTCAATCGTTGATCACTATCGATAAACTCATATCCGAAACGGCCTTTGACACAGAGGAAACGGCCATTAACATCCCCATCAGGATTACCGGTGACCCCAATGACCTTACCATCCTTTACATTAAGGTCGATGGTACAACCTGTACCGCAGTACGGACAAACGGTTTTTACCTTTTCGATCTCCCAATGGCGGCCCTTTCCGATCCTTTCCTTTTCTACAAGTGCTCCGACCGGACAGACAGTAACACAGCTGCCACAGTAAACACAGTCAGACGCACTCATTGTGGTATCCATAAAAGGCCCTGGTTTCGTCTTAAAGCCGCGGTAAGAGAAATCTAAAATATTTCGCCCCACGACCTCTTCACAGGTACGGATGCAGCGTCCACAGACGATGCATTTATTCATATCTCTGATGTAAAAGGGATTATCATCCTCAAGGGGATAATCATGTTGTTCACCCTTGAAAATATCCGATTTTACACCATACTCATAACAGTACTCTTGCAGCAGGCAATCCCCGCTCTTTTCACAGGTTAGACAGTCCAGGGGATGATTGGCGACCAGTAGTTCTAAAATGGTCTTTCTGGCTTCTTTGATCTGGGGTGTATTGGTTCTGATCACCATACCCTCTGTACAGATCGTCACACAGGAAGCGGGAAGATTGCGCATATTCTCTACTTCAACAACACAAAGACGGCACGCTCCGACAGGTATCAGGTCCGGGTCATGGCACAAGGCGGGGATATTAATCCCAATGGAACGGGCGGCGTCCAACACCGATGTACCTTCCGGAACCTGCACCGTCAGACCGTCAATGGTGACGGTGACGAGAGCCACTTTTCTCACACTCCTTTTCCCCTAAGTACTTTTTTTAGATGATGGCTACAGGCGCAAAATTGCACCCCGCTTGCATGACTCGATGCAGCTGCCACACTTGATGCACTTTTCGGGGTCTATCTTATGCGGCTCTTTCTTTTCTCCAGTAATTGCTCCCGCCGGACATGCCCTTGCACAGCGTCCACAGCCGCTGCACTTCTCTTCATCTATTGTGTAGACAAGCAGGGCTGAGCAGGCATGCGCCGGACACCGTTTATCATAAATATGTGCTTCATACTCATCACGGAAATACCGCAGAGTAGAAAGCACCGGGTTCGGAGCAGTGTTCCCTAAACCGCAAAGCGCGGTTGATTTGATCACTCTTCCTAATCGTTCCAGGGTCTCAATATCTTCCGGTACACCCTCTCCCTCGCAAATCCTGGTGAGGATCTCCAGCATTCTCTTTGTCCCTTCACGGCAGGGAGTGCACTTACCACAAGATTCAGACTGGGTAAAGTTCAGGAAAAACCGGGATAGATCCACCATACAGGTTGTCTCATCCATGACAACCAGACCACCGGATCCCATCATCGCCCCAGCCTCAATCAATGACTCATAGTCAACAGGTGTGTCCATTAGACTGGCAGGAATACATCCTCCTGAAGGCCCACCGATCTGCACACCCTTATACTCTTTGCCCCCTACGATACCTCCACCAATTTCAAAAATAATATCTCGAATGGTGACCCCCATCGGCACTTCAACAAGACCTGTGTTGTTCACCTTTCCGGTCAAAGCAAAAACCTTTGTACCTTTGCTCTTCTCGGTGCCCATACTGCCAAACCAGTCGGCGCCTTTACCGATGATCATCGGCACATTAGCATAGGTTTCTACGTTGTTGATGTTGGAAGGCTTATCCCAAAGCCCTTTTTGAGCCGGGAATGGCGGTCTTACCCGGGGCATTCCTCGTTTCCCCTCAATGGAAGCCATTAAAGCGGTTTCCTCACCACAGACAAAAGCTCCAGCACCCTCTTTGATATGCAGGGTAAAGCTGAAATCGGTTCCCAGAATATTATCCCCCAGCAAACCAAGTTCTTCTGCCTGAGCAATGGCTATTTTTAAACGTTTGATGGCCAGTGGGTATTCAGCACGACAGTAGATATACCCCTCACTGCACCCAATAGCATAGGCAGCAATTGCCATACCCTCAATCAAACTGTGTGGGTCACCCTCCAGGATACTGCGGTCCATAAAAGCACCGGGGTCCCCTTCATCAGCATTACAGATGAGGTATTTCAGGTCACCAGGTGAACGACGGCAAAATTCCCATTTTAAACCCGTTGGAAATCCCCCACCACCACGGCCACGCAGCCCAGAAGTCTTGGTCTCTTCAATCACCTGCTCCGGGGTTAAATCATAAATAGCCTTTTCTAAAGATGCGTAGCCACCTCTGGCGATATATTCCTCAATCTTCTCCGGGTTAATAGAACCACAGTTCCGCAAGGCAACACGGTGCTGCTTTCTATAAAAATCGAGTTCCTTATATTTCGGAATTTCATCTTCCTTAACAGGTGCTTTATACAACAGGCGATCCACAGGCCTGCCCTTTACTAGGTGTTCTTCAATAATGACAGGTACATCTTCCGCTGTTACTCTAACATAGAAAGTACCTTCAGGATACACTATAACCAGAGGACCCATTTCACAGAAACCGTGACAGTCAGTTTCAACAAGCCTTATTTCTTGATCGAGCTTCTTTTTTTCGAGTTCCTTAGCGAAGGCTTCCCTTACCTGCTCAGAACCCGATGCAGTACAATTTTTGCCCCCGCAAACCAGAACATGCGCTCTGACTAACTGCAACCTCGATCCCCTCCTTCCATATGAATTTTACTCATACTTCCTCAAACCGAGCAATTACAAGATCCTCAACAATGTTGCCGTGCATAACATGGCCCACAATGATCCTTGCTGCATCAGATGGCTTAACCTTACCGTAGGTAACACGTTCTTCACCGGGACGCTGAACATCTACTAGAGGCTCCTGTTCACACATCCCTATGCAGCCAGTCTGAGTAACAGTAACCTGTAGATTGCGATTATTAACCTCTTCAAGAACAGCAGTCATAAAATCACGTGCTCCCGCAGCAATACCACAAGTTCCCATCCCGACTATGACTCTGATCTCCTCTGCATTACGAGCCGAAATCTCCTTTTGGGCTTCCTCACGGTACTTCTTTAATTCCTCTCTGTTGGTTAATTTCATGTCTTTCACCGGGCCTCAACCGGCACAAGGCCGCTGCCCTGCTTTACTAGCGCGGCAGAACCTGGTGAATTCACCTCCCTTCCTTCTAATTAAAGGGTTACTTTACTCATATTGATCGACTATACCTTTCAAATTCTCCGGTTCTAAGCGGCCATGAGTGTCATCATTGATCATGACGACAGGAGATAAGCCACAACATCCCAGGCAGGCAACAGTTTCTAAAGTGAAACGTAAGTCTTCGGTTGTTTCACCATCGCCGACACCGATCTCATCCTGTAGCCTCTCATAAACCTTCGAGGCTCCACGAACGTGGCAAGCTGTACCAAGACAAACTCTGACAATATTGCGCCCACGAGGCTCCAAATGGAACTGCGCGTAGAAAGTAACCACACCAAAAACACGGCTTGGCGGCAACTTTAACTCACGCGCAATCTGCAGGAGCACCTCTTTGGGCAGATATCCGTAAATTTCCTGTGCTCCCTGCAGTATTGGAATCAAAGACCCCTTTACACCACGCCATTTTGCAAAAAGATCTTGTAATTCCTTTTCCATCTGGACATCTTCAGCAGGTTGTGCACAGCCAGCTTCAGGCATCCAATCCCCCTCCCTTCCTTTATTACATGTATTACATAGAATATCCTGTTATCAGGGACACTTTGCCCCGACAGCAGGGAATTACCATGATAACTGACATTGGGAATAAAGAATGAGAATGGTAGTTTGATTGAGGTTTCGATTTGAGAGCGTCTAAAAGGAAGATGATTTCTGTATGATATCTCTAGGAATTCTATTCGACAGCAAACTGAAAAAACCTCCTGTAATGATGAAAAAAACCTTGAAGTATTTCCACAGACAAAGCTTATTATTAATAACCACTTAGCTAGTTGGTTGATATTACCGCTTGATTTGACAGCTCATCAATGCCATAATTGCCTAAAATTAAAGAATCTGCCGAATCCGCACATTAGTCCCAAACATGCGGTACGGGGGAACCAATTCAGTACACTGATTTTAAGTGTACCAGGGGTGAATCGCTTTCCGGACTGGGGGAGAACGGAAACGTAGGGCGAACCTTTCGACCGAACCCATCAGCTTACCCCGGAGGCAGCGAAAGGAGGAAGAGCATTGCGCAAGTTTTACCTGGTCATTGTGGGGTTGTTAGTTGGGATCCTAGCTTTCAGTGGAAACAGCTATGCAGCAGGATATGCAGTTAAACCCGGCGATACCCTTTACAAAATCGCCGTAAACCATGGCACAACAGTCGACACTATCACATCGCTGAACAACCTCAACTCCACAATGATCTACCCGGGCGATGTACTGCAATTACCGGACAGTGGACAAACTCCCGGTTCAACACAGCAGTATACAGTCCAACCAGGTGATACACTTTACCTGATCTCGAAAGCTTACGGTACAACAGTCGATGCAGTTATGTCGCAGAACAATCTGTCCAGCACGGTGATCTACCCAGGGCAGGTGCTGCTGATACCAGGCAGTGGACAAGCTCCACCGAGCAGTACAGCTCCTACCGATGCCACACAACAATACACAGTCCAACCAGGAGACACACTCTACCTGATTTCGAGGGCTTATGGAACAACAGTCGAGACAATTATGTCACAGAACAATCTCTCCAGTACGGTGATCTACCCAGGACAGGTGCTCGTGGTGTCAGGGAGTGGACAGGCTGTTGGAACACAGCAGTACATAGTCCAACCAGGAGACACACTCTACCTGATTTCGAGGGCTTACGGAACAACAGTCGAGACAATTATGTCGCAGAACAACCTGTCCAGTACGGTGATCTACCCAGGTCAGGTGCTGCAGGTACCAGGCAACAGTTCCACAACCCCCTCACGCGGGAACTATGGCACAGAAGACAGATACCTGCTTGCCCAGATTATCAGCGCCGAAGCTGCAGGCGAGATCTTTGAAGGGCAGGTAGCCGTAGGAGCAGTGATCCTTAACAGGATAACTGACTACCGGTTCCCCAACAATCTCAGGGATGTTATCTACGAACCCTGGCAGTTCGAACCGGTACAAAACGGTACTATTAATCTTCCCCCGGTGTCCTCAGCCATTCGTGCTGCGGATGCTGCTCTTGATGGTTGGGATCCAGTGGATGGAGCGGTCTACTTCTGCAATCCAGATACAGCACAAAGTACCGAATTCTTTAGAACGCTTACCTATGTCCGCAGGATTGGGAACCACGTCTTCTATAAGTAATCTAGCAGCAAGAAAACCCCCCTGCCAAAGCAGGGGGGTTTTTTTATTACTTGGCTTGTGCTCTTTTTCTTTTGAATAGAAATAAATAAAGCAGCCCACCGATAACAGCCAATCCCAAGGCTGCCAATGAAGCCTCAATGGCACCACCTGAAAGCTGAGTGTTTTCACGGAAAAGCTCGATCACCGATCTAGACATCCCATAAAGAATCAGAAATAGGCAAAAGGCCTGTCCCTGAAAATGGACACCTCGCCGTGTTACCCAAACCAAAAAGATAAAAATCAACAGCCCTGCACCCACAGAATAAAGTTGTGTCGGATGGCGCTTCAAGCCGTCAATAACAGGGAAAACAACCCCCCACATAACTGTTGTCGTTTTCCCGTAACAGCACCCATTCATAAAACACCCGAAGCGTGCAATGGCGTAACCCAGAGCTGTTGCAGGAGCAGCAAAATCCAGAAAGGAGAAAACCGGTATCTGTGCACGATACAGATAAATGAGAATAGCAGCAAGGCCGAAAACAAAGCCTCCGTAAAAGGCCAGTCCCCCCTCCTGAATATTTAAGATCTGCAGGGGATTCGATAAGTAATAACTGGGTTCATAGAGAAAGACAAAAAATAAACGCGCCCCAATAATACCAGCTATCACCCCAATGAGCACGCTGTCAAATACAAATTCCGGTGACTTCCCCTCCTTTTTAACCTGCTGCACCATCCAAATGGTTGCCGCAAGAATGCCCAAGGCCATAAATAATCCATAACTAAAAATACGCAAGTTCCCGAACTGAAACAAAATAGGTCGCATAGACACCGCCCCAATAGTAATATATGGTATTATGAAAATATTAATCCACATATCCACAACGTTATCCACAGTTTTTGCAGATAAAGCTGGGATAGCTCCAATTTTATCCCATGTTATCCCCAAAACTAACAGGGGCTCATGGTTTTATGTCAACAAATAGGACTAAAAGATTACTATGATTTACTAACAATCAGTGGATAGTTAGCACAAGCCTCTTGGTTAAGGGACGCAAAGTCTCCGGCCAAGTAGTGATAATAACCGGCACAAGCCACCATCGCCGCATTATCTGTGCACAACTTCTTTTCAGGAAAATAAAACTTGAGACCCTCCTGGCCTGCCTTCTGTTTAAAAAGTTCACGCAAGGTGGAGTTTGCAGCAACACCCCCGGCAAGGCAGACATCACGCACTCCACCTAGTTTTGCAGCCAATATTGTTTTCTCTACCAACACCTCAACAACTGCTGCCTGAAAACTTGCTGCCACGTCGGGAAGCAAATGTTTATTTTCTTCTTCGCTATTGCTTTTTAAGTAATTCAGCACAGCGGTTTTCAGGCCGCTGAAACTGAACTCCAGGCTATTTTTCCCTAACCAGGCTCTAGGGAAATGCACAGCCTGTGGATCCCCCTGTCTGGCAAGTTCTTCTAGAGCAGGGCCGCCGGGATAGGGAAGCCCGAGAACACGGGCAATTTTATCAAAGGCCTCCCCAGCAGCGTCATCCCGGGTTGCACCCAGAATTTCGTACTCCAGGTGATTTTTCAGAAAAATCAGGCTTGTGTGGCCACCAGAGACCACCAGGCAAACTAAAGGAGGGGTGAGTTCAGGATGGGCTAAAAAATTGGCATAAAGATGTGCTTCTAAATGATGTATAGGCACAAGCGGTCTTTTTAGAGCATAAGAATAGGCCTTGGCTGCGGCAACCCCTACAAGAAGAGCACCGATTAAACCTGGCCCCACTGTAACAGCTACACCATCAAGATCATGAAAGCCAAGGCCTGCATCATTAATGGCTTTTTCCACAACATAAGTTATTTTTTCCAGATGCTGACGGGAGGCTACCTCCGGAACTACTCCCCCATACTGCCGGTGGATGGCAATTTGAGAAGCAACAACATTGGAGGCAACATAACTGCCATCCCTGACAACAGCTGCAGATGTCTCATCACAACTCGTCTCAATACCTAGCATCCAAGTACCTGGCATTTTCTCCTAACTCCCTCTAGAGCAATAAACTATTCGTCTTCATCATAGATCTCCAAATCATCCGGGTTTTTGCCGGTATCTTCAGACCAGTCGTCTGCCACCCGTTTAACCCTTCTTTTACCCCGCTCTACTGTAAGGTTTTTGCTGTCAACCACCAGGGTCACCTCCTCGATGATAAAGATTTTCCCTGATATTATGCGCAAACCTTGTATTTATTATTGATCCGGGCGCCAGGCTAGCCGTTCCAAAAGGCTTTTTGGCGACATTTTCCTGGCCTCTTTAGCGGGCACCTCCATCTTTACATCAAAACGAAGGATGTCATTTTCTTGAACATCCGGTAGAAACCGCCGCGGCCAGTGTAATACAATCCCTTCATCACTCAGCAAAACAATGATCTCTTCACCTTCAATACGATCAACAACTCCTCTGACAACCACCTTTTATACCCTCCCCCCTGATTCGTTTTCTTGCTTAAGATGCCGCAGCATAACAATTGCATCCTCTTGGGTTTCTATATAATAATTCCTGCGCAATCCAATTCTTTTGAACCCCAAACTGGAGTAAAGATTGATGGCAGAGATATTGGATTCCCTCACCTCCAAAACCATGGTGCCAGCATTATGCCCCTTTGAATACTCTATTAAGGCCATCATCAGCATTCTGCCATACCCACGGGAACGATAATCAGGGTGCACAGCGATTGTAGTAATATGCGACTCCCCGGCAAAAATCCACATCCCGGCATAACCGATTATCCGCCCCTTATCCAAAATCACAAAATACCTGGCAAACTTGTTTTCAAGTTCACCAAGATAGGCTTTTTTAGCCCAAGGTGCAGGAAAAGAACACTGCTCTATGAGCAGAACCTGATCGATATCATCTTTTTTCATCAAACGCAGTGTAACAGCACCAGTAACCTCTTTCATCTTGAGCTCCGGCGCCGAATAGCCGGTGACTTAATATAAAGCGCTTCCACCGACCCGGGCTCCTTCCCCCCTTCCCTACTCAAGATCTCCGTTCCCAAGATCGCTGTTTGACCAGCACGCGGCAGCATCCGTGCCGGGTCTGCCAAAAATGCCCTATCTTCAAGGCAGTCTTGAAAGGAGGTCCAGTGTTTTTTGGCGCCTTCTCCTGTAAAAGTTATTTTTGTGCGCAGTTCACCTTGCAAGCGCTGAGCCAACCCTAAAGGATTCAGCGCCAGGTAACTGCTCAATCGCTTGATGCCACTATGTGAACTAACATAAACAGCCGTATAGACCTCATTGCGGCGAGCAGTGAGAACAGGGCAAATTAGTCCCGAAGTTCCCTGCAGTTCCCAGGCAAGAACATCTAAAGTGGGCACATCTGCTACAGGCTTATTCACTGAATGGGCCAGTGCTTTGCAAGTAGCCAGCCCCACCCTGAGAGAAGTAAAAGAGCCAGGACCCACAGAGGCTGCAAAACCATCAAGATCATCAACTGCAATCCCCAGCCCATCCAACAGTTGATCTATTAGGGGAAGCAGATGCTCCATATGTCCCCGTTTTGTGGTCAGAGAGAATTCCCCTAAAACCTGACTGTCCGCGGCAACAGCCACAGATACTACCGGTGTGGATGTTTCTATCCCCAAGACTCGCATTTTCTTGCCAACTCCTCCACAACTGATCGATAGTGTTTACCGTATGGAATAAATTTAAGAAGACGCTCGGTTACCGAACCTGGCTGTTGAATCTCTACTTCCAGGTAATCTTCAGGGATGGCCTCGGGAATCAGATTGCCCCATTCAACAAGTATAATGCCTTCCCTTCGAAAGTACTCGTCCCAACCAATGTCCTCTAACTCCTGGTAAGATCCCAATCGGTAAAAATCGCCATGAAAAACCGGATACCTTCCCCGATACTCCTGAATGATCAAAAAACTTGGACTGGAGACAGTATCCATGACCGCTAATCCAGAGGCAATCCCGCGCACCAAAGTGGTTTTTCCCGCCCCCAGATTACCAATAAGGGAAACAAAATCACCAGGCCCAAGAAGTTTTCCTAATTCCCGGCCTACAGCTTCTGTTACCTCATCACTATACGAATGTATTTCACACAAATGCTCTCACCATCCAAAAAGCCCGGGGCCAAAGACTAACCACCAACCACTAACCATTAATCTTCCCCTCCGTTAAGATAAATCCGGGGTACCCGCTCACTGATCATACACAACACTTCATAGTTTATGGTCCCCAGGTAACCTGCCAGTTCATCAACTGGAATCTCTTCCGCCCCCTGGCTGCCCAGCAGTACAACCTCATCTCCCTGCTGCACACCTGGGATATGACCAACATCTACCATCAACTGATCCATACAGACACGCCCCACCACCGGGGCACGCATCCCACGGATCAGGACCTCACCACGGTTGGAGAGCAGTCTGCTGTAACCGTCACCATAACCCAAAGGAATAGTAGCAATACGCGTATTCTCCTTTGTATAATAGCTTCTTCCATAGCTGATGCTGACCCTCTCAGGCACCTCTTTAACAAAAGCCACCTTAGCCTTTAATGACATCACAGGTGTGAGCTTGATCAGGTCGTGGCAGACATGTGATGAAGGATAAAGACCATAGATGGTAATACCAGGCCGCACCAGATCCAGATGGGTGAAGGGCAGGTCCAGAACCGCAGCAGAATTGGCACAGTGCCGCCATCTGATAAAAACATGGCGCGCTGCCAGCTGCTTGAGGAGCTGTTGGAACCTGGCGAACTGCTCTTTGGCAAATGTTTTATCAGCCTCATCTGCTGTTGCGAAATGAGTGTAGATCCCCTCCACCTCTATCCCAGGTAGGTGTGCCAGGCGGCAGATGATATCTAAGGTCTCCCGGTCGCATTTAAACCCCAGGCGTCCCATTCCAGTATCGATCTTTACATGCACCTTTGCTTTCTTTCCCTTGTTATGGGCCACAGAGGCAATAGCAAGTGCATCTTCCCAGGTAAAAACCGTCTGACTGATATCATACCTGATCACGTCTGCAATATCATGAACCGGTGTATAACCCAGAACAAGTATCGGAGCACTGATTCCCTTCTCCCGCAGCAAGATAGCCTCCTGTAAGAGGGCTACCCCTATCCAGGAAGCACCATTGCGCAGAGCAACCCTGGAAACAGGTACAACCCCATGCCCATATCCATTGGCTTTGACAATAGCCATAACTTGGGCTTTTTCATTGGTTACCCGTCGTATCTCCCTTACATTACTACCTAAAGCGTTAAGATCAATTTCAGCCCAAACGGGTCGCTTCATCGCTCGTTTAACGCCCCCGTTCTTTCAAAGCTAAAAGGTTTTCAATAACCACAGGTATTTCTTCCAGGAGATCCCCGGCAATCATCCCTGTACCACCCTTATTAATTGCAATCTGATCCGCTGCCTGACCGTGGATAAATACACCGCAATAGGCTGCCTCTTCAGCATTCAGTCCCTGTGCCATGAAGGAGGCAATCAATCCCGCCAGGACATCACCTGTCCCTCCGGAAGCAAGTCCGGGATTACCGGTAGGGTTGATGAATAAAGGACCCTCAGGTCCCGCAATAATTGTCCGGGCACCTTTAAGGACAACAACAACACCCCATTCACGGCTTGCCTGTGCGGCACATTCCAGGCGATCCGCCTGGATCTCAGAGATGCTTACCCCACAGAGACGAGCCATCTCCCCGGGATGCGGAGTTAAGACCCACTGTTGTCTCTGCTCAGCAAGGGAAACATCTGTCAAGAGGTGCTTCTTCCTGGCAAGTATATTCAGTGCATCCGCATCTAAAACAAGAGGGATGCTTGTATTCAATAAAAGGTCCTCCAGGAATTCAGCTGTTTCCTCTTCCTGGCCAAATCCTGGTCCTACAGCGAGTACAGCTGCTTTATCTAAAATCTGTTGGATAGAGCCACGACATCTACTGGAAAAACCTCCACCTTTACTTCCTGGTGCCGGATAAGTCATGGCTTCGGTGAGTTTCACAGCTGCCACCGGATAGAGCTGTTCTGGGATGACAGCTGTCACTAAACCCGCCCCACCACGCAGAGCGGCATTGCTGGCCAGTGCAGCGGCACCGGTATAACCCCTGGTACCGCCAATCACCACAACATGCCCGAAATCCCCCTTATGTTGGGTAGGTAGGCGCA
This sequence comes from Syntrophomonadaceae bacterium, assembly GCA_012839645.1. GTDB lineage: Bacteria > Bacillota > DSM-12270 > Thermacetogeniales > Thermacetogeniaceae > Syntrophaceticus. The sequence goes on from DUMY01000047.1 coordinate 12,307, forward strand.
CCGGAAAGACTCTAGCCACCATCTCCTCATCAACTAGATAAAAATCTCCACCCTCTTCACTTTTCAGCTCCGGTGGAAAAGAAATGTCTCCCACAACTACTTCTCCTGTATACTGTGCCCCGGGGTCAAGGTAAAGCCCGATCTTGGGCATACCCATAGTAACAGTTGTTACAGCTTTGATACATTCACCGGCTACAGATCCGGTATCTGCTTCTATACCGGAGGGAATATCCACTGCCAGCACAGGATTTCCTATCGCATTAACCGTTCTGATCAAGGATGATAAAGGTTCCCGGGGAATACCCTTAAAACCTGTCCCGAAAAGGGCATCAACAACCAGATCCGTTTCTTTGATAACAGCCTTAAAAGAATCGATATTGTCAGGCTGCAGAACCTGACAGGGGAGTCCCATATCATTAATGATCTTTAGATTAACCGCCGCATCTCCGCGATAATATTGAGGATCAGTGGTGATCAGAAATTGAACTAGAACACCCTTGTTAAACAGGTGCCGTCCAACCACAAAACCATCCCCGCCGTTGTTCCCAGGTCCCGCAATTATAACAACTTTTTTCCCCTGCGGTTTTCCTCTAAAAAAATCATTGATAATCACATCTACAACAGCAAGGCCGGCATTCTCCATTAAAATCAACCCAGGAATCCCATAGCGCCTTGTCGCCTCAAGATCCATTTCCCGCATCTCAGCTGCTTTGACAAGTCGCATCTAAAATCACCTTCTTCATAAGAATCGATAACTGCTAGCCTTTATCTCCCAACACCAGAGCAGAAGCACAGGCATACTCCCTGCTGTGACTTAAACTCACAAGAACTTCCCTGATCCCATTCCTTTCTGCTTTCAAGGCAGTGTTTCCCAACAGTTTTACTGTTGGGCGGCCCCCATCCCTATAGATTTCTATATGTAACCAGGGGATAACCTCTCCTGGAATCGCCGAACTACAGGCCTTCCGCACTGCCTCTTTTGCTGCAAAACGGGCAGCCAAGGATGCACCCGGCCGCCCCCTATCCATGCAGTAGGCTACTTCTTGTGGAGTAAACAGACGCTCAAGCAACCTCCTGCGCCTTTCCACTGCCCTTTCCACCCGGGCAATCTCAATAATATCAATACCAATCCCAATAATCATGTCCTCACCATAACACAAATAATGGCAGCAAACAAGCTAGACAAAACAAAGAAATAGAGCATGAAAAACTGCTATTCATTAGCGGTAGAACCCACTACATCGGGCTCCTCCAACTCTTCAAGCTCATCATGTTCACCCGGCGTCAATATCTCATTCAGATCCAGAAGAATAAGCATCCTGTCATCCAGTTTCCCGACACCCTCCAAATAAGTAGAGGTAATCCCAGCGATCACCGGAGGTGGTGGTTCTATACTGCTTTTGGGTAAACGCAGTACCTCTGAAACCTCATCAACGATCAAGCCAACGATGGACCCATTTATTTCTACAATCATTATCCTGCCATCATCTGAATATCCGATATGCTCAAGCTCAAATCTCTTTTTTAGATCAATTACCGGGATAATCTCGCCCCGCAGATTGATTACTCCCTCCAGAAAAGGAGGACTCTTAGGAATTCTGGTTGGTTTGGTTAAAAGGTTGATCTCTTTTACCTGAGTAATAGGCACACCATATTCTTCTTCGCCTAAGCGAAACACAACCAACTGGACTTCCACAATATCACTTGTCATTAGGCATCCCTTCAGGGGTTCACCTCCTTTGTATATTCTCCTTTTTCGTAATTCTACCAATATCGACAAATTCCTCTATAACAGCGTGCTCATAAATAATAAATTTATATATTAAACCGGAAATCGATAATATCCCCATCCTGAACAATGTAGTCTTTTCCTTCCAGGCGAGCCAACCCCTTTTCCTTCACCTTTACCATATCTTGAAGGTTTTCCATATCATCGTATTTAACGACCTCAGCACGGATAAACCCACGCTCAATATCTGTATGAACCTTTCCTGCCGCTGCACGCGCCTCGGTCCCCTTTTCGATGGTCCATGCTCTTACCTCATCCTCACCTACAGTCAGAAATGAAATCAAACCCAGGTGCTTATAGATGGCTCTAGCAACCCTCTCTATTCCCGGTTCCGCAATCCCCATCTCATCCAGAAACAGCTCTCTTTCCCCAGGTTCCAGCTGCGCTATTTCAGACTCCAGCTCAAGGGAGATGGCAAGCACAGGGATTCCTTTTTCCCGCGCATAGTCAGCAACACTGTCCTCTCCCTCAAAACTACCCTCACGCAGTTGATCTTCATCGATATTAACCACAAAAATCATGGGCTTTGTGGTTAAGAAGCCCAGTGATTTGACAGCCTGCCACTCTTCATCTGTAAGGCCAGCATCCAATAAAGGCTTCTCTTCATTGAGAACTTCCTGGCAGCGCCGGAGTGCTGCTTGCTCAATCAGGGTTTCCCCCTTAATCTTCTTCCCTGCAGCGATTCGCTCGAGCCTGGTTTCTACCATCTGTAGATCTGCCATAAACAGCTCCGCGTTGATATTTTCCAGGTCACGCACCGGGTTCAGGTCTCCGTCAATATGAGGAACCTGCTCACTTCTAAAGGCCCGGACTACGTGGATTAGTGCATCCACCTCCCGAACAGCTTCAAGAAAAGCCGCCCCTGTTCCGCGATTTAAACCGGGAACATCAGTGACCTCCAGCATCGCTGGGACAATCTTCCTGGGGTGATAAATTTCCGCAAGGACATCCAATCGTCGATCCGGGATCATAGCAGTGCGAAAATTTGTTGTAGTACGCCCACTGTAGCTAGTTGTTTCTTCTTTTCCTTCAGTCAATAAGTTGAATAATGTTGTTTTTCCAACCAGAGGTAGTCCGATAACCCCACAGGTCAGAGCCATGTTTTTCACCTCGCTACAAGTATAACACAGCAATTGATAGATAGAAAAATTCCCCATTATCAATAATGGGGAATCTTATTATTCAAAAACTACCAAATATTAGGCCCCTATTAGGCCACTTTACTCGTTCCTGAGCCGCTCAACTGCATCCACTGGGCAAGCCCTGTAGCAGCGTCCACACCGGGTACAGGAATCCTCATCAATATCAAAGAAGGCTCCTCCGTTGTAGCTTATCTGTAAAGCACCGCTGCCTCCCTCATACTCACACTCATACCAGCAAGTAGCACAATCCATACATATGTCCTGAATGATTCTGAAAGTAAATTTATACTCCTTTTTTTTCTCTTTCGCCATGATCAAAACACCCCTCCTTTCCGTAGCATTCGAAACTGTCCCTTAATTTTAGATTCGCCGACAGCAGCCGAAATCCTGCTACAGTAAAATAAAGTTCTAAATAAGCTTCCCTTCCTCTTGATCCCGAAGCTTTTGAAATTCCCTGGTCTCTGAAACAACAACACCTGATAGAGCAAGTAAACCGATCAAGTTCGGTATAGCCATCGCCCCATTAAAGGCATCCGCAAGATCCCAAACAAGCCCCATCTTTAAGATCGCACCAATAAAAACCATGAAACAGAAGATAAGCCTGTAAGGTTTTATACCCTTGAAACCTGCTAGATAATAAAAACACTTTTCACCATAATAAAACCAACCAAGGACTGTTGAGTAAGCAAATAAGATCAACCCAATTGTAACAATATAACTGCCTATGCCAGGAAGAAAATAGTCAAAAGAACTGCTGGTTAAGATAGCTGCTGTACCCTCGGAAAAACCTTGATAAAGCCCGGCCATGACCAGTGAAATCCCAGTTATCGAACAAACAATAATTGTATCCAAAAAGGTACCCGTCATAGAAACCAGTGCCTGCCTGCAGGGATGATCGGTTTTTGCAGCGGCAGCAGCAATAGGAGCAGAGCCAAGACCAGCTTCATTGGAAAAAACACCTCTGGCAACTCCATAACGGATGGTTGTCCCAATCAACGCACCAAAACCCGCCTGTGCATTAAAGGCTTCAGTAAAAATAACCTTCAAGGCATGGGGCACCAAATGGTAATTGTGGATTATGATCAGAAGTCCTGTTGCAATATATAATAGTGCCATCAAAGGTACCAGTGTGCCTGTTGCTTTTCCAATACTCCTAATTCCCCCCATAATAACCAGAGCTGTTAAGAAAGCTAAAATAAGTCCGGTAGTCCAAGTAGGGATACCAAAGACATTATAAACATTACCTGCTACAGCATTAGCCTGCACCATATTACCGATACCAAATGCAGCCACTGTCCCGAACAGGGCAAACAGCCAAGCCAGCCATTTGCAGCCCATCCCTCGTTCAATGTAATACATTGGCCCCCCGACCATTTCACCCTGTTCATCAGTAATACGGTACTTAACTGCTAAAACCGCCTCACTGTATTTGGTAGCCATCCCGACAAATGCAGTAATCCACATCCAAAAAACAGATCCTGGGCCACCCAGCACCACAGCTGTGGCAACCCCCACGATATTGCCTGTACCGATTGTGGCAGCCAGGGCTGTCATCAATGCCTGGAAGTGGGAAATATCCCCTTTTGAGCGGTGATCCCGCTGTCTTGGTGAAAAAGCAAGCTTTAGGGCATAAGGCAGAGTGGGAAACTGCATAAAACGAAGTCGCAAGCTTAAAAAAAGACCTGTTCCCACCAACAGAGCCAACATCCATGGACCCCAGACAAAGCTGTTGACCATGCTGATCACATCAGAAAAAGCATCCATTTAGTCGACCTCACCGCATTCTATCGAAAAGAAGCACTCACCCTAATTGATAAAATGTGCCGTAAACCCGCTAATAAATTTTCTACTGTGCAAAATATTCAACAGTTAATAAATTCTATGGGCTAAAACTCCTCTTAGAACAAGAAAAGGTGGCAGTCCCCCACTGCCACCTGAGCTCTAAATGTCCTTAAAAGGATCTTCTTCTCCTAAGAAGTTCCCGAAGCAATAGAATTAAAACCAAATCCCGAAGTAATCCCCTTCCAAACTGCTGTGCACTTACATCTTCTTCTATTGGAACATCCCTCATCTCCATCATAACTCTGTTGTAAATGTGATCCGTCATCTTCTCAATACCTTGCCTCGTAGGATACGGATAAAAGTCCGGATTCGAGGGGTTGTCATACATCTCGCACATCTGCTTCACATGGGGATAAACGCGGTGGTAAACCTCAGGATACATAGCATCCAGCGGTTCACGAGAATAAGACATCCAAAAACACCTCCTGTTTGAAAAATGCATAACTTTCTTACCATTTATATTTCCAGCGGTAAAAGAGTGTTACATTTATCAGGCAAGATCAGGCGTAGAGCAGAAGATCAGGTACCGATATGGGGAAGCAGATATCTTGAGCTATTCTCAAAATAACAGGAGGAGATCACAGAACAAACATAGTTCTATTGACATTAAATACGATATCATATACAAAGATACATTGAGACATTTTGTTGTCACCATTTAATCTTGCCTGCCCCCAGTACTCCAGGCAACAGATGAAAAAACATAGTGTCTCAAGTATAATAACAGCATATTGTTCTTTGTCTAACTTTATAAGGAGGAAGTACTTTGATACAAATCATCACTGACAGTTCAGCAGACCTGCCAACAGAACTAATTGAGAAGTATGATATTCACGTGGTCCCACTCACAGTAAATATAGATGGCAAAGAATATCTGGATGGGATCGAGCTATCTTCGCAAGAGTTCTATAAAAAAATGGCCACAGCCAAGACTCTGCCCAAAACATCCCAACCCCCGGCGGCCACTTTCATCAAAACCTTTCAAAACCTAACATCTAAGGGAGAGCTTCTCTGCATTAATATTTCCTCAAAACTAAGCGGTACCTACCAGACAGCGTGTCTAGCCAAGGAAATGTCCGGTATTGATGTAACAGTCTTTGATACCTGGGCAGCGACACTGGGTCAGGGCCTTCAGGTCATCAAAGCGGCAATGTTAGCTGAAAAAGGGTTTTCCTGTACGGAAATCGTAGATAAACTAACACAATACAGAAATAACATGACTATCTTAATCCTACTGGACACACTGGAGAACATTGTTAAAGGGGGAAGGTTAAGCAAATTTCAAGGATCCCTTGCTAAACTGCTCAACATCAAGGTTTTATTAGCAGGTGTTGAAGGTGCCGTGGTCATGATGGAAAGAATGCACGGTAGGAAAAAAGCACTGCAAAGAGTAATGGAGATAATAAATGATAAAGTCCAAGAAACAAAAGAAATTCCAACAAATATGTTCAGTATCTCTCACTGTAATAACATCAAAGACGCGGAATTCTTAAAAAATCAGATTATGGAGAAGTACCAACCCTGTGATGTGATCGTCAATGATATGGGAACAACAATCGCCACCTATGCTGGGCAAGGTGGAATGGTGATTTCTTTCTAACTACATTGGAAAAACAATCTTCCCTTTTGAACAAAGTACGTAACCAGCTCTTCGTCAAAGAGATACTTAAGAAAAGCGGAAACAGTGGAAAAAATTAAATGGTACTCCATCAAGTTTAACACAAGATCATTTTTGATCGAGAGGTGTTCCACCAGTTCTTCTCTAGTCAAAGGCTGTTCCAGGAGTTCCAGAATTTGTGTACAGAACTTCTCAATATTTGCAAGGTTTCTCTTCACCAAATGAGGCAGTTCTTCTCTAGTGAAGACCCCCTCATCATGGCCGATTACAAAATAATCAGCATCGATCTCTAATAAAGAATGCATTGTTTTAATGCTTTCTCCAATGTCAAAGAGATATGGTAACCGATAATTCTCAATTGTATATGTGCTGAAGATCGAATCTCCCAGAAAACACACTCTATCGGGAGTAAGAACACCGATTTGTCCGATTGTATGGCCAGAGAGAGGTATAATCTCAAACTCCTGCTCACTGATTTTCTGCTTCCCTGTTTCCAGGTAATAATCTACCGGAAAACAACGGGGGCTATGGTCCAAACTCTTTAAGGGACTCGCAGAGCAAAACAGCGCAGCAAGCAAGTAGGGATTTTCCATGAACGGCTTCTCTGGTTCTGATGCATACACTTGACACTGCGGATAGTTCTTTTGAAAGTATAGGTTGCCACGACAGTGATCCAAATGAGTATGTGTATTGATGATATATTTCAGATGGAGGTTGTTTTTCTTCAGGGTTTCATCAATGGTTTTTGCCTGGCCGTTAGTAAAGCTGGTATCGATCAAGAGGCAGTTATTATCTATAAAAACATAAACACCGACATTTGTAGAAGCTTTAATATAGTATGTTTTTCCCTTTAACTTAACAAGATCCACTCCAAACACCCTGTATAATCATAACAATCTCTGCCAGAAAGAACAAGAACAGAAAGGGAGGATAAACTTGTTGAAAGCCATTGTTTTTGATCTAGACGGAACCCTGATCGACTCCATTCCTCTGATCAGTTTGAGTTTTGAACATACCTTTGACCGTCTAGGTATACCCTGGGGACAAGGAGAGGTATTAAACACCATCGGTTTACCACTGCGGGATGTCGCTAAACATTATGCTCCTGATAATGCTGAGGAATTCCTGTCAATTTATGCAGAATTTCAAGTAAAAACTCAGGAAAAACTTTTGAAGCCCTTTCCTGAAGCTAAAAAAACCTTGAGTCGGATGCAAGAAAAAGGCTACCGCACTGGGATAGTTACATCCAAACGTCGGAAAGCTACCAGAGAAAGCCTGTCCATAACAGGGCTAGATAAATATTTGGAAGTGGTAGTGGCTGTAGAAGATGCCGGAAGACCAAAACCAAACCCTGACAGCTTACTTAGTGCTCTTGAGCAGTTGGACACCCCTCCGGCTAAAAGTGTATATATCGGTGACAGCATCTATGACATCATTACCGGCAAAAACGCAGGCGCAGCCACAATCGGAGTAACCTGGGGAATTGCAGTAAAGGATGATTTAAAAAAACAGCAGCCAGACTTTCTGGTTGACTCATGGGAAGAGCTGCGTTCTGCTATTAAACACCTGAGCAGCTGACCAGGTGACCGGAAGTCAGGCTTGTAAATTTGACAATGTCGTAGCAAAGGGACGGTCCTCTCGTGACAAAAGCGTGACAAAGGGACGGTCCTTTTGTCACGCTTTAAAAGTAGGTGTACCCCTTAAGAAAATAGATGTTACGAAACAACCGTGGCTAAGCATGCTTTAACCTAATCTGTCCTCAATTTGTATTGTGGATGCCAGGGCCATAAGTAGTTCTTCTCCACTCCTACGGCGGCGTAGAGAAAGGGGGCTGACAGTTACTGAATTGAGGGGTACCGGGAGATAACTGCTATCTGTATCCCTCTTTTCCTGGTCGCCGCAATAGGCAATGGCATGAATCACATAGTAATCATCCTTGTGCTTCCCCAGATAAAGCATCACATGCCCGGGGAAAAACAGTAGTGAACCGGAGGGCAGTTGACCCAGCAAATGCCGGCGCTCCTGCCTGCTTGCCCCAACCAAAGAAAAGGACTTGCCTGGCAATAGCATCTGTTCACTGGTGTTTCGTGGAAACTGAAACCCGAAGCAGCGATATATGTCTCGGACAAAAGCCGAACAGTCCCTAGCTTTAAACAGCCCTCCCCAACCATAGCGCTCCCCCTGCACTTTGAATGCCTGCCTGATCACCGCAGCCCTAGCATAGGGCAGATGCCCAATAGATACATCACTGACACGGGGTACTAATGCCGGTTTGAATGTCAGCTCACCGCCTCTACCCCGCACCGGAAGCTTCACAACATGACAGCCCTCTGGAGACTGGTTGTCAATCACCTCAGGTATCTCATCCTGGGCAGCCAGAGGGGCCTTTGCACCCATGAAAAATTCCAGCTCAGATATCTCCGGGGAGTAAGGGTTGTAACTCAGCCGTAGTCTGCTTCCGGTCACTACCAAATAGTGCTCTGTTTGCAAGTAGTCAAGCCAAACCTCTCGAGCAGCAGCAACAGCGACATCAGCAGCAAATACCCACCCTCTGCAAAAAGACGACTGCACAAAGCACCACATTCCACTACTACTTTTATGCAGTATTATTAACGGTTCTGCAGGGTCAAGAGCGGTTTCCTGGAAGAGATCGAATTCATTATCTGCGGGATCATCAGTTACAAACATATTGCTGGGAAAGGACCTGATGCTGGTGCCTCTGATTGAATAGGCAAATTGCACCTTAGTAACTTTCTTGACCCCTTTAACATCTATCTCCTGAAGCAAGTCATCATAAAAAGATTTCCCAACTCGCTGTCCTTTATGATAAAGAGGTTTTTGAGGAAAGGTCTTCTTTATTGCAGCCTGAATACTACCCCCAGGCACCTCCTCCTGATGTACCGCAAGATCCTGCATGATTTGGGGCTGCCTGCTTCTTATCTCCTGATTAAAACATTTAATTTGCTCATCATTCATCATGATCTTATCAGGATGAGAAGCTTGGCGGAGCCAGAACTTAATAGTATGGGTATTATCAAAATTAGGTTCTTTTCGCTGTGATGGCACGCCGTTCACTCCCTTCATAATCTGAGCATATTATTCCGACCTCCGACTCTCCGGCTTCCGATATCGTGCACCGGGGACTATCCCCATTGAACACGCTACATTTTTAACTGATGATGTTGCGAAAAGGCCGGAAATGCTGTAATCTATTTATTGTGCTGCAAGGGTCGTTGAATATGGGCTTTAATAACGACTTTTATAGAAGGGCTACGATTTCATCCTGTACTTGGGTTAGCCGGCCTCCCTGGGGAAGCTGCCCTTGCTCTGATCATAGGAGCCTTTGTTAACATTTATGCTGCAATTGCAGTTCTCATTCCCCTGATACCGTCTCATTACCCCTGGACATCAAATAGCAAGTCGCAACCACCTTCCCTCTCCTGGCAGGGATAATCTAATATCTATTCAAAGTATAATCGGAGGATCTTTACATGGATGAACATTCTACCACCAGTACAGTGGATGAACAGCTTGATCAAAGGAAAACCAAGAAAAGCCGGATCGATCTAGAGGGACCGCTGTGGAAGGGAATCCTTATCTTTGTTCTCCCGTTGATGCTCAGCAATTTCCTAAACTCTATCAGTGGCACCATCAGCAGCATCATTCTAGGCCGCATGATTGGGATTTCGGCTTTGGCTGCTGTTTCAGCCTTTTTCCCTGTCTTTTTCTTTCTGGTATCTTTTGTGATCGGCATCGGCGGCGGCAGTTCCGTTCTCATCGGCCAGGCATTTGGGGCACAGGAATGGAAGAAGGTAAAAGTTATTGTGGGAACAACATTAACATCCACCTTTCTGCTCGGTCTGCTTTTGGCCATCCCTGGACTGCTCTTCACCCATAACCTGTTGGAGCTGACCGGAACACCGGCAGATATCATAGAAACATCCGCCGGTTTTGCGCGCATCATTTTTTTGGCTATGCCCGTGCTCTTCCTTTTCAATGTCTA
>DUMY01000048.1 GCA_012839645.1 Syntrophomonadaceae bacterium
CACGGTTTATCGCTTGTGCCAATGGTCCAGTAAATAAGGATCTGGTTTGCCGTGTGCTCTCGTCCCAAACCGGAAAATAACGCTGGTGTTCTCTCATAGGGGTGATCACTACTTCCGGGGGAAGCTTTAAAAAGCGTGAATCAAATTCTCCCGCAAGGGATGTGGGGCTTTCCACAAGATGTGTAATCTCTTCTAGGAGGTCATCATCAGGAAGAACCTGCCCTCCTACCCGAGCTGCCTCCTCCTGAAAGAGCATCCAGATCTTCTGTTTGCGCTCCTCCTGATCCAAGATCACAGAGGCTCCCTTTAATTCATTAAAATATTCCTCTACACTATGAACCTCTAAGGGTTCAATGCTAAAATTACGCAAACCGTATGTAATACACCCGGGTCTAAGACCTCCTATCTCGAAGTCCACAACCTGATCACCGAGAAGGCTTACAAGCCAGCGGATAGGGCGGATAAACCGAAAATCAAGATCCCCCCAGCGCATAGGGCGTGGAAAAGATAGACCCTTGATCAAAGCAGGGAGCTGTTCACTTAAAACCGCAGCCACCGGCCGTCCCTCAATGCGTTTTTCTGCAAAAACATATTCTCCAGCAGGTGTTTTCCGCACAACCAGGCTGGATACCGGGACCTTTTGACCCGCAGCAAAACCTGTAGCAGCTTTTGTAGGCTCGCCCGACTGATCAAAGGCCGCCTTGCAGGGCGGACCCTTAACTTCCTCTACAAGATCCGTCTGCACAGTGGCAATCCCCTCAACATACAGAGTCATCCTGCGGGGAGTGGTGAAGGCAGCTACACTTTCGAATCCAATCCTGTTTTCCTTAAGCATCTTTTCCCCTGACTGCTGCAGCTGGTCAATCAAATGCTCTGCCAGCCGCGCCGGGAGTTCTTCTACCCCAACTTCTAATAAATAGTCCATCGATTATGCCTCCTTTACTGCAGCGGTAGAATTGTTCTTCAGGGCAGGTAGCTCCAGGGCATCCCTTTTCTCAGGATCCTTGATCAATGGGTAACCCAACTGCTCCCGCTGGTTGAGATAAGCCTTGGCACATAGGCGCGCCAGGTGCCTCACCCTTCCGATGTAAGTGGTCCGCTCTGAAACACTTAACGCACCCCGCGCATCCAGCAGATTAAAGACATGTGAGCACTTTAAAACATAGTCATAAGCAGGTTGTACCAGCCCTTGTCCACCAATACGCTCTGCCTCCTGTTCATACATCTCAAAAAGGGTAAACAACATCTTAGTATCTGCTTCCTCAAAATTATAATAAGAATAATCCACTTCCGTCTGGTGATGGATATCACCATAGGTGATCTCTCCTGTCCAGGTGATATCATAGACATTATCCACCCCCTGAATGTACATGGCAATCCTTTCCAAACCATAGGTGATCTCCGCACTCACCGGGCGGCAATCGAAACCCCCACACTGCTGGAAATAGGTGAACTGTGTGATCTCCATGCCATCCAACCATACCTCCCAGCCCAACCCCCAGGCGCCCAGATTGGGGGACTCCCAGTTATCTTCTACAAAGCGGATATCATGAGCTTGAAGGTCAAGGTTCAGGTGAGAAAGGCTCTTCAGGTAGAGGTCAATGACATCATCAGGTGAAGGCTTTAGGATCACCTGATACTGATAATAGTGCTGCAGTCTGTTGGGGTTTTCCCCATATCTGCCGTCAGCAGGACGGCGTGACGGCTCCACATAGGCAACATTCCACGGCTCCGGCCCCAAAACCCTCAGGGCTGTAGCGGGATTCATGGTCCCGGCACCCTTCTCTACATCATAGGGCTGTTGGATAATACAGTGCTGGCTCCAGTAATCATTGAGCCTATTGATGATCTCTTGAAAACTCAATACAGCCATAATCACATACCTCCTCTTCATCTTTTATCGTAGCCAAGGATCAGCTAACAGTACTTTTGATTCATAAATTATGAATCACAGCGAATCACAGAGACGGTTCTCTTGACCCACTTTAACTGGAACGGTTTCCAAATGGACCAAGGGGACCAGTTCCATGATTCATAGGGCAACAAAGCACTCTTTTATCTTTTTTCTAACGACCAACGACTAACCACTAACCACCAATAAAAAACCCGCCCGTGCAGCAATAAAGCTGCAGGGACGGGATTCCCGCGGTTCCACCCTGCTTGGCGCAGTATCTTGCGCCCCCTTAGTTTTTAATGCAGGTTTTACTCCCCCTGATAATACCAGGGTTTCTTCCTGCGGCTTCGGAGCCCCTTCACCACCTAGTTCGACCGGTTCTCACCATCCCCGGCTCTCTGAGGCGAAACTAAAAGTGGCTACTCTTCTCCATCATCACCGTATTCTTCAATTTATCAATTCGCTAATACACTGTCAAGTTTCTATTTGTATTTCTATTTCTTGTGGGACTTCATGATGCTCGACTTCTTCAATATCCTTAGCATCAGCAGCATCCACAATTTCTAAGGTGCAATCACTAAGCAGTGCAGTCACTGTACCTACAGCACCCAGCACAGCCAATTCACCACTCATCAGCATCCCTAAAAGTCCAATTGCCCCTACCCCGGCCGGGACATCAACAAGGGTCTCATCCCCCTTCTTCAGGCGGACTTTGGTAGCAACCCCTTTTTCCAAGGCGGCCTTCCACTTACCACAGAAGCCTTCTTCCCTTTCTTCCTCCAGCATAATCAGAGCCGCAACAACATCCCCATCCACCTGATCAAGGGCATCTTTGGCTTCTCTATAAGTCACATCCATCCGCTCACGGATAAGATCCACTTTTTCCAATTGCTGATCATCCATACCATTCACCTTCCTAATAGGTCAGGCTTGAATTATTCCCTATTGTCCCCCTACACATAATATTTTTCACCCAAACATCCTTTTTCCAACAACTAACTACAAACCACCAACCACTAACTCACCTTCATTTTTTATTATACCCATTCCCGGCTCCCCCATCGCGGAAGGTATCTAAAAAGTAGCGAGAACGTGGTCTGACATCCCCATGGTAGGCCAAAAAGCCCTGTAGAAGGATTGATAATTCCCGCAAGACCCCGGAACTGAGCCTGGCTTTAATGGCTTGCTCTAAGGGAGAACGGAGAAAATAACCCATGGCTCCTAGTGTAGCCGGAGAAAAGGAAAGGACACCCTCACAGTTTTTCGCACAGATAGGGCAAACCACCCCTCCCCTTTCAATACTGAACCAAACCTTCTGCATACCCTCTCTTGCAGCAGAAGAGAGCTGATGGTTCCCCACCACACACTCTGTTAGGGAAGGACGATAGCCGAGTATGTCTAACAGTTTCAGTTCAAATACCCGGGCAGTGAGTTCCAAATCCCCTTGTTTTAATGCCCGAAGCATAGAAAGCATCAGAAAAAACAGTTTCGGCTGGGGCTCTCTCTCCGGGGTAAGGCGGTCCACCAGTTCCGCACAGTAGCTGGCAGTGGCAAAGCGCTCTAGATCCTGCTCCAGGTAGGAGAAATCCTCCTCAGCCTCCCCCTGGGAAACGGTATCCAGGCTTCTGCCGCCATAAAGAACGAGGCGAGTATGGCTGAACAGCTGCACCGCTCCGCGCAGCCGGCTGGTGGTCTTGCGCACCCCCTTAGCGATGGCTGAAACCTTCCCAGCCTCCCGGGTAAACAATGTGAGAATCCGGTCCGACTCCCTGTAGACCATGCTCCTAAGGACAATCGCTTCTGCTTTGTAGATCCCCATCAAAAGACCTCCCCTGATATTATAATAGGAAGGTAAGAAAATGTCCCACCTCAATAATCCTAACTGCACTCTGGCTATGGGTGATTAGCTTTAGCACATAACTTACAGCCCACACACCTGCTTACAGCGACTTGTACCTCTTTCAAAATTTCACCTCCTTCGGGGCAAAATGAGATTGACATATTACTTCAATCTTTAACAAGCGGATGAATTGCCTTAAAATCAGGGGTTCCTGACACTTTCAACAGGTCAAAAACCGCTGTTTCCGTGTCAGTAATTATTGCTCCCTCTTCCTTCATCAACCGAAGCCCATTTTTATGGTTATCTTTACAGCGGGAGCAGACCGCATCTCGCAGAAGATAGACTTCAAAGCCTGCGGCCACCAAATCCCTTACGGTCTGAAAAACACAAACATGAGTCTCACTGCCTAACACCAGCAGTTGTTCACGCTGAAAGCTCTTCAGTTGTTCAAGTGTTTTTTCGTTAACAGCTGAAAATGCAACCTTTTCAAGAAGCAGGTGCTTACCCAGGTGCTCACTTATATCTTGCACAGTCCTGCCTAGACCCTTCGGATACTGCTCAGTGACCACTACAGGTATTCCTAACTGCTGGCAGGCTCTCAGCATGATGCGCGTATTTTTGTACACCTGTTCGGCATGGTCCATAGCCCTCATCAGTTTTTCCTGCAGGTCGATCACCAGTAACAGCACCTGGTCACTCTTCAAATCATGCCTTTTCAATCAAAAAACACCCCTTTCTGATAAACTGACAGTTATTGGAACCGTACAGGCCCACATAGCCCTTACCTGTCAGCAAACAAAACACCCCCCCCTGCCAACCTTTACTCTAACTGTAAAACATACCCATGGCAATAGCTAGATCCGTTTGTGCGCGTGACACCGGGACGGTCCTTTTGTCACGCCTGGAAATAAATTAACCCCGGTCTTTCCCGGGGTTTCTAGCTTTCTAGTCTTCTTTGGTTTTATCTTTTTCTTTGTCTGTCAACACTTCCTGCAGGTGCTGCATCGCTTCCACATCTACCGTTGTAGCGGTAATATTCTCTGCACGAATCTGTTCATAGATCTCCTCACGGTAAACCGAAAGCTCCTGCGGCGCTTCGATCCCTAAGCGTACCTGCTCACCGCGCACATCCAAGACAGTTACTTTGATTTGTTCAGCAATAATAATGCTCTCATTCTTTTTTCTCGTTAAAACCAGCATAAATTATGCCACCTTATCCGCAGGCCCTGCGTTTCGATTCCCTTAATACATGACTAAAAAGGAGGTGTTTTGTCTTGTATCCACTGCCATCCAAGATTACCTGTTGGCCAACAGCCCTTTCATGGTTAATAACAACAGGTGCCAGAAGATTTGTTGTCATCCCCTGTACCCCTTCTCGGGCAGGAATGGTCACTGTGGTGAGAAGCGTCACCTGCTTGCGGTCACTGATCTGGAGAGAATCACGGATCTGCTGATCTAATTTCACATTATAATCCGGGAAAAAAATAAAGGGATCGACCATTAAAAAGGCCACATCCGGATCACCCTGTGCCTGCATCCAGGCGAAAACATCATTCCCCGGTACCGGAACAAAAAAGTATTTTTTAAGGTGCGGAAACCCCACCATACCAACAGGAAAAGTAAGCAGTTTCTCTTCCTCTATCTCTATCATACCAAAACGAGTAGTATTAACCTGCAATTCAATACCTCCTGACTATTATTATATCAGGCTGTTCCCTGCCTAACGCAGGAAATCAATAAGAGTAGGCATCATAATCCGCGCACCTGCCGCCAGGGTCACCCTGTAGGCATTTTCCTGGCTCTTTAAATCAATGATGGCTCTGGCAATATCCGCATCCTCAGCCTGGGAAAGAAGTTCAGTCACCCTAACCTCTGTCTGCCCCAAGCGATCCAGCGACATTTCCATCCTGTTCACCTTTGCCCCGATCTCTCCCCGCTTAGCGATGAACTGATCGAGAACCTCATCGATCTTGCCGATTAGCGGGGAAACATCAGTACCCTTTTTATCCGGATTCTCCAGCACTTCAGCTAATTTTTCGAGTACTGGAATGGCTTGAGGATCGACATCTTCAATGACATCTGGAATATTCATTATATCTCCAAACAGTTCCTTGCCCGGGAGGTTCACCTGCATCATAACTCCGGATGCAAGCTCAAATTCAATCTTGTTTCCATTGCCTACCCATTGATCATTTTCAGCATATGGAGCCTCGTTGGTGCAAGTCCCCCCAAAAATATAGCGGCCTCCGTGGGTAGTATTGGCAATCTGAACCAACTGCTCCTGAAGCTGTCTGACTTCATTGGCTAGTGCCTGCCGTGACTCCTGGGGGATAGTGTCGGTCGCCCCATAAACCGCAAGGTCGCGAGCGCGCTGTAAAACATCTGTGGCATTACCCAGAGCACCCTCTGTTATTTCGAACCATGCCTGGGCATCACTGAAGTTTTTTTGGAACTGTTCAACCTCTCCGAGATCACTGCGCAGAGCAAGGGAACTAACCACACGCACGGGATCGTCGGAAGGGCATCGCACTTCCTTTCGTGAGGACAAGCGATCCTGTGCGCGCTCTAGCCCTCTCAGATTTACATACATATTTCGCAAGAGATTATTTGTCAGCATCGAGTTCGTTATACGCAAAGGAGATCCCTCACTTTTTATTCACTCATCTATTACATCGGTTTTCGAGAAAGATATCTTAACCCCATTTAAGTGTATATTCCCCCGATTTCAGGGATCTAGTCCCTTCTCATCGCTAGATAGGGAAAACTCAGGCTTGGATCTTCAAAACAAAACAGAAGAAGGAGTAATAACTAAGATTATCGAAAGCGATAATAAACTATAGCATAGAATATTAAGAAAAAAGGGGATTGCTGTGGACGATATACCGGTTATCAAAGATTATCAACTGGCAGAGTATTTTCAGGAACTGTCAGCAGATTCTCTCTACCCCAGTGCCGGATCCTCTGCTGCTATGACTGCCGCCCATGCCGCAGCCCTGTTTGCCATGGTCTGCCGGGTGAATTTGCGTAAGATTAGAGAGGATTCATCAAAGGGTAAACAGGGAAGCGAAAACCGAAAAATATTATGGGAAGAAACACTTCATCAGGCAGATATGCTCATAGGGAGATCCCTTTCCTTGGCTCAAGAGGACGGATTTGCCATTAAAGATTTTGTGGAGGGCTGCCCCCAGGGCCCGGCTAAAGCAACCGATATACCTCTGGAAATTGCCCGCTGTGCCGACAAAATCACTGCCTTGATTACAAATGCCTTGCGTGAATCCTATGCCCCGGTTCAAGCAGATGCGGAGTGTGCCCGCTGTCTGGCAGAGGGAAGCAAAAAAGCCGCCCTCACAGTGGCACATCACAACCTTCCACTGCTCAGTCCAGAGGAACGGCAGAATTATGTTAACCAAATAGCTGAATTAGAACAAAAAAATGTTTAACCTCCTGAAAATAG
Organism: Syntrophomonadaceae bacterium; assembly: GCA_012839645.1. Taxonomy (GTDB): domain Bacteria; phylum Bacillota; class DSM-12270; order Thermacetogeniales; family Thermacetogeniaceae; genus Syntrophaceticus. The sequence goes on from DUMY01000048.1 coordinate 7,189, forward strand.
AGGAAAGGAACCGGAGTCAGAAGTTATTATTCAACTTCGTTCTCGATTTTTCTTCATCTGATAGTGTCACCATTTAGGTGATATGGACGAGACAGGTACATTTAGGTGGATCAGCGCCCCACCAGCCCCATGCGGTTAATGATCACATCGATCATCTCATCCATAGTGGTAATCATACGTGCTGCAGCACCATAGGCATGCTGGAAGCGGACCATGTTGACGATCTCTTCATCAAGGGACACCCCTGAGACCGCTTGGCGATTGTTCTCAATCTGCGATACCAACAGCTCCTGGTTTTCTGCCATGCGGTAGGCCTCCTGGGCAGTCACACCCAATTCACCGATCAAAGCTCGGTAAAAATCCTCCGGGGTGAAATCTTCGATTACAGGGGACTGCTTTAGTTGAACCAGCCTCAGGGCGTTGCTGCCATCGCCTGTATAAAATGTACCATCTCCATCAAGTAAAGCAGCTGCAACCTTACGGGGATCATTGAGCAATTCCTCATTAACAGCAATATTGCCTGCGATGATGGGCTTTTCTATAGAACCTTCTTCATTTGTAACTTTATTAATAAAAAAGGCCACCCCTGATTCCCCATCCAGGCCAACACCTTCCTTGTGGAACTCATTAAACTTACCGGCAAACCCTCCGGCAAGTTTATCCAGCTGTTCACGGAATGCAGGAATAAAACCCTTTGCCTCAGTACCTTCCAAATACCCCCGCGCGTCCATAATGCCGCGTATTATACCCCCTGAAACTGCAAGAGGCATGCTTTCCGATGTATCATCTGCCCAGTAAATCTCCGGGTATTGATCCGTATCCCCCTCAACATTACCCACAACCAATTCACTGGTCCTCTCACCCTGTACCAGAGGACGCCCGGAGGTGGTAATCGTTAGAGCACCACGCTCATCCTCAATAATCCGAATATCGATGGCTTTCGCCAGCTCATCCACAAGAAGATCCCTTTTATCTCGCAGGTCATTGGCCCTGGCGCCTGTAACCTCCACCTTCAGTATCTGCTGGTTGAGGTCTGCGATCTGACGCCCCAGGGAATTGACCTCATTTACCCGTACCTTTAAGGTGCTGTTGAGATCATTGATCAGTTCATTGAGCTGAGTATCCAAATGATTAAAGGCTTCCGCCAGGGACTGGCCGCGCTCCACAACAAGTGAACGCGCCGCAAGGCTTTCCGGGTCCTTGCTCAACTCTTCCAAGGCTGTCCAGAACTTTTCCATAACCGGGCGCAGCCCACTGTCAGATGGCTCATTAACAATCCCTTCAATTTTCATCAATACATCCTGCTGGGCCTCCCAGTAGCCCAAAGACTTTGACTCACTGCGCATCTGAAAATCCAGGAAGCTGTCACGCAGCCGGCGAATCTCGCTGACATTCACCCCTGTTCCCATCTGCCCTGCACCCGCTGGGCGGTTCAATGAAGGCACAGGGAAAGGTGTAGTCGTAGACATAACTGCCTCCTGGCGTGTAAAACCAGGGGTATGGGCATTAGCAATGTTGTGACCGGTTACATCAAGGGCGCGCTGCTGAGCTTGCAGCCCACGCCGCCCTATTTCCAATCCAAAAAATGTTGAACGCATAATTACCCCTCCTAGCTGCTTTCTGCTAGACCTGCCAGTCAAGCTTCCCTGGCCGGGAAACCACCCTTTCCACTTCTCCCTTTTTCGTGGATGATTCCTTATATGTCTTACCGGATTCATCCTGGCAGAGGAGATCAAGAGAAAAATGAAGGTACTGTTGGGCACATATCAATAGACAGTGATTTTCCCAGTTAAGCAGCCGTAATTCATCATAATCAGCCCGCAGAGATGCACAGCGGTCTGCCAGTTCAGGTTTATCCAGCGCCCTGGAATTCCATCCCTTTTCTATTTCCCTCAGACTTTCAAGTATATCGTTTTCCTCTTGAAGAATCTCATTAAGTTTCTGCAGTTCCTGATCCCTTGTTGCTCCAGTCAGCAGCAGACGGCGCTTTTCAACTGCTAGTTCCAGTAGCCGCCCAACTATCTGTTCCTGGCCAGAGATCCAGTCAGTATATTCTTCCAGTATCTCCTGGGACAGTTCTTCCCCTTCATAATGCTGGAGTTCCACCTTTTCACCTCTTTCAAACATCTAATAAATACGATTACAACAGGTGATCAACCAGGAATCGACCCAGCATTTTTTCCGCAACCTGGTCAGCAGATACATGGTATTCTCCCTTTTCCAGGGCTTCTTTGATCTCCCGGACGCGTTCCTCTCTGACCTCCGGTGTTTTCAAGACCACTTCTCGCAGCTTCTGGATGTCAAGGGCCTCTTGTGAGAGATCGGCTCTATCACCCTGCTGCAAGTCCTTCTGTTCAGCCTTGTCGGTGTGCTGATCTTCAGTCGGCTGCGACTTCTGTGCTCCATAAAGGCGGAGCACAGTTTGAATTTGATGACTCGAAATAATCAAGGCTACTGCCCCCTTTAAAACAACTCCCTATAAAGAGCTCTATTATAGTTATCGAATTATAGCATTATAAACTTTAATCTTTTTTGGATCCTCATAAGAAACCCCTGTAATAATATCATCGGAAAATAGATATCAACGATGCGTTTTGCGGTGAAAATCCCTAATATATACCCGTGCTCCTGAATCTTTTTTATCTTTTTCGGATTCGGGCTCTCTCCGTTGAGAGGTGGTAGAAGTGGTTTCTTCGGTGGTCCTTTTAAAAGATTTTTTCAGAGTTGTACTACAGGTAGCACAAAATCTGCCGTGAGTAATGGAAGCTCCACAGCGCTCACAACTCAACAGGTGGGTCTGTCCTGTAGCAACCAGTCTCCCATCCTGAAGAAGGGACACGATTTTCTCGCCTGGAACTCCCGTTCCTTCACTTATTTCGGAAATAGTAGCATTTTTATGCTCATCAAGGAAAGACTGAATCATACGGAGCATCTCATCCTCTTTGGCAATACACTCCGGGCAAAGATTCCGAGAAACATAAGTAAAGAGTTTTCCGCACTCCGGGCAATTCCTAAGTTCCAAAGCTATCCCCTCTCCTACATTCCTTTTTTTACATTATAGCAGCATTATCCAGATGAAACAAGGAATTAGCCTAAAAAGGCAGCTATTATCCCTACCAGGAAGATACCGTCAAAAATCCCCGCTCCCCCTATACTTATCACCTGTCCTCCCAAGCTCTTAAAAGCCCTCCAGTTCAAAAGGTCGGCCCCAATTAGTGTACCCATGGTCCCCGCCACATACGCCACAGGAGCTGTATACCCTTTAGGAGCCAGGATTAAGGCAGCAGCGGCAGCAACAAGGGGAGGAATAAAAGCAGGCATGACAATGCCTACACCCGGTTTGGGCTTTGCCATCATCTTAGCCACTATAGTGACAGCAATGAGAGCAAATAGGGCAGGCAAAAAGGGTGCTCGACCACCCAATAGCAAGTAGAGTGAAAGAACCGCAGGCAGCCCGGCTCCGCCCACATTTATGCAGATCACCTGCTCCTGTGCAACAGGAGGATAGTAAAAGAAATACGTAGACAGAGGATGTGCTTGGTGTCCCTGAACCTGTATCCGTCGCCGCGAAAGTGGTATGTTGATCAGACTACCGATAATAGAGGCGGTTAAAAACAGAAATGCACCCTGCTGGGACATACCAAGACGGGAAAAAGAAAAGGTTGCTAAATTGAAGAATATAAGAACCAGCAAAAGTGGAGCCAAAAGCAGCAAGAAAAGAAATGAAATCAAGTAATTCCCCCCTTTTAATCTCAAAAATTAACTCTAATTATTGATTACATTAATTCTAATACTACGGAGAGTCAAGCAATCCCTTTAATAGTGAGAAGGTGTCAATATACCGGAAGCCAGTGTAACCACATAGATCTCCCTCACCCCAAAATCCATCAACACCCTGCTGCACTCCTGAACTGTAGCCCCAGTAGTGTAAACATCGTCCACAAGCAAAACAGTCTTTCCCTTGAACATCATAGACTGCGTTCCTACCTCAAAAGCCCCTTTCAGGTTGGCCTGGCGCTGCTCTCTGGTAAGGGAGGTCTGGCTCGGGGTTTCCCTAATGCGAACCAACCCCTCTTCAGCCATAGGAATTTTAAGAATCCGGCTCACAACCCCAGCCAGAAGAGATGCCTGGTTAAAACCACGCTCCCTATAACGCACTTCATGCAGCGGCACTGGTATAACAGCTGCAAATGAACTAACAGGAAAAAGAGAAACTGCTAAAGATGCCATCAACTCAGCAAAAGAATAAGCAAGATCCCGCCTTCCACAGAACTTGAAGTCGTGCAGAGCGTCCCTTACGGGCCCCTCATAGGGAGCAACCCCCCGGGCAATACAATATAATGCATCACTATTCCTGCAGTCCTGGCAGATCTTCTCTTCTTCTTTCACAGCTTGAAAACGGCCGCACTTTTCACAGGGAACCAAACCATATGCCTGTTCAGCCCACATTTCCAGACAAACACGGCAGATGTGTCGCGGCGTCCCACTGCGGCCACACATAGGACACCCTACCCCTTGGGGAAACAGCAGACCCCTTATAACAGATGTTACACCAGACAGCAAAACAGATCACCTTCCACAGACTTCCACATATACATCCCGCAGTTCAGAACAAATACTCACCAGAACCATCCCAGCACCTGTCTCATCAAAATCTGCTGAGTTCCTTCTCCCAATTCTCCCGCAGGTAACCTCTGTGCAGGGCCTCTTTATTCAGTTCAGCAATCTGTGCCCGGGCATCCCGCATAGACCTGCTTGCCCCAGGCGAAACAAACCATACCTCACCTGTAGGGTATTCAGGACTGCGTCCACAGCGGCCGGCAATCTGAACTAAAGTAGGGGCATCAAAAACTCCCTCCTGCCCTGCTTCCAGGACCAGTACCTGGACCCGGGGCACGGTCACCCCCCGCTCCATAATTGTTGTGGTCACCAACACCGGGAATTCACCGGCGAAAAAGCGCTCCCTTTTCAGGGCACGGTCCCTATCACTGGCATGAGTCCACTCAACCCCCTGGCTGTCCAGGTGTTCTAAAGTATCTTTTCCAGATGCAGAGCGCAGGGCCTCTCCCACCAGAGATGTGAGTGCAACTGAAGGAACAAATATAAATAATCTGGCACCAGGCTTTTTTAAGAGTTCAGCTATGACTTCAAGAACCCTCTGATGAATGACAACCCCTTTTCCGGAAGTTTTAAGGGGACTTGCTTTAAGAAATTTTGGAACCGGGAGGGGGAAGCCATGGGGACGAACAGGTATTTTGATGACCTTGACCATCCTTGAACCAGCAAACATCCAGGAAACAGGAGTTGCTGTCAGGTAGACAAGCTTCCCCTCAAACAAGCGCGCTCTTTCCACACCAAAGTGAAGCATCCTGCTTCTAGGGAAGGGAAAGGCATCACCTTCATCAAGAATGACCAGATCAAACCGGCGGTAAAAGCGGATGGTTTGGTGTGTTGTTGCTACAACCAGTGGAACATCTTTACTATGGCTGCCACTGCCCCCATAAAGAGCGTTAACACGGCTCTCTCCAAAGGCCTTGGCCATACGGGGGGCAATTTCTAACACCACATCCCTTCTGGGAGAAGCGAAAAGCACCTTCTGACCACCGCGCAGGAACTCAGCGATCAAGGGAAACGTAACCTCAGTCTTCCCGGCTCCACAGGCTGCCCAGACAAGACAGCTTCCCCCTGGTTTTCCCTCTCTGCCAAATTTCAGCAGGGCATCCGCCGCAATCTCCTGGGGATCTGTGAAGCGAATCTCCCCCAGCAGTTCCGAATAATTCGCTGGCCTTAGATTATCACTAACAGCAGATACCTCCTCAACTGCAGAACCTCTCCTGAAAATAGATGCTAGATGCCAATTGTTTCTCAATAGCTCCGAAAACCTTCCCAGACTTAGGACCCTTTTTTCATCCTCTGATGATGCAGTTGGGACAGCATGAACATCCACCCTAGCATCCGATGAACTCCCGTTTGGAATTCCCAAAACCAAAGGACGGCAGCGGAACTCCTGGCGAAACCTGCGGTCATCCCCCTTCAGCAAGCTCCAAAAACCGCTGTGTTCATATTCTTTTTCCACTACTGAGCTCTCATATGATGTGTACAGCTGGTCACAAAAACAGAGGTTACCCAAGAGTCCACATTCCGGACAGCTGCAGCACTGTTTGCTGCCACACCTGGCACAGGGACGGAACTCCGGAATACCCTCCCACCCGCAGCGCTGACAGTAAACAAGATTTCCTTTTACGGGGTAAAGAGCAGGCAGGAGAAGAACTCTCTCTTCCAAACAGAGACACTGAAGAGATCGCGTAAGGGCTTCCCTGTCGGTAGACCCTATAAAACGCGAGATCTCCTGCACAGACAAAAGCCGCCCTTTTAGAAGTTTCTCCACCACCTGCATCTCCTCGTGGTCCGGAAAGGGGAGGTCGTCAGTAGCTGCTAGACTACCGTTATAAACGCTAACATCGCTGAATCCATGTCGCTGCAACAATCTGCGACAATTATCCCAAACGCTTTCCACAGATAGCAGCCTATTAGCTATACCTTGTCTGTTATTTATTTTTTTATGCAACTCAAAATATACATGGGCTGCAGTCCCCAGAGGCAAAGGAGGTGAAACCAGTTCAAAGAGTCCATACCCTTTCTGGTTAAGATAAGCTCGATCAAAGGAAGGAATAGATGAAAGGAAAAGCATCTTCTTCCCGTTACCTTCCGCTAAATATAATTGAAATAATAATTTGTCCACACCCGCTCACCATATATATATAGATACCGGAACCCTGCAGTAACCACCCTTATTGCAGATTCCAACCGTGACTTACAGCTACTTACTTTCTGGTAATAATTCCATAATAAAATAAAAAAACCTGCTTTCAGACGATAATACTTCAGAGGAGGCCGTAGAGGGTTGACCTTATACAAAATGGTATAGCAAAAAAAGAGGGGGAGTAGTCGGTGCTGTTTATAGTATTCTTACACTTGTTGCAGCATGTCGATTCTTTCTGAAAAAAGCAGAATATTAAAGCTGTTTGGCGAAATCAAGCAACCTGCCAGTGATGGTTGAATACACCGGATAGCGTATTTCAACTGAAACAGGTGCGCAGAGAAACCTTGTCCCCCACTCTGCTGCCGCTGAGGCGGGCTACTCCGGCAGGGAGTTCTAGAACAGACCGCGCCTCTCTGATAATGGGGCTGAACCGGAAGGGGGGCATGGATTCGATGATATGCACCACCTCCATTTCTTCATTTAAAAACAAGACATCAAAGGAAAATTTCATAAAGCAGGAGTGGACGGAATTACAGGGCTTTAACAGCAGACCAGCACCTACAGGAAAGGAGCGCCTTCCCAGTAATCCCTTAAACCGCTTCCAAAAATCAAAGGCAACTTCTACATCCTGTGCTAGGACAACATCTCGTGTGACATTGTAAACCTCCATATCAACATCTCCTCTTCATGAAGATTGCTATTACAGGTGCCGGAAAATTTGGATCAAAGCTGGCCCCAACAGCACAACAAAAAGGGCGGGAAAAATAAATAACACCAGTGGCAAGAGCATTTTTACCGGAGCCTTCATCGCCTGTTCCTCTGCCCGCTGCCGCCGCTTGCGGCGCATCTCATCGGACTGCAGCCGCAAGATATTGCCCATTCCCACACCCAGTTGATCTGCCTGAACCAGTGAGCTTACAAAATTGCTGAGATCTTCCGCACCGACGCGACCCGCCATATCCTGGAGTGCCTCCCGCCGCGATCTGCCCAGCTTCATTTCCTGAAGAACACGCCCCAGTTCCTGTGCCAAGGTTCCTGGAAACCTTTCCGTTACCCTGACCAGGGCAAGGTCAAACCCCAAACCCGCTTCCACACTTACCGTCAAAAGATCCAGAACATCCGGAAGAGCGCGGACAATATCCCGTCTCCTTTCCTTAATACGCATCGAGAGGAAAACCTCCGGAAGCAGTAACCCACAAGCCAAAGCTATAATCACGAGCAGCAGCAAATCATTAAATAAACATCCCTGAAGCAGCCCCCAATATAGTACTGCACCGATAAAAGCAGCAGTAAGAATTACCTGGAGCAGCCGGAAACCACCAGGATCCAGTCCCGCAGGATTACCTGCCGCCTGCAGGCGTTTATCAAGCTGAACCCGTTTCTCACTGCTCATGCGATGAGTAAAGAGACGGGTTACTTTGAAAATCAATGGTCTCCCAATTCTCTGCCACAAGGACAGCTGGAGATCATCCCTAAGCCTCGTGCTGTCTTGCTCTTTTTTATTCAGCTGTGCCAAGCGCCCGGCTATCAGAAAGCGATCCTGTAAAATAAGCCGGTAAACCCCCACCAGCAGCAGGCAGATGCTGGCAAAGACCAGAGCCAAGATAAAATAGAGCACCCTCAAACCCACCTTTCAGAAAACTTACCATCCTCATCTCGTAAGTTCACACTTCAATATCCACGATCCGCTTGATGATTAAAACCCCTACTACCTCCCCACAGGCAGCCCCCCCTAGAAGGGCGAGCCCGATAGGTTCGGTAAAGAGCATGCCAACATATTCAGGGTTGATTACAAAAAGAAGAGCAAGCAAAATCACCGGCAGCAGCCCGATGATCAACCCGGAGATCCTCCCCTGAGCCGTAAGTGTCTTAATTTCCCCTTTGATCCTGACCCTCTCCCGTATGGTCCCGGCAATACTGTCCAGTATTTCAGCCAGATTTCCTCCTACCTGCCTCTGGGTAAGGATGGCTGTGATCACCAACTCCAGATCGTCACTCCCTACCCGGCGAGACATATTGTTCAAGGCAACTTCTGTCGGCGCCCCCAACTGCATCTCCCGCAAGGCCCGCTTGTATTCTTCGGCCAAAGGAGGGGGAGTTTCCGCGGCAACCATCTCCATGACCTGCAGGAAGCTGTAACCTGCCCGCAGGGCATTGGTCATTATTCCCAGAGAATCACCCAGCTGACCGTTGAGGAGCTGCAGCCGCTTCTGTCGCCTGATATTTAAGTGAACCCAAGGTAGAATGAAAGCTATCAGTCCACAGATAACAGCCAAGCGCATATTCCCCGTCAGAAAGATCAACAATAAAGGAACACCAAAACCAATAATCAAATCCAGAAAGAGAAACTCCTCCCCCCTTAAGGGGAGATCTGCCTGGGCAAGCCTCTCTTCCACCCATTCAGACAGCTTAAATGATGCAAAAAACCTCCCGCCCCAGCGCAGCAGGGAACGCACCATATCTTTTCTCTCACCGGGCACTTTATTTTTATCCGGGGTCTTCTGCCTGGTATAGCGGAGCAGACGCGCTTCCAACTGATACCGGTCACCTGTAATCAAGCCATAAATCCCCATAACGAAGAGCAGTGTCGCTGTAAAAGTAAAGATTAAAGCTAAAATCATGCTAAGACCTCGCTAATAGAAGATTTCACCTGGGATTGAGATTCCTGCAGCCTCAAATTTATGCATAAACCGCGGCCTGATTCCTGTGCTCTTAAACTCTCCCATAACTCGGCGCTGTTCGACTCCCTCCTGCTCAAAAAGGAACAGATCCTGCAAGATAATGGTATCTCCCTCCATCCCCTGCACCTCTGTGAGATGTGTCACCTTTCTGCTGCCATCCTGCATACGGCTCTGATGAACAATAAGATCCAGGGCCGAAGAGATCTGCTCACGAATAGCCCGCACAGGAAGATCCACACCTGCCATGAGAACCATTGTCTCCAACCTGGCCAACATATCCCTGGGTGAGTTGGCATGGCCCGTGGTCAATGACCCATCATGCCCTGTGTTCATTGCCTGGAGCATATCCAGGGCCTCCCCACTCCGCACCTCTCCGACCACAATCCTATCCGGGCGCATCCTCAGAGAGTTGCGCACCAAATCCCTGATGGCAATAGCCCCTTTCCCTTCAATATTGGGTGGGCGTGTCTCCATACGCACCCAGTGACTCTGGTGCAGCTGGAGTTCAGCTGCATCCTCAATTGTAATGATCCGTTCCCCATCAGGGATAAAGGAGGACAGCACATTAAGGGTAGTGGTTTTGCCGGACCCGGTCCCCCCGGAAACGATGATATTGAGACGCGCCTTTACACAAGCCTCAATGAATTTGGCCATCTCCCCGCTGAGTGTACCAAATCGAATCAGATCAGCAATTTTAAAGGGGTCTTTGCTGAACTTCCTGATGGTCAAAGTTGGCCCATTTAAGGCAAGGGGAGGTATAACAGCATTAACTCGGGAACCGTCACTGAGCCTGGCATCCACCATCGGTGAGGATTCGTCGATTCTTCTGCCCAAGGGGCTCACGATCTTTTCCATGACCCTCATGACATGGGCATCATCCCGAAACTGCACCTCAGTTTCCTCCAGAGTGCCATTTCTTTCCACATAAATCTGTGAGGGTCCATTGACCATCACCTCAGTCACTGTCTCATCCCTCAGCAGAGGGCTGATGGGACCCAGGTCAAAAACCTCATCCAACAGCTCCTGCAGCATCCGCTGCTGTTCACTGCGCGACATAGAGATTCCCTTTTCTATTAAGTGCTTAGCCATGATTTCCTTGATCTGAACCGCTGCCCATTCCCGTTCATCTTCATTATCGTCTGTTTCGCCGGAAATTTCTTGCTCCAGCTTTTCAACTACCTTCTGGTGAAGAGAAGACTTAAGCTTCCAGAAAGAACTATCCCGGTGTACAACTTGAGGTGCTGCTTTATTAGCAGTTCCCTCTTTTCCCTCTTCCTGCAGCCTTTTGAGAAGAGACATAGGACCACCCCTATTGCTGCCAATTTTACTAGTTCGTCAGTGCACCCAAGAGACCCCCAATGAGACCTGGGCTTTTCTTTGTAGATTTCGAAGCTTTTTGATTTGATCGCGCAATTTCCCGCGCTAAATAGCGCAGGCTTTCAGCAACCCTACTCTGGGGGTGGCTGAGAACAAAGGGCTTGCCCTTATTGACAGCCCCTACAACTACACGTCCATCGCTAGGCAGTTGGGCTGTTAAAGATACCCCAAGGCTCATCTCTACATCCTCAGGGCCGATCCCCAGCTCTAGAGTTGACCGGTTGAGTACCACCTTGATTTTATCTTTATGGTTCAGAGAATTTAAGGCCTCCAGGCCTAGTTTATTATTTTTCAGTGTGGGTAGGTCAAGAGAAAGAATTAACAGGATCTGTTGAGAGTAATCCAGAGCCACCATACTGGAATCCGTAAACAGTCCCGGTGTATCTATGATCACATAGTCATAGCAATCTTGCAGGATCTTAATGACCTTTTCCACAAGCTCAGCACTGACCAATTCAGCATATTCAGGTCGAGAAGGTGCAGCAAGGACCCGCACTCCGGATCCATGCCGTACAAGGTATGACTCCAGGAGTTCTTCATCAAGGTGATTCATCTCAGCAGCCAGATCCGAAATGGTCTGGCGCGGTATCAGGTTCAGGAGCACTGCTACATCCCCGAACTGCAGATCCAGGTCTACAATGGCAACGGAAAAGCCAAACTCCTGGGAAAGGCTAACACCCAGATTCACTGCTATCGTGGACTTACCTACTCCACCCTTGGTGCTGAAAACAGTAATTACCTCGCCTCCAGGTGTATCTTGCAGTTCACCCTGAAGCTTAACCTGACGCCTCTGCTCTAGGTCATAGACACGATAAATAGAAGAAATCAGTTCATCACTGGTGAAAGGCTTAACAATATATTCTCTGGCTCCGGCCACCATCGCCTGGCGCAGGTATTCCTGTTCTCCCTGAACCGACATGATAATAATTGCACAACCGGCAATCCCGCAGGAAATAGCTTCGGTGGCAGCGATACCATCCAGGATCGGCATGTTGATATCCATCAGAACAATATCAGGTCTAAGTGCTTCTGCTTTAGTAACTGCTTCTTCTCCATTCCGGGCCTCCCCTATAACTTCGACACGGGGTTCAAAATTAAGCAGGCACCTGATATTTTGGCAGGTTTCCGGAACATCATCTACAATTAATACACGTATTTTTTCAAGCTCCTGCAATAAACCCTCACCCCTATTCCTTTTCTCCCATATAAACCTTATTTGGATAATACAGCATTAACTGCTTGCCGCAGCAAATTCCTTCATCTTAAACGGAACAATTTTTTGCCGCTCATGATCCACCGGGCTGCGCAGGGCAAACCTCATCTTGCCCTCCTCGCTGGCAAGCAGCAGCGGCCGCGCCTCCTGCAGTGTCACAGACAGTGTCACTGTTTTTACCTCTACCTTCGCTTCTTTCCCCTGTTCTCTGGTCACCTGAAGATCCTTGCCCACAGCCAAAACAGGCACATCCTGGAGCACCACAACCGCACTCTTTTCTTGCTTTCCGGCACTCACAATTCCCAGAATGTCCACATGATCACCTGGTTGGAGATGCCAGCCCACAGCAGCCACCTCATCTACCGCCACAGTGACCGCTCTCTTGCCGGCGGGGATCCGGTAAGGCAGGCCTGCCTTGGTTTCCCCCTTTTTTACGATGCGATCTTTTAGTACCTGCTCCCCTGCTATGATAGTATCCAACGCAATTTTGTCGATCACATCATCCAGAGAACGCAGTGCCCTGGAATGAATAGAATCCACAGGCACCTTCACCAATTCCACCATCTCTCTTTCTATTTGCGTATCTTTTGGAATCTCTACCCTGGCTTGGACCACCTGCGCTTTCTTTATTTGGCTTGCTTTTTCTACGGTTCCCTGCAGGTAAAAATAACACATCCCTGTAGCCAAGAGTGCCAGTATGACAGCAGCTATGATCATTACCTTTGGCCGCACCTTGCATTCCACCTTTGTTTAGCGGTTAGTCATTAGTGGTTGATCAGCTATGAAAATAAAGATAAAAAATTGATTTAATCGATTGTGATCAGTGGAGGAGTTTTACTGCATAGGCACCATAATCAGTTCCTCCACCCAGCTCACCGGAGGCAACCATTTTGACAAAACGCCCCACCACATAATTGTCTTTACCCTGTCCCCCTACTCCTTCCAGGAAGAAGGCAGCAAACCCGGTGATTTCAACCTCCTCGGAGCTCACTACCCTGATCACAGGGATAATCATCACCCGGGGGCAGTCCAGGTCATGGTCACTATAGGTACACCCGTTTTTGCACTGCGCAATTCGGTACTCTACACCATCACATGTGGGACCAGACATGTTTCCGGTTTCAATGAGTAGTCGGTCTCCTACCCGCAGGATCGTCTGGTAGCCATTTTTCACCCGCTCTCGGTATTCATTGGCTCCACCCCCTGGTATGTTGTCAGGATCTAAAGCGCCATACCAGCCGTGCATCTTACCGTCCTCTTCTAAAGCAGCCCCGGTAGAGCCTTCGTCCCTCCATGCACCCTCTTTCAAAACATATTCCATTCCTCCTAGCAGTTCCTGCTCCTCAATGCTGAAAGGCACGACCCCAATGGTCCCGGTCAGTGACCCTGTAAAAGCGGTTGCCGAAGCATGTACCTCTTGCTCTGTGAAACCCAGAACCCGTGCAAAGAGGAAATGCACATTCTGTCGCGGTTTCACTGTAATGGACTGCTGATCAGCACCGATCTCTATCACCAGCTCATCCTCAGATACACCGTTAGCTAACACATATTCCCTAGCCACTTCCCTCGCCATCTCCGGGTTCATAGGAAGTTCTTGCGCACCGGCTAAGGCTGCAGCATCTGCCGTATTCACCAGACGGCTTCTGCTGGTGTAAAGGAGGCCGACATCGATTACCAGAGAGGCACAGCCCAACAAAACTACCAGCCCTATAGCAACCAGGACTATAACCGACCCCTGCTGATTGGAGATCGCTTGAGTTACGTTAACTACCCACTTTCGAATTTTCTCTCTGCTTTTTTTGAACAAATCGGCCACATCCTCATTCCACACGCATAATTGCAGCAGCCTCAAGGGGGTACGGATTAGGGATAAACTGTCCCATAATCGGAGTCAGAATGGGAACATCATAGTGCACCTTCACCTTGAGGCTGTCTCCCCGGGAACGCCCGGACTGGTCCGGGTCGATCTCTATCTGCAGGCGAGACACATCAAGAGTCCCAGCAATTCGCTCAACTGTATCCAGGATCTCGGCATCACTTCCCCCTACAACCCCGACCCGTGCCCCTTCCCGGGCAGCTTGGGTAATCACAAGGTTATCAAAAAAAATAATTCCAAACTCAATAATGCCAAATACTAACAGAAGCAGGATGGGAAGCACCAAGGCAAATTCCAACATGGCTTGGCCTTGATTATTCCGAGATCGGAAAAGCACTTCCTCACCTCCCTATATATCGAAACACATCACCGGGGGCAG
>DUMY01000049.1 GCA_012839645.1 Syntrophomonadaceae bacterium
CTTTTCCATGATATAAAGCAGCAGGCAGACCCCCATTTCAAAACCGCAGTAACCCCGCAGTGTGCTCTTGGACATCAGGTCATAAAGGGGAAAAACCCTCATGAAGGCAGACATGCGTTCGTCTAAACCGTCAAAGCCCGGGAATTTCCTGGCCGCGGTGAGAACACCTTTGGTGGCCATCTTGTCTACAGCTGTTACGACGGACATAATTCAACACGCCCTTTCGCTGCCAGCATACTGGCAGTCAGAGCCTCCTGTGGTACTGCGCGGTCGTCTTGCAGCAGGGGGGCAACCCTGTCTATTAGGCTTTGGGAGCAAAGGTCAAAAAAGGGCTGCATGCGCTGCTGGGTAACGCGAGACTGGTCTTTGTCTATCGGACGGCTTCTCCCTGTGGCAAGCAAGAGGTTATAAAGGGGCTCTGCAGGCAGCACTTCCACAACCGGGATACTGCTGTTATCCGCTGCCGCAGAAAACCGCCCAGGCATTGCAGCATCAGCTTCACCTTTTACAGCAGAAATCAGATCAGCGCAGATACCCACCCCCTCCGGGTCCAGGTCACCGAAATAGAAGAATTGATAGCCTGCTGCCTCTGGCAGGCATTCATAGATAAAGGACCAGCTGTTTAATATCTTTTTCCCTTCACCATAGATAAGCAGGTGTATCTCTGGGGTTGTTTTGAGTTTTCCTGCACCAAGGAGGTATTTTAGTGAATGAAAAGTATCTTTATTTTCCACAACCAGGCAGCATGCCTTTTCCTCGGGCAAGGCAGACAACCCAGTAGCCCAGAAGAAGAAGGGTTCCGGCGCCGGCACACAACACAGGTCCTGTAAAGTGATCTTGATCCGTTTCAGGAGTTTACTACCTTTATTGGATAACAGGAACTTTTCATGACCTGTCAAGGCAAAGGACCGCTCATTGACTGTATCCCAAACTGCTGGGGGGGTATTTTCGACTTCTATCAGAAAATGATCTATGGCCATCAGTATATCCCGGTGCCTGTCATAATCTTTAGGTGAGTTCAAAAATGAAGAGAGATCCATACGTGAGCAATAGGTGCTCAGTATCTCTTCCTTTGCTGCTGAGTAATCATCCTCATTAAGAGGCAGTTTCCGGTAGCGCAGGGCAAGGGGTGGGGAAAGCCCGTTTAAACCCGACCTTTTCACCGGGCTCAAGACCTTCTTCTCCACCAGGTCATTTATCGCTGCTGCAAATGCCCCATAACCTCCGGCAGCCTCCCACCTGGAGCCAAGCCTCTTAGCTACCGGGTCACGGATATCGGTATCCCAGTAGAGCATCTTGCGGGGGAAGCTGTCAATTACTTCGCGGATGTAATCCTGCATTTTCATAGGAATATCACCTGAAAATAATTTGTTTGTATTGTAACACATTATTACCATTGATTTGACATATGTCAAAGATATCCTGCCATTTTTGCAAATATCGGATGCTTCATTTTGCAATGGCAGTTTAGCCCATAGAACATCAAACATTTATCAATGAACTAAAGAAGAGATACCCTGACGCGGAATTATCAGGGTTAAAAGAGGGTGATTCCCCAGATGTTACACAGGAATCCAGTAGCTAGAGCTAAAACAGAATCTGTTAAGCCCTGCCCCTAGAAATGTCTTCTCGAAGCCATTCCCTGGGAACAAAAATCAAGAAAATGACCATTGTCAGAATGCTGACAACCCAGAGGGACTCGATCCTCAGGACATATTTAAGAAAATGCACTACAAGGAAATGGCTCAGATAAATACAGAAGCTTCCTCTCCCTATTTTGGCCAAAACCTCTCTGCCGGGCACCCCCTCTTTGGTAAAATAGGCCGCCAAGGAAAATGTACCACCGATTGCCAGCGGAAAAAGTGTCCACCTGTTGTACATATAACCGAGTGTACCGGTCAGAAAAGGGAGTACACCCCCCAATACTGCCAAGCCAGCAGAGACAACGGCGATCTTCAGGCGATGCTCTCTAATGTAGTGATCCAGGTTCTCACACTCACCAAGCAGCATGCCTATCGCCACAAAACCCCACCATTTGAAGGGGTTAATCCCGCTGTATGTAAAGAATGCAATTCCATAGGAGCGCTGTAGTTCTAAAGCAAAGCAAACTGCAAAATTGCTTAATATCATCAGCCAATAACACCGGTGCCTGGCCTTTGGCGGCAATCGGTACAACAGAGGCAGCAGAAGGACAAACAGCATATAATAGACAGTAAAATAGAGGTGAACAGCTGTTTTACCCAGGAGTATATCGGATAAGGTAAACGGTTGCTTGTCCACTAGCCAAAAATAGATGCCGTATATCACCGACCATATCAAAAAGGGCAGATAGATACGCTTGATCTTTTTCAGGACATAATCCGCAAATGGCGATAGAATACTGCGTTTCAAAAAATATCCCTGGATGATAAAGAACGCCGGAACACACCAGCGGCCAAACTCCCCGAGCATAAGCCCAAGAAGGCTGTCATCCCGGAAAATATGGATCAAAACAACAGTGATTATTGCTGCCCCTTTCAAGGAATCAATTGCAGTAATTCTTTTACCTGACATCGTTTTGAACTCACTCGCTTAGACAAATGTTATTATATACCGTATTAGTATGAGTAGTGACTAATTGCTGTCTTAACGCTAGGTACCATAATTAGGGTTCTCCGCAAGCGTAAAGGGGATCTATCCTTTGATCTTTCCTTATACATTGATCTTACTATATGCGAGCAAGAGAACAATAAGGATGATGCTACCCTTGCTCCCGTAGCGCTGCAATGGTATAATCTTACGCAAATATCCAAGTTTTCCATAGTTAATATTCTCTGGGGAGGGGAGGAAATTGATATGTATTTCCCGCCAAAAAAAGACCTGTGGCTGGGAATTGTCGGCTGGGGCATCTTGCTTATTATCCTTATATGGACAATTATCCCGGAAATCGACTGGTATATGCTTAATATTCCCATCGTTGGTTTAGCATTTTTCGCCTGGATCTGGTTCGGAACCGGATATGCCATTACAGATAACTCACTGGAGGTCAGGTGCGGGCCAATCGAAAAAATAATACCCTTCAGTAAAATTTACAGGGTCAAGCGCTCCAAAAATCACTGGTTCTGTGCTGCACTTTCTTTTTCTGACCTGCTGGAAATCAAATATAGATACGACGTCGTGTCAATCTCTCCTCTTGATTCTCATACATTTATCAATGAACTGAAGCAGAGATGCCCGGAAGCGGAATTTCCGGGGTTGTAAAGGAGGTTTTCAATTGAGCTGCTACAAATATTGGGAGAAGATCAAGGAGATTGCCAGCTCTATAAAGGATTACGACGAATTAAAGCTACAGGAAATGCCTCTGGATAAGATTGTGCCACTCCTGGATTCTGTGGAGGAGATAGCCCACGATCAGACCATTGATTTTCACTCAGCCAAACATATCCTGGATGATGAACTGATGAACAATGCCCTGAAAACAATCCGCAGGTTCTATGTGGATTTTGGAGTTAAAATAGAGACCGAAAATGCCCAGAAAATATTGGAGTCTGATGACCCGTGGAATACCCTGGAATCTTTCCATTTTTATAATCGATATGAGGGTCTCATCCGGAACGAAAGCCAGTTGGTAAGCTTCACCCCAGGGCAAAAGTTCGTCTTCATTGGCAGCGGGCCACTTCCCCTGACCTTAATACTCCTCAACAAAACCTTTGGGGTTCATGGTATCGGTATAGAGATGTTGCCGGAGGTAGCTGAATTATCCCAAAAGGTGATCGATAAGCTGGGTTTAAGCTCCCAGATAGATGTGCTTGTGGGAGAGGAAACCTGCCTAAACAACATTGACTACGATATTGTGATGGTTGCGGCGCTGGCTGAGCCTAAAGAACGGGTTTTCACTAACATCTGGGACACGGTGAACACATCAACCCCTGTCATCTACCGAACCTACACTGGGATGAGGGCGATCCTTTACTCCCCGGTTACCGAGCGGGCAACCCGGGGATTCCATAAAGTGGTCATGATCCTTCCTACAGGTAAGGTGAATAACACCTCAGTGCTGATCAGGAAAGAGATTTAGAGGCTTCAATATATTTATGCAGAGGTGGGATTACCCGGCATTAGATTACCGGGGAGCCTTATCAACATCTACTTCCATCATCCATGGGGAATAACTCCAGGAATAGATAAAACAGATATTTGTTTTTTCAAAAATGTTATGCATAATTATTATTATTGGGTTATAATTATACATAGTCAACATACTCTGACCGTAAGTATTAGAAAGTCAATGTTTACGGAGGGCATAAAATGGAAACAGCCGGCTGCCAGATAGAAAGAGCACAAGCAGCAGACATAGATGCTATGCTGAATTTGTGGAGGTGCATCCCAGGGATTGGGATAAGCAAAGGTGACACTGTTCAGTCGCTGAGGGGCTTCATGGATAAGAATCCCTCTGCCTGCCTGATTCTGCGGATAGATGGGCGCTTGATCGGGACGGTCCTGGGCGGTTTTGACGGTCGCCGTGGGTATATATATCATTTGGCGGTACACCCTGATTACCGGGGCAGAGGATATGGCAAAGCACTTCTTGACCGGGTGTGTCGGGAGCTTAATGCCCTGGGTGCTCCAAAAATCCACCTGTTTGCTTTCAACGATAACCAGGCAGCAGCTACCTTTTACCCCAGTCAGGGGTGGGAGGAGCGCCGGGATATTCGGGTGTATTCATGGGATGCTAACCGAAGTCGGGGGTAGCAAATTCAGTTGAGCACACTGTAGTTCTCAGCTTAAAGGAAATAGGTATATCATAGAAAATAATAATACAGTGAGATACAGGTGAACAGCGTCCCTGTATCCCGGAAAAAATAAAAGAGGTGGGCTTTTAATGAAAGCAGACAATGTAATTATTATGGGTGCAGCCGGGAGGGATTTTCACAACTTTAATACCTATTTTAGAGATAATCCGGCCTATCGGGTTGTGGCATTTACGGCTACTCAGATCCCGGATATCGAAGGAAGGGTATACCCCTCCACCCTAGCAGGTAAGAGCTACCCTGAAGGCATCCCAATTTACGCGGAAGAAGAACTGCCGGAATTGATCAAAAAACATGATGTGGATCAGGTGGTCTTTGCTTATAGTGATGTATCTCATGAGTATGTGATGCACAAGGCATCTTTGGTAATGGCCTGCGGTGCTGACTTCAGGTTGATGGGGCCGGAGACGACAATGATCAAGTCCAAGCGCCCGGTAGTGGCGGTAACATCGGTGA
>DUMY01000050.1 GCA_012839645.1 Syntrophomonadaceae bacterium
ATCGCTCAAGGCGCCGCAGATATCGTTCGTGTCCATGATGTCAAAGAAACGGTGCGGGCAGTTCGCATGACCGATGCCATTGTTTGTAGTTTGTAACTATGAGATGTGGGAAGTGGGAGGTTGGAGGTGGGAATTATTCGGAAAGCCAGGTGACTGTCACCGTATTGGTCGAGAAGGGATGATGTGTTGTGCACATACATGGATACTTCAGACTTCCGGCCTCCTACTTCCGCTTTTCCGAAGGGATGATGTGTTGTGGGTGAAATGAGTGACCGCATTGTATTAAATGGGATGCAGTTTCACGGGTATCATGGGGTTATGCCTGAGGAGCGGGAGTTGGGGCAGCTCTTTATTGTGGATGTGGAGATGTGCTGTGATCTGCGGGAAGCGGGGGAAACAGATGACCTCACTAAAACGGTGGATTACAGCCAGGTCTTTGAACTCGTTAAGGGGATTGTTACTACAGGAGAGCCTTACCTGCTGATCGAGGCGCTTGCGGAGCGTATTGCAGGGTCAGTTCTTGCGGAGTTTCCCGTTCCGGAAGTGTTGGTGCGGGTGAAAAAGCCGCATGCTCCCCTGAAAGGGATCTTTTCTGATGTTTCTGTGGAGATAAGGAGGCCTGGAAATGCCGGGTGAGGGGAAGCGGGAAAAAGCTTTCTTGGGGCTGGGATCTAACCTTGGAGACAGGCAGTCTTACCTAAGTGCCGCCTGCCGTGAGTTAGCTGCTCATCCTTCGATACAAATCATTCAAGCTTCTTCTCTCTACGAAACTGAGCCTGTGGGCTACCAGGAACAAGGGTGGTTCCTCAACCAGGTGATGGAGATGGAAACAACACTGACACCGGAGGAGCTGCTCTTTTTTACCCAGGGGATCGAAAATGAATTGGGGAGAAAACGCTTGATCCGGTGGGGCCCTCGGGTGATCGACCTGGATATTCTGCTCTATGGGAACAGTGTCATCAATACTCCGGATCTCATTATTCCCCACCCCAGAATGTATGAGCGCCAATTTGTTTTAGTGCCTTTGGGGGAGATTGCCCCGGACCTGCTCCACCCGGACGGGAGCTCAACCCAGGAGCACCTGGATGCGCTCCGGCAAAGAGGGAATTCGGAAAAAATCAGGTTGTTTCGAGAATATAACCCATGATATAATACAATATCAATGGGACCGGATGGGACCTGTACCATACCGGAGATTATTGCATAAAAAGATGATTTTTGATAACCAACCGCTTGTACCTGTCAAGGACTGAGACGGAAGGTGAGTTTTGATGATGATTATTTTACCTTCTGGATTATGGTTCAGAAGGTTTCTTATTTTCGGGGTCAGGCTTGCCGGTTTATGTTGATTTTTCTTTACAACTCTACACTTTTTGGAGGCGAAAACTTTGAAGATCGGTTTTATCGGTGCCGGTAAGGTTGGTTCGGCTATGGCTCGTCTGCTCCGAAAGGCGGGCTATGATGTGGCTGGTGTGGCTAGCAGGACAAGTGAATCTGCTCAAGAGCTGGCAAAGTGGCTAAACTGCCCGGTTCTTTCTAAAGGGGAGGTGGCTGGAAGATCCGATGTGCTTTTTCTTACCACCCCAGATGATGCTATTGCTACTATAGCTGCAGAGCTTGCGGAGGAAGGGGCTTTTCATCCTGGACAGGTGGTGCTGCACATGAGCGGTGCCCACACCTCACAGGTGCTAAAACCAGCTGCACAGGCAGGAGCTATCACCCTGTCAGTGCATCCTATACAATCCTTCGCCAGTGTCGAGCAGGCGCTTGCTCTCATCCCTGGCACCTACTTCAGTATTGAAGGGGATGTACAGGGGTATGAAGTTGCTATAAAAATGGTAGACAAACTGAGGGGAAAATACTTCCTGCTTGACTCAGAGGCTAAGGTTCTTTACCATGCGGCAGCCTGTGTAGCCTGCAACTATATGGTGGGACTGCTGGACACCGCGCTGAATCTTCTTGCCCAAGCCGGCGTACCGGAGGAGCTCAGACTTCCGGCATTTCTTCCATTGGTCACAGGGACACTTGAGAACATCAAAAACCTTGGGATACCTAAGGCACTGACTGGTCCCATATCCCGGGGAGATCGCGGCACAATAGAAAAACATTTGAATGCCATGAGTGGCCCACCCTTGGATGTCTACCGAACCCTAGGGTTGGTGACCGTGGATGTTGCCTTAAATAAGGGAACAATAAATGAAGAACAGGCTCAGGCTCTGCGTTCTTTGTTGGCGGATAACTGACATAGCTGCGGTATGCACTAGTGGCGCGTCTGATAAGCTGCCCGCAGTAACCGGGGATACCGTTATTTACAAACAAAACAAGGAAAATAAGGGGGTTTTTGATTTGTCTCGGGTAACAACAGCAACACTACAGGAGATGAAAGAAAAGGATGTCAAAAGCACACTGCTCACGGCTTATGATTATCCTACGGCATGTCTTTTGGATGAAGCAGGGATTGATATTCTATTGGTGGGGGACTCCCTGGGGAATGTGGTGCTTGGCTATGAGAATACCCTTCCGGTAACCATGGAAGAGAGCCTCCATCATACCGCGGCAGTGGCCCGGGGAGCCAAAAGGGCGATGGTGGTGGGTGATATGCCCTTTATGTCCTATCAGACCACAGATGCTGAAGCTGTCTGGAATGCCGGACGCTATCTTAAAGAGGCAGGGGCGCATGCTGTTAAGCTGGAAGGCGGCCGTGAGCGTGTAGATGCTGTACGCGCCATGGTTGAAACCGGGATTCCGGTAATGGGGCATCTGGGACTTACTCCTCAATCTGTACACCAGTTTGGCGGTTATCGTGTTCAGGGAAAAACCGAGGATGCGGCGCGACACCTGATAGAGGACGCTGTTATTTTGGAGGAGGCGGGAATCTTTTCTTTGGTTCTGGAATGCGTTCCAGCTGAGCTGGCAAAAGAGATTACCGACAACCTCTGTATACCGACCCTGTCCTGTGGAGCAGGACCCCACTGCAGCGGCCAAGTCATGGTTGTCCATGATATGCTGGGCTTCACGGGTGGGAAGGCGCCCAAGTTTGTGAAACAGTATGCCAACCTGCATGATGTCATCATTGAGGCTCTTACTGCCTTCAAAAAAGAGGTAAAAGAAGGGATCTTCCCCGGACCGGAACACTGCTACGGTACACCTGAGGAATAAAATTCACTCGTTGTTCATTACACGGATTTGGGGACTATATCTTGGGGTGTTCCCCAGCGGGTATTAATAGGGAGTATTTAATAGTTAAGAATTGCTGAGGGGGTGGAACTGATGCATGTATTCACTAGTATTAAGCCAATGCAGGAGATTTCCCTGAAGCTGAAAGCTGAAGGGAAAACTATCGGTCTGGTGCCCACAATGGGCTATCTCCATGAGGGACACCTGAGCCTTGCAGTAAGGGCTCGACAGGAGAATGATATTGTGGTGATGAGTAACTTTGTCAATCCCCTGCAGTTTGGCCCAAAGGAGGATTTTGCCACATATCCCCGGGACCTGGACCGGGATAACAAACAGGCTGAGAGTGTAGGTGTAGATTATGTTTTTGCCCCATCGGGAGAAGAGATGTACCCGGAAGACTACAGCACCTATGTGGAAGTAAAGGGTGGAGCTACAGAGAAGATGTGCGGCAGATCGCGGCCTGGTCACTTCCTGGGTGTAACTACTGTTGTCCTCAAATTGTTTCTTATCACACAGCCCAACTGTGCTTACTTTGGACAGAAGGATGCTCAGCAGGCAGTTGTTGTCAGAAAAATGGTAGAAGACCTCAATCTTCCTATGGAGATAGTTACTTGTCCTATAGTTCGGGAAAAAGATGGCCTTGCTTTGAGTTCTCGCAACACCTATCTTTCCCCGGAAGAAAGAGCATATGCCCTGGCATTGCCTCGAGCCCTAGCTGCAGGGCGACAGCTGATCCAGCATGGTGAACGCAATCCAGGCAGGGTGCGGGAGGAGATTTTGCGGATTCTTGAATCTTCACCTGGGATCCGTGTTGACTATGTAGAGGTGGTGGATGGCAGAACCTTGGATGAATTGCCTGTGCTGCGGGGTTCTGTGCTGTTGTCAGCCGCGGTTTTTGTGGGAAAAACCAGGTTGATAGACAACATCGACCTGGAGGTGGCGCCATGTACCGCTGCATGCTGAAATCGAAGATTCACCGCGCAGTCTTGACTGATGCGGATCTGAATTATGTGGGGAGCATAACAATTGACAGTGACCTGTTGGAGGCGGCAGATATTCTCCCCTTTGAAAAGGTACAGGTGGTCAACAACAACAATGGAGCACGGTTCGAAACCTATGCCATTGAAGGAGAAGCGGGTTCCGGCTGTATCCGCTTAAATGGTGCAGCTGCTCGTCTGGGCCAGCCCGGTGATATATTGATCATACTTTCCTATATACAGCTTGATGAAAGGAAAGTGCGAGAACACAAACCCCGGGTGGTATTTGTAGATGAAAACAACAAAATTGCCTAGTTTCCCGGGAGTATAAGATATAAACTGTATATATAGATTCGGTCTTTTGGTGACAGTCACCATTTATATTTGGCAATATTTATACAAGAAAACTTATATTAAAGGGGGCGGATTTGAGTGATTGACACAGAAAAGATCGAGGCCGCAGTGAGGATGGTTCTTGAAGCCATAGGGGAGGATCCTGACCGGGAGGGCTTAAAGGATACACCCGCCCGGGTTGCCCGGATGTACAAAGAGATCTTTTGTGGCTTGGAAAATGATCCCGAAAGGCACCTGAGAAAATTTTTTACAGAACAGCATGATGAGATGGTGCTGGTTAAAGATATTCCTATCTATTCTATGTGTGAACATCATTTTCTTCCCTTTCTGGGACAGGCACATGTGGCCTACATTCCCCACCAAGGGAAGCTGCTCGGGCTGTCCAAACTGGCCAGGATAGTTGATGAGTATGCTAAAAGACCGCAGCTTCAGGAGAGACTCACCTCACAGGTTGCCAATTCCATTATGGAAAAGGCGGAACCAAGAGGGGTGCTGGTGGTGGTTGAGGCTGAACATATGTGCATGACCATGAGGGGTGTGCGCAAACCGGGCTCCAAGACCATCACATCAGCAGTGCGCGGGTTGTTCCAGCATAACAGTGCCACCAGGGCCGAGGCCTTTGCCCTAATTCGCGGTAACCAGTGACATATGTAACCAGTTGTTAAAGGAATTAAGGCCGGATCTTATTGGTGCCCGTGGAGCAATTTGCCGAAATGGCGTCCGCACAGGGGCTCTATTATACCAAGTACTCAAATGAAATCTTTTTTAGAAAGTGGATCACAAGAACTGTCTCCGTGATTCACTTTTTTGTTATTTTTATCTTGAATTAATGACTACCTTGTATTACAATATAGATGTAAAGCTTGTCAGCTATTTTTTTAGACCAGCTACTATGCAAAACATAGTAGCGGGAGGTGAGATGATGAGTGAATCCCCAGATGTTGAAAGGATTACTGGAAGCTACTATGTTTTGCATAGTAGCTGGTCTAAAAAAATAGCTGACAAGCTTTACATCTATATTGTAATACAAGGTAGTCATTAATTCAAGATAAAAATAACA
>DUMY01000051.1 GCA_012839645.1 Syntrophomonadaceae bacterium
CACTTCGTGATCCCGAATGGATCCGGGACAGGCACGGGGATAACATTTTAGGAGGAATGTGGCGTAATGCAGGGCAGAGTCAAATGGTTTAACCAGGAGAAAGGTTACGGCTTCATCGAATGCGATGAAGGTGGAGATGTTTTTGTTCATTATTCGGCAATTCAAGAGGAGGGTTTCAAAACATTAGCAGAGGGTCAGAGGGTAGAATTTGATATAGTTGAAGGTGCCCGCGGTCCCCAAGCGTCAAATGTTGTTAAATTATAGATCTCCAATCTTGGATTTTTAATTACGCTATTAAGGGGCCCCGTAAACGGGGCTCTTTTCTTCCCACTTTATAGTTTAGTGTACGAGATGCAGGATTATTCTTCTGTAAAGGGAATAATATAAATGCAAGGATCATTCTAATGGGGGTGGAGGTAAGGTGAAAATCACCATCCGGGCTAAAAATGCTACAGTTACTGATGCGCTAAAAAGTTATGTGGAAAAGAGGTTGACTAAGTTAACCCGGTATCTTGATTCCATCCAAGAAGCGCAGGTTACGGTTTCGACAGTTGGTGATAACTATGCGGTGGAGGTGACGATTCCCCTTAATGGCGGTATGATTCTCCGCGGTGAAGACATGAGTAGGGAGAACTTCTATGAGGCAGTAGATCTAGTGTCTGAAAAGCTGGAAAGGCAGGTTCGTAAACACCGCACTAAGCTCTATCGGAAGTTACGCAATCCGGGTCTTAAGACTCTGATCGCGGAGATGGGTCAAGAAAATAAAAGAGAAGATGAACCCACCATCGTAAAAACAAAGCGTTTTCTTATGAAGCCGATGCCGGTTGATGAAGCGATCCTGCAGTTGAATTTACTAGGTCACGACTTTTTTGTTTTCAGCAATGCGGAAACAGAACAGGTTAATGTCATTTATAGGAGAAAGGACGGAAATTACGGGCTGATCGAACCAGAAATGTAAGTTGTTTTTGGTATCAGGTACCCAATTTATTACTTGCTGTAGGAATAAAACGGGGACCCTGTGAGGGGTCCCCGTTGGTTATCCAATAATGTTGTCAGGTAAGGTAAGAGGTGTTAAAATGAAAGCGGTTGGGAGAAAGAGGGTGATTGAGGATGTTAAATGCTCTAAAAAATCTTTTTGATGATAATGCAAGGGATGTTAAACGTTTACAAAAAACTGTAGATATAATAAATGGCTTTGAACCGGAGATCAAAGCCTTATCTGATGAGAGCTTGCGGGCAAAGACCTTAGAGTTCAAGGAACGCCTGGCACAAGGTGAAACCCTTGACGATCTGCTTCCTGAAGCCTTTGCGGTTGCTAGGGAGGCCTCTTTAAGGGTGCTGGGGATGCGCCCCTTTGATGTACAGCTGATGGGCGGCATAGTCTTGCATCAAGGGAGAATTGCAGAAATGAAAACCGGTGAAGGAAAAACACTTGTGGCCACAATGCCTGCCTACCTCAATGCGCTGTCTGGTCAAGGTGTGCACATTATCACTGTAAACGATTATCTGGCACACCGTGATAGTGAATGGATGGGTGGAGTTTACCGCTTTCTGGGCCTTAAGGTCGGGTTGATTGTTCACGGAATAGATACAGAGGAGCGCAGAGCCGCTTATGGAGCAGATGTAATTTACGGAACCAATAATGAATTTGGTTTTGACTATCTGCGGGATAATATGGCAATGCATGAATCTGAGATGGTGCAGCGTGTTCTAAATTATGCCATTGTTGATGAGGTGGACAGCATCTTAATCGATGAGGCGCGTACCCCGTTAATCATCTCAGGACAGGCAGATAAGCCTACCGATCTTTACTACAAGATTGCGCGGGTAATTCCCAGGCTGCAGAATGAAACCGATTACCAGGTGGACGAAAAGCTGCATACTGTGGCTTTGACCGAAGAGGGTACCCGGAGAGTGGAAAAACTGCTGGGTATTGAAAACCTTTCAGATGAAGATAATTTAGAGTTGGCACACCATGTTTATCAGGGACTGCGTGCCCATGCTTTGATGAAGCGTGACAGTGACTATGTTGTGAAAGACGGGCAGGTAATTATTGTGGATGAGTTTACCGGGCGTCTCATGTTCGGTAGGCGCTTCAGCGAGGGGCTGCACCAGGCAATTGAAGCCAAGGAAGGGGTGCGTATTGAGCGAGAGTCCCAAACTCTAGCCACGGTTACTTTCCAGAACTACTTCCGCATGTATGAAAAGCTGGCTGGAATGACGGGAACGGCGGCTACAGAGGAAGATGAGTTTCGTAAGATATATGGTTTGGATGTTGTGGTGGTTCCCACCCATAAGCCCATGATTCGCGGTGATTCCCCGGATGCTATCTATCGAACTGAGCAAGGAAAATTTGCGGCAGTTGTAGAAGAGATAGAGGACTGTTATGAGCGCGGACAGCCGGTATTAGTGGGCACCATTACTATTGAAAAATCGGAGATATTGAGTAAGCTTTTAAAGAAACGAAAGATTCCCCACCAGGTATTGAATGCCAAGTACCATGAACAGGAGGCTAAGATTGTCTCCCAGGCAGGCAGACTGGGGATGGTGACCATCGCTACTAACATGGCTGGACGAGGAACTGACATTATTCTGGGGGGTAACCCGGAACACCTGGCCAAAGAGGAACTACTGCGTCGTGGGGTCGCTCCGGAGGTGGTGGTGGAAGCATCCGAATATGGCAGACCCTCATCTGAGGATGTTGTTTCAGCACGTGAAGAATACCGCAAGTTAGTTGACAGATTCAAAAAGGAAACAGATGCTGAGCATGAAAAGGTGGTTGAGTTAGGAGGCCTGCATATCATAGGTACTGAACGCCATGAGAGCAGGCGCATTGATAACCAGCTGCGTGGACGTGCCGGGCGCCAAGGAGACCCTGGTTCTTCACGTTTCTATGTTTCCCTTGAAGATGACCTCATGCGTCTTTTTGGTTCAGATAATATCTCCGGGGTGATGGATAAACTGGGGATGGATGACAGTGTACCTGTGGAACATAACCTAGTAACCCGTTCTATTGAGTCCGCACAGAAGAAAGTGGAAACTCGCAACTTCGAGATGCGTAAACATGTTCTGGAATATGATGATGTGATGAACCAACAGAGAGAGGTTATCTACAGTCAGCGGCGCCGGGTTCTCATGGGCGAGGACCTGCAGGATACGCTGCAGGATATGATTACCGGTGTTATAGAGACTGCGGTTGAGCGTTGTACTGCTGAGGGGAAATACCCGGAGGATTGGGATTTAGAGGGCTTGGTTAGTTTCGGGGAACAGTTCTTCCTAAGAGAAGGTGCGGTATCTCCCGATGAGCTGCAGGAGCTTGGTTCCCCAGAGGAGATACAGGAGTGGTTGATAGATGAAGCACTGGCTCACTGGCAGGCTAGGGAAGAGGAATTAGGTACTGAGACCATGCGGGACCTGGAGCGGTTTATTCTGCTGCGGGTTGTTGATAGCAAGTGGATGGATCATCTGGATGCTATGGACCAGCTGCGCACAGGAATTGGACTGAGGGCTTATGGCCAAAAGGATCCCCTTGTAGAGTACAAATTTGAAGCCTACAATATGTTTCAACAGATGATCGATGCCATACAGGAGGATGTTGTTCGCTATCTATACAAGGTGCGGTTGGTTCCACAGGAGCATGAGCGGCGGGTGAGACAGATAGCTGAAAATCGCGGTGAGGAGCCTCAGCGCACTCCGGTAAGGGTAGGACCTAAGGTAGGGAGAAATGAGCCCTGTCCCTGCGGAAGCGGCAAAAAATATAAACGCTGCTGCGGTAGATAGAGGTGACCTCAATTATTATGGGGGTGGGCACATGGAACAAGGTGCCTTCAACAGCAGAAAGGGCAAATGTAATTCACGTGGGATAAGGAAAAGTGAGTATCCATATAGGAGAGAGCTTTTCTATAAAACCTTGCTGGAAGTGTTTAAGCCCAAGATTGTTCCCTATATAGAGAGATTATATAAGGTTAAGGAACTTTTATCTCTTTCCGGAATTATTTCAGCCGGGGAAAATCAGCTTCACCACACTGTTCGCATGCTAGAAATAGCCGCATCCATACCAGATAAAGCATTAGAAGCTATGAAGATCACCGGAGAGGATCTTGTGGCTGGGGTCATCTTCCATGATGTTGGTAAGGGAAAAGAAGTGGATGACAGGGTTTTTGATCCCTCTATGGTTCGTAAGGGGAGGGCGCCTTCATATCTACGCTATTATCCGGGAATGAATTGGGCAGAGTGGACAGTGCCTTTTCACAACCATATTGGAGCAAGCTATCAGCTGGCGAATAGGTACCACTGTTCACAGAAGGTCCTGGAGGCTGTTGCACTGCACCACCATGTCAAGATCCGACCCCGAACTTTGAACCTGATCGGTGATGCTCTTAATATCAGCAGTATTGTTCGACTTGATATATTTCACTACAATCCGGCGCAATATGCGGCACCGGGCAACAATCTGGCACAGGTCATTGCTATCTTGGACCAGATGTGTGCCATTGAGAGAAAGTTCCGGGGGTTTTCCGGACTGGGGCTGGAACCCAAGCAGATAGAATATGAAGTGGTTCGTGACCTGGTGATCGGGATCACCGGAAAAGATGATCCACGCCTGGACGTGCTGGGTCTATCTCTGACGGGCAAGGAATCGGTAATTCTCTTCGATCTGCGGGCTTTCGGCAGTTATGTAAAGATGCATACAGAGTATGAGGTTCAAAACATGAAGGCTTCTATACTGCAGTTGATTCGCACTCTTGTTAGGGTCAATGAAGAGGGCAGGGAGCGCGATCTTGTTGCTCTTATTGGAGGAGATGAATACGCTGTTGTAACAAAGGTTCAAAGCCCAGTAATTCTTGAAGAAATGATCGATAGGGTAGCTAGAGTTATTAAATTGAAGACAGGGTTTCGGGTAAGAGCTGGTTACGGCATTGGACGTAGCATTGATGAGAATTATCACCATGCACGTATCCAGGCTGAGATGTTAAAAGAACATCGTTTTCTATCGGAATAGAGGTGATTTTGATGTTGAGTGAGTACAGGAGAGAACTGAGTGAACTGGAACACAAACTTCAAGAATTGAGGGGTTCACTTTGACCTCGAAACTAAAAAGAGTAAATTAGATGAGATGGAGAAACTTACAATAAAACCTGATTTCTGGGGAGATCCCGATAAGGCAAAAAGGGTTCTACAGGAGGCAGCCGCACTCAAAGATGATCTGACACGCTTCGGGAAGATCAGTGAGGATTTTGAGGAACTCCAGGTACTGTTAGAATTGAGCGAGGAGTCCGGAGACCGAGAGTTGGTTGCCGAATTTAAGGATAGCCTTGTTGAATTATCTTCTGCTGTTGATAAGTGGAAACAGGAAACCCTTTTTACTGATCCCCATGATCGAAGGAGTGCTTTGGTTTCTCTACATGCCGGGGCAGGAGGTACTGAGGCCCAGGATTGGGTAGAGATCCTGTTTCGGATGTACGGGCGCTGGGCAAGCCAACAGCATGGTTTTAAGGTAGAGGTGTTTGATTACCTTGCAGGGGATGAAGCCGGGATTAAAAGCATCACTTTTCTCGTGGCTGGGGTCAATGCCTACGGTTATTTAAAAGCTGAGAGGGGAGTGCACCGCTTGGTTCGCATCTCTCCCTTTGACTCTTCGGGAAGGCGCCATACATCATTTGCTTCGGTGGATGTGATTCCTGAGGTGGAGGAGGATACAGAAGTTGAGATCAATCCGGATGATCTGCAAATGGATACCTTCAGAGCCAGTGGCCCTGGGGGGCAGTATGTGAATAAAACAGACTCAGCTGTCCGGATCACCCACCTTCCTACAGGGATTGTTGTGCAGTGCCAGAGTGAGCGATCCCAGTTGTCCAACCGACTGAGGGCAATGAAGATGCTTCGCTCACAGCTGCTGGCTTTGAAAAAGCAGGAACAAGAGGAGAAATTGGCAAAGCTGCGGGGAGAACAGAGGGAAATAGCCTGGGGAAACCAAATCCGGTCATATGTTTTTGAACCGTACACTATGGTAAAGGACCATCGAACCGGGGTGGATGTAGGGAATATCCAGGCTGTAATGAATGGGGAGATCGATATTTTTATCGATGCCTATCTTCGATTGTTAAGCGAAAAATAAAGCACTTTTTCCGGAAAGAAATGGTCCCGGAGTTTATTTAATTCCGGGACCTCTTTTTTAATAATATTGCAGGAATAGTACAGTAAAAAGGAGAAAATCTGACAGGGAAGACACCCATGCCGATTAGGCGGCACCATCTGAGAATAAAAATGCCGGTGAGTCTAGTTTCTCCGATATTTGTTTTTTAGACAGCCTATGGGGTGAAAAAAATGTTTTTGGTAACAATAATCTTGGGGTAATCTCTGGATGGAGTGGGAGTCTTTGCGCCTTCGGAAGTTAATAACATCATATATTTGGATTACCGTGGGTTCTGTGTTTATTGCCTTGGCCCTGGATATTTTCTTGGTTCCCAATAAGATCGCCGCCGGCGGGGTGAGCGGTCTAGCGACGATTTTATTTCACATATTCAGGCTTCCTGTAGGATGGGTACTGATTACCTTGAACATTCCCCTGTTTCTCCTTTCCTTTCGGGAGTTAGGGGTGCGTGTTTTCATCCGCAGTGTCTATGGTGCAATGGTTACCGCTGTGTTCGTGGAATTATTGAAAACCTATGTACCGGTGATGACGAGCGATGTTCTGTTAGCGGCGATCTATGGAGGAATGATTACCGGTATAGGAATGGGAATTGTTCTTAAGGCAGGTGGTACCACCGGAGGCACAGATTTGGTGGCACGGCTGCTTCATAAATACTTTCCTGTAACAATGGGGCAGGGCTTGTTAGGGGCGGATTTTGTTGTGATCAGCCTTGCGGGGATATTTTTTAATGTTGAACTGGCTCTCTATGCCCTTTTGTCTCTTTTTATTACCAGCAAGGTGATTGACCTGGTACAGGAAGGGATCAGCTTTGCCAAAGCAGCATATATAATTTCCGAACACTCCGAGGAAATAACCCAGGCAGTCTTTAAGGAGTTGGGGCGAGGGGTTACGGCTTTACATGGGACAGGGATGTTTACCGGGGAAGAACGCCCGGTGCTGCTCTGTGTTGTAGGGAGGACAGAACAGAGCCGTCTGAAGGAATTGATTTATGAGATCGATCATAAGGCTTTTGTCTTCATCACAGATGCCCATGAAGTGCTTGGGGAGGGTTTTAAGGATTTTAGGGAAAAAGAGTACTAGGTGAGGAGGTAGGGTTGTGGCAGAAAATCAAAAACAGGTGATCAGAGATCTGGAAACAAAGGCACAGCTGATCAGAGGGGATATCATCAGGATGCTGGCAGAAGCTGGCTCAGGACATCCAGGTGGAAGCCTTTCCAGTGTTGAAATTGTGACGACTTTGTATTTCCATGTCATGCGTTTGAAGTCAGAGGACCCCGGATGGCCTGATCGGGATCGGTTTATTTTAAGCAAGGGACATGCTGCTCCACTTCTTTATGCGGCACTGTCAGCCCGGGGCTTCTTTCCCCGGGAAGAATTGTTAACCCTGCGCAAATTAGGGACACGACTACAGGGACACCCGGCCCGGGGGATGGTGCCTGGAGTTGAGGCTTCGACTGGATCGCTGGGGCAGGGATTATCTATGGGATTAGGAATTGCCCTGGCAGGCATGCTGGACCAGCGGGATTACCGCGTTTATGTTCTTTTAGGTGATGGTGAATGCCAGGAGGGGCAAGTCTGGGAGGCAGCCATGGCTGCTGCCCATTACCGCACAGGTAACTTGACAGCCATCCTTGATTATAACGGTCTTCAGATTGATGGCCCCATCAAAGAGGTGATGTCTCCTCTGCCCTTTCCTGATAAATGGCGTTCTTTTGGATGGGCTGTACGAGAGGTAGATGGCCATGATTTTCAGGACCTGCTTGCTGCCTTTGACTGGGCGGCAGGAATAAAGGATGGTCCCTCTATGATCATAGCCAATACTATCAAGGGTAAAGGGGTTTCTTTTATGGAAAACGAGGTTGGTTGGCACGGTAAAGCGCCAGATTCAAAGCAAGCAGCTCAAGCACTGGAAGAGATCGGTGCAGGCAGTTGATTTTATGCCAAAAAGAGGAGGAAGAAGTGGTCATGCAGAAGAAA
>DUMY01000052.1 GCA_012839645.1 Syntrophomonadaceae bacterium
CAGATAATTTAATTACAGCAATGGGCAAAATATTAGCAAGAGACTAACGGAGTGAAGACTGTGGCAGGGAATGTCGATATTCGCCTAGAAATAGATAGAGGTCTTGTTATAGGCAGTAGGGAGAAGTAGTATGATTAGTGATATTTGGGAAATAATTTTGGCTTGCGCAGAAAACTCCTTTATAGGGGTTACTGTCTTTGTAGGAGGTATTCTCTTATTATTTGGCTACATTAATTATGCGCAGCAAGGAGATTTTCAGCGGACCATTGAAAAATCAAAGAAATACCAACCTCTGTTTGGCGCGTTGCTGGGGATTGTTCCCGGCTGTGGGGGATCAATATTTTTAATGCCGCTTTATGTTAAGGGTACTGTTACTTTTGGTACAGTTATGGCTACTTTGATTGCTACAGCAGGGGATACTGCCTTTGTTATATTGACTCAGGTGCCTAAGGATTTTGTGATAGTTACTGCAATCTGTTTTGTTGTAGGTATCATTACGGGCTATGTCGTAGATTATTACAAGATAGGGGATTGGTTACAGAGAACTTCTGCTGTACCGGATATAAATAATTTAGATGGATTGCATAATGAGGCAGAAGCTTATTTGAATGGGATATATTCTGATCACCCTGATGCGTGTCGTTCCAGGATGCTGAAGCATATTGGGCATGAAGAGGGAGATAAAATAGACTTGGCCCTCCATCATCAGGAACCCTTAAATCCCAGTCGATTACAGTACAAGATTACCCATAATGCGTATATCGTATTTTGGATTATTGTAGCCGCAGGATTTGTACTGGGGGTTCTGGATTTAATAGGGATAGACATCGATAAACTTTTTGGAATCTCTAATCTAGGTGTAATTGTAGGGGGTGTGGGCACTGCTGTAACTCTTTTGTATGTAATTGTCTCACAGAGATTAATTAAAGCCCAAAGCCATGAAGACGTAGAACACAAATTATTTTCTATTAAAGAGACCCTTGCTCATAACGCACAGGAGACCGCACTGGTTGGAACTTGGGTATTTGCGGCTTATCTGGTTTATGAGTTGGTGGTCTATTTTGCCGGAGGAGTGGAAGTAGTGTCCGCAGCCATGACCTCGGCAGGATTAGTCTCCATTATATTGGGGGTTTTACTAGGAATGATTCCTGGCTGTGGGCCTCAAGTAATTTTTGTATCCTTGTACTTAAAGGGAGTATTTCCCTTTGCTGCACTGCTGGCCAACACTATTTCTCAAGATGGAGATGCCCTCTTCCCCTTATTTGCCCTCCATCCCAGAGCTGCCTTATTGGGTACCGTGCTAAGCACCATACCCGCACTGGTAGTGGGGATACTTGCCTATTGTATAGAGTTAGGGTTTTTTTGAAATCTAAGATCAAGGGGATGGGTCTCTTGATCTGTTGATCTATTTGTGGGTGGATAATTGCCACAATTTTCCCTGCTGTTCCCAGGTGACTGTCACCGGTAAAAATATACCATTGGGACTCAAGGTGACGAACTTTGTGTTTTGGGAATTTTGCGAGTGAGTGTTTGGAGGTATATTGGGTTATTGTAAGCACCCTCACCTCTTCCTTGCGGAGTTTTACTGTGTGAGCAGGAAGTGGCTGCCGGGTGTTTGCAATAACCCTTTGTATTATGGATAATTGGATTTATTGACTCTGTGGTGGCTCCCATCGTTTGGCGGATGCTTGGGACATGCGGTCGATGACGATGGCTAGTACAACGATAGCCCAGCCGGCCTCAAAACCTTTACCTACATCGATACGGTTGGTGGCTTTGAGAACCTCTTCACCCAGTCCACCTGCGCCAATCATGCTGGCGATGACGACCATAGATAGTGCCATCATGGTTGTCTGGTTGATTCCAGCCATTATGGTTGGCATAGCTAACGGGAAGCGAACTTCTTTCATCATCTGCCAGCGTGAAGCTCCAAAGGTCAAAGCCGCTTCTTGTACTTCTCGTGAAACCTGCCGAATTCCTAGATTGGTAAGGCGTACCACTGGTGGCAGTGCATATATAACTGTTGCAAATACACCGGGTACCTTGCCCAGTCCAAACAGCATCAGGGCTGGAATTAAATAAACCAAACTGGGCATAGTCTGCATAGCGTCCAAAATGGGTGTATTAAAAGCATTAAATCGATCTGAGTTGGACATGGCAATGCCTGTAGGTATGCCTATTACCAGAGAGATTAATACTGCAATGATTACAATTCCCAGTGTTTCCATAGCTACTCCCCAGAGCCCAAACATGCCAATGGTAAAGATGAGTAGGCCAGGAAGTATGGTTTTAAGCAAGTCGTGGGTCTGCCGCCAAGCGATCAGGGTAATGATAATGATCCATACCCACCAGGGAACCCATTTGAGTAAGGTTTCAATTTGTAGCAGCATTCCTAACACCATGTTGGACAAGCCCTCAAAGAAGGGTCCCCAAGCTACTACTAACCAATTAATGAAACTGTCGATGTAGGGAGCTATGTTGAATTGCCATTCCGCTGGAAACAAGAGCCTCACCTCCGCCCAGTTGCGGTCAGCGGAGTATTGCTGTGTATACTCTTGGCCGTTTTCTTTTTATGGGGCTTGCTGCTGGGTAGGAGCTCCCTTTCATCGGAGACAAAACGTTTTACATATTCATTAGCTGGGTTGTTAATAATCTCTTCTGGGGTATCTTGCTGTACAAATACACCTTTATGCATGACAGCCATGCGATTCCCAAGC
Source organism: Syntrophomonadaceae bacterium (assembly GCA_012839645.1). Lineage (GTDB taxonomy): Bacteria > Bacillota > DSM-12270 > Thermacetogeniales > Thermacetogeniaceae > Syntrophaceticus. Next base: position 2,718 of record DUMY01000052.1, read on the forward strand.
CGAACTGCTTCACGCAGATCGTGGGTTACAAAGATGATGGTTTTCTTTACTTCATTTTGTATGTGAATAAGGTTATCCTGCATCTCGCGCCGAATCAAGGGATCCAATCCGCTGAAGGGTTCATCCATCAGCAGCAGGTCACTCTCTTGTACCAATGCCCGTGCGATGCCAACCCTCTGGCACATGCCTCCTGAAAGCTGGGCTGGGTAGTGGTCTTCCCAGCCCTCTAACCCTACACGGGAAATAGCATGGCAGGCTCTGTCTTTCCTTTCCTCAAGCGGAACTCCGCGCAGTTTGAGTCCGAAAGCAACATTTTCGATGACATTGCGATGAGGGAGTAATCCGTAATGTTGAAAGACCATGGCTATATCTTGGCGGCGAAACTCGATTAGCTTATCTTCTTCCATCTGTAGAACATTACGGCCGTTAACCAGGATTTTACCCTGATTGGGATTTATGAGACGGGGGATACAACGAATTAAGGTTGATTTGCCACTGCCAGATAGTCCCATGATGACAAAAACCTCACCCCGTTTGACCTCGAAAGATACTCCCTTTACCGCAAATACCGCACCATTTTCCTCTAGTTTTTTAATAGATTCAGTATCATTTGTATCAAAATCCGGTAGATTGTTGCCAAAAACTTTCCATAATTCTTTTACTTCGAGTAGGGTATCATCAGCGTTTTTATGCATCATATTAGTTCAACTCTTCCAGTGCTTGTTCTACTTTTTGAGCAACATCTTTGGGGATCCAGGCTTTCCATGTATCTGGGTATGTTTTTAGGAAATAGATAGCTGCATCTTCTGGTTTGGCATCGTTATCTTTCATATAGGCGAGGAAATCGTTATTCTGATCCAGGGTTGTCTCATAATTGGAGATGAATTCGAATACCTCAGGAGCCTTATCCTTCAAGCCCGCATTTACCCCTTTCAGGACTTTAGCAGGGGGGAAAGCACAACCACGATTATTTACGTCGTTGTAAATTTCTTCATCATATGGAGGTTCTTCCAACATAGTCATATCCAACAAGCCCATTACCCAAGTGGGCTCCCAGTAGTAACCGACCCAAGGTTTACCTTTATTGTAGGCAGTTACCATGGAAGTAGCCAAAGCGGTATCAGATCCAGTGCTGAAGAGATTAAATGTTTCATCAAGGCCATAGGTTTTAAACTTGGTTTCAATTACTTCCACAACAGCCCAACCCGGAGGGCAGTTATGGAAACGTCCCTTGGTGGGGACCTCAGGATCTTTAAAGAGTTCCCAATAACGCTTCAGGTCGTCTACCGTTTTCAGGTCCGGAGCCATTGGTTCAATATTGCGCTCGGCATCACCTTTGATCATGTAGGTAGGTACATACCAGCCCTGGGGAGCATCCGGAAAATTGGAACCCAGATCCAATACTTTTCCGCTTTCTATAGCATCGTTCCAAGCTTCCTCATAATTTTGAGTCCAGAGCTCCATAGTAATATCCACGTTCCCCTTGGTCATGCCCTGCAGTAAGGGTAAGGTTTCGCCAAAGGTGTATTCTGGTCCAGAATATCCGTAACCGTGTTCGAGAATAAAGCCCGCGATGCGGTTGTGTACTTTGATGCTATCCCAAGTAGCATCAGCAAAAACAAGCTGTTCCTTATCTGAGGAGCTGTCTTGGCTTCCCCCACAACCGACCATTGTAAACCCAAAAATGATCAGCACTAAAACCAGCAGTGGCTTAACCGTAACGTTGCTAAAAATGTTTTTGTCAAAAATCACTAAGAATTACCTCCTGCCGGCCGGCAACCTATAGCATGGCAGGGATGGTGAGAAAGGAAGTAGAAAAGAATAAGAACTAGGAAGAAGACTAAGAAGATAGAAACTATATTTAAAGCAATGATAGGAATAGTGCTTCAATTAAAATCCCATTCTCGCCTACGAGGTTAGCTGACGGGCTCGGGCTAGGGTCCGCCCTATTCCATATCCATAGCTGCTCATGTCCTTGATGCCTATGGAAACTCGCCCCAAATTTAAAATGGTTCCCCCGCGCCTTATATAGGCTTCGGCCATAATTTAATATAGTAGTACAGTAATTTATTATAGCGAATTATCCTAATGGTGTCTACTCATTTTATGCTCTGGTTAGTGTCAAGTAAAAGTGTGCAAGTTTTTCGTCTTTCCTGAAATAAGACTAATTTTGTGCTCGGCCTAGTGTGGGTACGCCCAGTAAGAGGGTA
>DUMY01000276.1 GCA_012839645.1 Syntrophomonadaceae bacterium
CAGGGAGCTGGGTAGTGACAGTGCGGACTACTGGGGCATGATGGTGAGGCGCAGGCAAAAGGCGATGAGGGAGCACCTTGCGGAAAATGGGAAGTATTTGAGCCGTAACTATGCCAGGGAGAAGGTTTATACACCTTTGGATACATTGTTAAAAGATTTTGATTATGCCGCCTAGAGAAAAATAAGAGGAAGTGGGAAAATGCTTGCAGTATCCGCTTTTGACAGCAAGAGGAACCTGAAAACGATTGGATATATAAATCCGCAGGTCACGCAAAAATACAATCTAAGAGCAGGGCAAAGAACACCATTCACCAGATATTTTATTTGGTGGATGTTTGCTTAGGAGGGATAATGTGTTATCTAAACAAGTGTTGAGGGATACTTTTGAAAAGGCAAAACAAGAAAATAGCAAGTTTGTTTTTGTCGGGATTGAAGCTGAAGGGGTTCAGGAGACAATTTGCATACCCGAGCGTTCATTTGATGAAAAACAAGCATTTTATGAGCGCAGCTACACTGAGGATTTAGTCCATGTGATGAACAAAAATGTATTTATTCGAGGTTTGTCATACGGAGGTTCTGAACAGTTAGATATTATTGCTTGAAACTTATCTTTAGCCAATAGACGTAATAAACAGGGTTTTTTATTATCCGCAGCCATGCGTTAAATGGCTAATCCAGCGTGGACAATACCACGTAAAAACAATGTAGGAGGACTCAAATGACTAGAGAAGAGTTGAAAGAACTAGGTTTGACTGATGAGCAGATCGAAAAGGTAATGGCTAGTCACGGGAAGGCATTAAATGCTGTCAAGGATAAGGCTGACAAGGTGGAAACCCTGGAAAGCCAGGTTGAGGATTACAAAACACAACTGGCAGACCGTGACAAACAGCTTAAAGACCTGGGCGAAAAGGCAAAGGGGAATGAAGAGCTGACCGCACAGATTGAAGAACTGAAACAGCAGAATGAAGCAACCAAAACAGAGTATGAGGAAAAACTACAAAAACAATCATTTGATCACGTGCTAGAAAAATCTCTGACAGGTGCAAAGGTGAAGAACGTCAAGGCTGTCAGGGCACTCCTGGATATGGAGATGATCAAGCTAGACGGGGATACTCTGAAAGGCCTGGATGAGCAGGTTACAAAGCTGAAAGAAACTGACGCATATTTGTTTGAAAGTGAAGATGATAAGACCAAGCCGCCTAAGATTGTAACGCCAGGCAATCCTGATGGCGGGGATAACACGGGCGATGATCCATTCGCCGCAAAACTGGCGAAATATAAGTAAGGGAGAGGCTTTAGAATGGCAACAAATAATCAGAATCTATCCGTACGCAGTTACCAGCCGCAGTTCCGTGAGCTGCTTCAGGCGGTATTCGCAAGCCGGGCATATTTCCGTGACTTTTTTGGCGGCGGGATTGAGGCGCTTGACGGAGTGCAGCACAACGAAACCGCTTTTTATGTAAAGACGAGCGACATTCCAGTAGTTGTGGGGAGCGCCTATAACAAAGGCGAAAATGTTGGTTTTGGCACTGGTACAGGGAAAACCACACGCTTTGGGAACCGGACGGAGATCATCTATACCGATACCCCGGTGCCCTATACCTGGGAATGGGTGTTCCATGAGGGTATCGACAGGCATACTGTAAACCAGGATTTTCAGGTTGCTGTTGCTGACAGGCTAGACCTCCAGGCACAGGCGAAAGTGGCCAAGTTCAACGCCCAGCATTCTGCCTTTATTTCCAGTGTTGCGGGAAAGACAGAGCAGATTGCAGACTATTCTGAGCAGTCTGTGCTGTTGCTTTTCAACGCCCTGTCTGCTTACTTTACCAATATCGAGGCGGTTGGGACTAAGGTAGCTAAGGTTAAGCCTGAGCTGTATAACGCTATTGTGGATCACCCCGCTGCCACCACTGCAAAACATTCATCTGCAAACGTAGATACTAACACAATCCTCATGTTCAAGGGCTTCATTATCGAGGAATTGCCTGAAACAATGTTCCAGAGTGGCGAGGTGTGCTATGCCTACATTACCGGAGTAGGGAAAGCTTTTACCGGCATCAACACCGCTAGGACGATTGAATCCGAGGACTTTGACGGCGTAGCGCTGCAGGGCGCAGGTAAAGCAGGGGAGTTCATCCTTGTAGATAATAAAAAGGCTGTGGCCAAGGTGACCAAGACTGACGGTTAGCACAGCTGGCCTGGTGTCCTGGACTGACGCTGTTACTACCGGGGCATATACCGTCAAGGTTACAACCACTGACGGCGCCAAGACGGCAACCGCAACTCTAACACTGTCTTAATAACTGAGGGGGAGGGCTTAAGCCCTCCTTCCCCTTTTGGGGGGTGATTGTGTTGTATCTGACATATGACGAATTTAGGGATCAGACAGGTATCGACATATACGAATCGACCTTTGACAGGCTGCTGCCGAAAGCGTCTGCTGTCCTGGATAACGCCACTAATCATTTCTATGCTAGGCACGACATAGAGCAAGACAACTCCTGGCGGGTAAGTCAGTTTAAAAAGGCACTGTGTGCTCAGATTGAATACTTTAATGAGGCGGGTGCAACCACCTTCGAGGGCATCAATAAAGCGCCACAGTCCTTTACGGCAGGCAGGACAAGCGTATCTAATGCTAGTCGGTATAACCCCGGCGGGAAGAACGAAGCCAAGCCTCTAGTTGCCGAAGATGTGTTTGTTTACCTGGAAGGTACTGGCTTGCTCTATACCGGGGTGAGTTCATGTTGATGCCAAAACCGCCAAAGGATTTCTGCATTGACAGCTTTGAATACCAAGAATACAAAGGGCTTAACAACTGGTCTGAACCCGAGTATGCCGATCCCGTACTAATCGAGCACTGCC
>DUMY01000053.1 GCA_012839645.1 Syntrophomonadaceae bacterium
CAGGCAAAAACATAAAAAGCTGAGCATAACGAAATCTCTTAAGCTGCTTTGTATCCATGGTTTCGGCTTGCTGTGCAGCAGTCTAACGAATGGTCTGCGCCGGCAACAAAGCGGAACATTATAAAGTTTCGGTTGTCAGTGCACTAACAAACGAAGAGAAGATTTGTGTATATGGGCAACTTGTGGTGCTGTTTTCAATATAGATGGGATGCATAAAGTGAAATCAAGAGATGACCATTAGAGGACAGTGATCATGTTTTGAAGAATCCATGATTTATATGAACAAACAATCAAAGCAATCAGTTATTGCAGTTATGCAGACATCATGGTGCAATCCAGATACTTTTTCGGTTGAAAGTTATCACTGGCCCATCGTCCTTGTCATCCTAGATATAACTTGGTGTATTCTGAGTGCTCTTGGGGTATCCGGGCAACAAACCATGCCCCATAACAAGTGCATCTGGTGTATTGTGGGTGATCACTGCAGGCATATAATGAGCCATATAGCGTAACTTGTTCGGAGAAGTTAGTGCATCTCAGCAGCCGCCACATTTTAGGTGTTAGATGGATAACCGGAGTGCGTCACAAAAAGGGCAGTTGTCATCAGGAAGCAGTATTTTCGCAGCGAGAAATATTTCGGCAGGAGGTTGATGATTTGCTGTGGAATAGAAAAAAAAGGAAAAAACTAATAAAAGAAAAGGGAATGTTCCACGTGGAACAAACGAAAGCCAGTGATAATCAAAATGTGCGGCCAGCCCTGTTAATGAAGCGCACAATCAGTATTGCTAATCAAAAGGGTGGCGTAGCTAAGACAACTACAGCAGTTAACCTGAGTGCCTGCCTGGCATTATCCGGACGAAAAATTTTACTGGTAGACATCGACCCCCAAGGCAATGCCACAAGCGGCCTGGGTGTTGATCGGGATAAACTGGCTGCTTCTATCTACGACCTGTTGCTTGGTGAAGTAGAAACAGAACAAGTAATTATTAAATCCCTGATGGAAAACCTTGACCTGATTCCTGCCAATATCAGCCTGGCAGGAGCTGAAGTTGAGATGGTCGACATGGAAAGCAGGGAGACTAGACTGCGTGAAGCCATAAAAGTAATTAAAAACAACTATGACTACATTTTTATTGATTGTCCGCCTTCCCTGGGTTTGCTCACAATTAATGCCCTCACTGCGGCTGATAGCGTTCTTATTCCTATTCAATGTGAGTACTATGCACTGGAGGGTGTGGGGCAGCTGCTGCAGACTGTCAATTTAGTGCAGCGTCGCCTCAATCCACGCTTAGAACTGGAGGGTGTGCTTTTGACCATGTTTGATGCCCGCACAAACCTGGCGATTCAGGTGGTAGATGAGGTGAAAAACTACTTTGGCAATAAGGTGTTTAGCACTGTTATCCCACGGAATGTGAGGCTCAGCGAAGCACCGAGCCATGGGAAACCGGTGGTCACATATGATCCCCGGTCAAAAGGTGCCATTCTGTATCAGGAATTAGCTCAGGAAGTGATAGAACATGAAAAATAAAGGATTGGGAAAAGGTCTGCGGGCTTTAATTCCTACCGAGTTGGAAGGCTTAGAAGATGGTGTGGAGATAGTAGAACTTCCCCTGGATAAGATTAAACCGGGTGCCTTCCAGGCGCGGCAAGAATTTGATCAGGAAGCATTGAATGAATTGTCTGCTTCAATTAAAGCGCATGGGGTTATGCAGCCTGTGGTTGTGCGGCCTATAGGGGACGGCTTCTATGAGTTGATTATCGGGGAGCGCCGCTGGCGGGCAAGCCAGATGGCGTCTTTGATGACGATTCCTTGTGTAATCCGTGAAGTTGATGATCGAGCTTCCAGTGAGATGATGCTGGTTGAAAATATCCAGCGTGAAGACCTCAACCCCATGGAAGAGGCCTATGCTTATAGCCGTTTAAAAAAAGAGTTTCAGCTGACCCAGGATGAAATAGCCTTTCGTGTAGGCAAGAGCAGGCCATTTATCGCCAACAGCATGCGGCTTCTGCAGTTACCTAAAAAGATTCAGGACTTGCTGTCACAAGGGAAGTTGAGTGTGGGGCATGGGAAAGTGCTGTTAGGGGTTTCTGAGCGTAAGCAGCAGATGAAGTTAGCTGTGGAGATAATTGAGAAGAATCTCACGGTCAGGGAAGCAGAAAAAGCCGCTATGCGCTTGCAAAAACAGAAAAAAGTGCAGCCTAAAACAAAAGAGCCGGATTATGAAATGGCTGATACAGAGGACCGTTTGCGTCAACTGCTGGGAACTAAGGTGAAAATCAAAAAAGGGCGGCGTGGTGGTAAAATAGAGATCGATTTCTATAGTGGTGATGAACTGGACCGTTTGCTTGAGATTTTGTTTAACTTATAAAACCAGCCGCCAAGAGCACCGCACTGCAGAAGGTTGGATCTTGCTGTATATGCGTACCGCGTCAGTCACCGTCAATACAGGGTTTGTGGCGTCCAAGGATTTCAACCCTTGGCCGCTAATGTATTGGCCATAGAAGCCGGGTGTGTTGGCGAATGACATTTTTCTTATCCATTACTAGGAGCGAGCATTTATCGTGGATAATATGCTCTAGTAACTGGATCACACTTCAAGTGCTATGAAACATAAACGGGTCGCCTTATTTCAATACAGGCAGCCCGTTTGCTTATGCGCTCCTCTTGGGGATACTATAAATGTGTATTACCAAGCAAACCTGAGCGTTAAAAGGTGATATTACGGATTGTTCCGGGGATAGTAAACGGCTAGTAAAAGGCTCTCCGTACTTGTCCCGGAGTGTTAAAAACAGTTTAAAGGATCGATCTGTACTCGCTGCTCGCTTGAATCTGGATAATGTTGTGCAGGTAGGTGTTTGGCTATGCCTGCCTGAACAGCAATCACTCTGCAGCAGTTAGTTGCATTCTTAAAAGTCGATCCTGCAGTTCTTTAGTGCAGCCTGGTAGACTTTTTTGATCGGCACCTCGTTATTCTTTGCTGCCAGAGCACAATCTTCATATTCTGGTGCCAGATTGTAGATTACCCGTTTACCCTCCTGATTAAATCCGTAACCGATCTTTAATCTGATTTTACCGTAGTTTGTGTTTACCTCTTGTACATCCCGGTGTAATTTGATCCTGCCCGCTTTATGCCAGCGCACTCCGAGAGTGGTAGTTTCTTGAAACAAAATATTGACCAGTGCATACACCTGATTGGGAGAGGAGAGTGCGGTGATCATGATGCCGGGTCTCCCCTTTTTCATAACTGCCGGAGCAAAGAGAACATCCAGTGCTCCTGCCTCCTGAAGCTGTGTTCTTAGATAAGGGAGTAGTTCAGGGCTGGTATCATCCACCTGGGCATCCAATATTACGACCTCATCCTCATCAAAGCGATTAAAGTGGATGTTATTACCCAAGCCTACCTCTTGCTCATCAGCCTCACCTAACCAAGCCCGCAGGATATTGGGCCAAGGGAGGTCCTGGCTGCCTGCTCCATATCCCACCTTCAGCCAGCGTCCCTGTGGTGGTGGGCCGAAAAAAGAAGCTAGTGTTGTGACAAGTGCAGCTCCTGTTGGGGTGACCAGTTCCCCATCAAAGGGAATGCCGTAAGTGGGTGTTCCCTGCAAAAGCTCCATAGTTGCAGGTGCTGGAGTAGGGATCAAGCCGTGGTTTGTTTTGATTGCCCCGCGTCCCAGCGGGAGTGGTGATGAGCATACCTGATCTATTTGGAGGTGGGAAATGGCGGCAAAAGTGCCGGCCAGGTCCACCAGTGTATCCAAGCCGCCTAACTCATGGAAATGTACTTCTTCAATGGCTGTGCCATGTATCGAGGCCTCTGCTGCGGCTAACCGGTATAAACAGGCTTCCACTTGTGATTTAATGGATTGAGGCAAGTTTCCCGCTTCAAGCACCTCCATTAATTGCCTCAGGGTTCTTTCCCGGGGCTGGGGTTCCTTTTCCTTGACGGTGATCGATGCAGCACGTAAGGAATTTTTTTTGACACTGTGTATTTCAAGGGTTACCGGCAGCTGTAGCTGCTCGATTACTTTTTTGAGAACTTCCGGAGGAACTCCCAGATCGAGCAAAGCGGAGAGGCACATGTCTCCACTGATCCCGGAAAAGCAGTCAAAGTAAAGAGTTTTCATTGAGTTTGCGCCGTGAAAAACCCTGGGATTTATCCTGGGGAGAATTGGCGCGCCTCCTTTCACGATACTATAAAAATAAACATCTAATCGGGGTTGTTTCTATTGTTCCCTATCATCTTCTACCTCTGGAGAGCCACTCTTTGTGATCAGGTAGGCGAGAACTGCTGCCCCAAAACCGTTATCTATGTTTACCACCCCGACCCCTGGTGCACAGGTGTTGAGCATAGCCAGGAGTGCAGTCAGTCCGCCGAAGCTGGTACCGTATCCTGTACTGGTTGGCACCGCGATCACCGGTTTATCCGTAAGCCCTGCCACCACTCCAGGAAGCGCTCCTTCCATTCCAGCGATAACAACCAACACCCGGCATGTGTTCATTTCCTCCAGATATGGGAATAGTCGGTGTATTCCGGCAACCCCTACATCATAGATCTTGATTACTTCATTACCTAGCAGTTCCGCTGTAAGAGCAGTTTCCTCTGCCACCGGAATGTCGCTGGTTCCGGCTGTCAGCACCGCTATCTTACCCCAGCGTGGTTTGGCTGCTGCAGGTTTAAGGCATAGTATCTTCGCGTCTTGGCAGTAGTGGGCTTTAGGGAATTGGGCTTTAATTAGAGAGGCTGCATCAGGTGAAATCCGTGTAGCCACGACCTGTTCGTTGTGTTTCGCCAGTTCCTGAAAGGCTGCCAGTATCTGCTGTGGTGTTTTGCCCTGGCAAAAAATAACCTCAGGAAATCCCCGACGCAAATTTCTGTGGTGGTCGATTTTGGCAGAATTAATATCAGTATAAGGAAGATATTTTAGGATTTCTGCTGCTTTTTCAACGCTGATCTTGTTTTCCTGTACATCTTGCAGTAATTTTATAAGTTTCTCTTTATTCAAGGGAACAGGCTCTCCTTTTGGTTTTCTTTGATATTATATCAAAAAACTGTTCATGAATTAGCAGATATACGTGGTTTCAATTATTGTCCTGATGTGTTGCCTTTATGTATCAGCTTTATATGTCAGTATTATGGCACATCAAAATAGTCAGATGGCTGTTTTTGCAGCAGTTAAAGCAATCACCAATGATCAAAGTATACTTCCCCGGCTTTCGTTGCTGATTGTTGATGGTTAGTCAAAAAAAGAAAAAAGGTTTACTCTGTTGCTGGACTAAGAGAACACGAAAACGGTAAGGGTTGTAAAATTGCAAGCATGGCTTAAAGACAGTATGCAGGTCTGTTCGTTGTCTGGCAGATCTGGCGACAGCAATATTTCTTGCTATAATGAGGTAGCAGTAGAAAAACATTCCCGTGAAAGGGGTTTTTAAGTTGGCATCCCAAGATGACACGAAACGAAAGCAAAAAACCGCAAACCATAAAAACAAGCTGCCAGAACTTGACGGAAAAACCTGGCTTCGCTATTCGATCAGTGTATGGGATGATCTTATTAAAAATGCAGAGGAGCGCAGCATGAAACACCCGGCCATGTTTCCCACAGCTCTTACCGACCGTCTGGTCGAGATCTTCTATCGTGGCCAAACCGGGGCGGTTCTGGATCCCTTCCTGGGGAGTGGGAGTACGCTCTGTTCTGCTTATCACTATGGCGTCTCTTCTATAGGGTTTGAGATCGTTCCTGAATTCCTCGATATAACAAAAAAACGCCTTGCCCGTATTCCAGGGAATCCTACATGCTACCCCAGGCTGATAGCTGATGATGCCCGCACAATAGAGGAATACCTGTCCCCGGGCAGTATAGGGCTTTGCATTACCTCTCCTCCGTACTGGAATATTCTGCGCCAGCCCAGGAGTGCAGATGGTAAACCCCTCCGCTACTATGGCAATAATGCCGCAGATATCGGAAACATCGAGGACTACCAGGAATTCCTAGATTCTCTCGCATCTGTTTTTGGGCAGGTCTATAAGTGTCTTTCACCTGGGGCATACTGTCTGGTAATTGTTATGGATATTAGAAAGGGGCCGCACTTTTTTCCATTACACATGGACCTTACGGCAGTAATGCAGCAGTTGGGTTTTTTCCTGGATGACATTATTATTTGGGATAGAAGACAGGAGTACAACAACCTACGTCCCCTGGGCTATCCTTATGTTTTTCGGGTAAACAAAATTCATGAGTTTATTATGATCTATCAGAAGCCGAAAATGAAGTAGCAAGGCGCTTTTCTGAGTGCATTGCTCACCAACTGGTTGAACAGATACCAGGCAGTTTTATATATGTTTTGGAATTTTTAAGAGGAAAAAAACAAGTTATGTTGAATTCAATAACAAGTTTGTATTCCATTAGACATCTATGATGCTTATTGATGCTCTGTACAGTATTTTGGATGCCGATGGGATAGGCTTAATTTTATGCCTGTCCTAGGTTCAGAAAGAAAACCCTTGGATTTACTGGTGGATTTACTGGTTGCGGTATGAATTCTGCAACCTTAGTATAAATATAAATAAAAAAAAGAGGTTATATTGAACCAATGGATCTTTCTGCACTGTTCCAGGAAAATCAAGAGTTGTTGATTGCACTTGGGGTATTGGTATTTCTGTGCCTGGTGTTTTTACTGTTGAGCATACGCCTTATTCTTGTGGATAGGCGTTTTAAGCGTTTGATGAAGGGTTCCAGCGGCAAAAACATAGAAGCTGTTTTGCAGGAGGCCATCGAAAGCAATCGGGCTGTGGAAAGACGCTTGGCGGAATTGGATGGCCTTTGCGAAAAACTACAGGATGCCGCGTCAGAGTCTCTGCGGAATGTAGGGTTGTTGAGGTTTAATGCCTTCCCCAGTATGGGCGGTAACTTAAGCTTTGCCCTGGCTTTACTTGATGCCCAGGGGAATGGAGTTGTTCTCTGCAGTCTTGTTGGGCGTGATGATTGCCGTATTTATGCAAAAGACGTGGTGAGGGGCAAGTCTTCTCACCCTTTAAGCAATGAGGAAAAGTTGGCTATAAAAAGGGCACTCCATGAGGAGAGCTAACAAAATAGGTAACAATGCTATTATGTGTCAATAATGGGAATGCATGCTCTATACAGAAATAGGTTGTTGGTACCCTTTAATCTGTAATTATACTCTGAACATGATGAGTGCGGTTGAATCACTGGAGAGTTTCTATGCCGTAATAAGTAAGAGAGTGTTGAGCCTATGGAAGATAACCTTTAGGGATCAAGATTAGGTAATAGCAGTGTTTTTTATGGAAGGAATATTGGATATGCTAAAGGATTTATACCGGCGTGGGAAGAGCTTATTATCTCGCCCCTTGACCCTTCTGCTGGTGCCCCCAAAGGGTGTAAAAACAAAATCTTTCAGTATGCCTTTCTGGTTGGTTGTTTGCTTCAGCCTGATTGTATTTATTCTAATAGCAGGCTGTTCCTGGAGCTACTATTCTGCTTGGAAGGCCCGCTCTGATCAAAGGGAACTGGCTAAACTGCGTAAAGTAAACCAGCAGCACCAGGAGGAACTGGTTTCTCTCCGGCAGGATGCTGTAGAAGCAAAAACTTATTTAGAAGAAGTGCGAGGGCTCGACCAGAGGGTCCGGGAGAAAGTTGGGATTGAAGAGAAAACCAAGAGTTACAGCAGTAGATCTGCCAGTACTTCCACCAAAACACCCCGTTATTATTTTTGGAAATCTTATTCCAAAGAGGAACTTCTGACTCCTCTGGATGTATCCCAGAGCATAGCAGAGGTAAGCAGTGAATCTGTTGAGGCACGCCAAACCTTAAAGAGCCTGGAAAAGGATATTGATGCACATTTTGCCTATCTGGCTTCCCTTCCTGATCATTGGCCTGTCAATGGAAGGATGACATCGCCCTTTGGCAATCGCAAATCGCCCTTTGGAGGGGGCAGTATCGAATTCCACGATGGCATTGATCTCGCCGCGGATTACGGTGAGCCCGTATCTGCAGCCGCGGATGGTGTTGTGGTTTATACAGGTTATCGTGGCGGCTATGGTCGCACTGTAATTATTTCTCACAGCCTCAGCGGGTACAAGACATCTTACTGCCATTTAAGCAAGAGCTTGGTGAAGCATGGGGAGCGGGTGAGCAAGGGGCAGAAAATTGCCCTGGCCGGCAGTACAGGTCGGAGCACAGGTCCCCACCTGCATTTTATAGTAGAAAAGGACGGCGTTTTGTTGGATCCCTTGAGTATTCTGAACTAGGGAATGATGCCTGGTTGATTAAAGTATCGTTTTTTCTGGCGCCCTTAGCAAGAGGCGTCATTTCTTTAGTATCCCCCGGAGATGAGTGGTTGGCGGTTTGAGGACTGTTTATTCTGCGAACTCGGTGGCAGTCACCGGACATGTGCATAAACTCAGGAGAAATGCGCAACAATAACAAAAACTCTAAGGGGGAAAACAATGGCTTTTGTTGCAGTTGAAGAGGGACTGGGTAATGTGCAAAAAGCGCTGAAAGAAGCCGGCTACCAGGTGGTCGGTCTTGAACCGGGAAATCTGGAACGCGCCCGGATCGTCGTCATTAGTGGGGTGGACAGCAACATGATGCAGCAGCAGGATATCGGTACCACTGCCCCTGTGATCAACGCTGCGGGACAAAGTGCTCAAGAAATAGTAGAGGCGGTCCGGGAGCGTCTGAGCTAGTTTGGAAAGCAGTTGTTCTTGCAGTATTTGTTCTCTATTTGCTCTAGTTGATAGGCCTGGCTGTCCTGTTTTAGCAGCCGGGCCCACCTTCACCGGTTTTTTCATGGTTTTCTATTCGGTTTCTTGCCAGTATGTATCCAGCTATCAGGGCTCGGGCGATGCAGTCAGCCATTTTCATTACATGGCTGAGCCGTGTATTCTGTAGAACCAGGTATTCCAGATAGCCTCCGATGTTGACAACTCCGGAAAAGAAGATTTCTCCTACAGGTGGCAGCACCTTATTTACACCGGTACCCGGTTGGAGGGATCCTCTTCCCATATTGATGGACCCAACACTTTGTAGTTGACCCAAGCAGGCATCTACTGCGATAATAAGTGGATGAGAGAAGCTGTCCTTTATCTCCTGAACCTTTTCCTTAAGGTTAACTGCATGGACAGGTTCCTCAAGAGTGCCGTAAATAGGCAGCAGCCCGGGTGCCAATTCTTTGACACGGGTGCCGACAAGGGGACCCAGGCTGTCTCCGGTGGAACGGTCGGTGCCTACAGCCAGGAGCACTGTCTGGCGGTTGCTTGATGGGTTTAATTCCTGCAGCAGTTTTGCCAGCATATCTGCAAGATCCTGTACCGCGTGTTGGTCATGGATGAAAACACGGAGCTCCTGCCGCATGAGGGGCATAGGTGCTGTTTTAATAAATTTTTGGCTGAACAACATTCCTTCTCCTCCCATAGTACCTGTTCTTTAAGTAATATGGCGAAGTGAGCATTCTTATGCTTTTCAGGTGGCAAAAAAGGGTAAACATGCTCTAACTATTTATATCCAATAGAGAGGAATCTTAAACTGAGAGTATCGAATAATGTGAGTGGAGGTAGTCTTTGTGGAAAAAGAAAAACTGTTGCGGCAGCTGCCCGCGGTTCATGAACTGGTGAGCTGCTGTGAACCCACAGGTGATCAACCGCACCTGCTGACTACAGCAGCCCGGGAGGTGTTGTCCCGCTGGAGGACAGCTATTATTCAAAAGGGATTGGAACCACCGGATCTGGGATCACTGGCTGCTGAAGTAACTGCTCTGGTAGATAAAAAGATGAAGATGAGTCTGCGTCCGGTAATCAACGCTTCCGGTGTAGTCTTGCATACCAATTTAGGAAGGGCTCCTTTAAGTGATGCTGCCTGTGAGGCTGTACTCAATGTTGCCCGGGGATACTGCAACCTGGAGATGGATCTGGACAGCGGTGAGCGCGGTGAGCGCTACAGCCATGTGGAGAGGCTCCTCTGTGAGCTGACCGGGGCGGAGGCGGCACTTGTTGTCAACAATAATGCCGGCGCAGTTTTGCTTGCACTTCATGCACTGGCCAGTGGGAAAGAGGTTGTTGTCGCGCGGGGTGAACTGGTAGAAATCGGCGGGTCCTTTCGCATCCCGGAGATTATGGCACAAAGCGGTGCTGTTCTGCGGGAAGTA
>DUMY01000054.1 GCA_012839645.1 Syntrophomonadaceae bacterium
ATTGATCTTCAGGTATACATTCTTATCAGGTGTGATCGCCGACATCCATCTCATCTTTGCTTCATCCATACCGTTGTCAACGAACTCTATTTCCCGGTCGCCCATCAAGGCATGGCGAATATCATAACAAACACCCAAAACCCTTATGCGTGCAGTTTCATAGGAGATAAACTCACCCTCATCACCTACGACATTGTGTAGTGAATCATATAAGCGCTCAAAATCCATAAAATCGCCGTAAATTCCTACCCCAGCATTTTGTGGAGTGTTTTTAACATAGATCATGATAAAGACTAACCTTTCTTTAACCCTTAGCAGGTTGTTTTTTTACCATGTTTCAATAATATCCTTGTTTAATACAGCATGTCAATGGGGTTAAACTGATCGGGGCCAGGTGTGTGTTATTGCTTTTTGCAAGCTCGGGGAGAAAAAGCGTCTCCCCTCGCAAGGGTACCGGTTACCACCCGACTTCTATCGAGTTCACGGTACCAGAACAACTGAGGGGAATTGTTGCACATCCGGAAATGGCGAATGTGCCCTTTATAGTTGGAATGGTGGTTGCTGCTCTCTCTGGAGTAGCCAGCATCGGCTTTCTCTTGAAGTATATGCAGAAGAAAATTTCATTCCCTTGTTTGGTACCGCTTCCTGCTTGGTAGTATTGGTAGTTGCACTGGTACGCTGGTTGTAACCCATTAGGTAGATTAGATTATTAAGGGCACCTTGGCAAACCGCCATCGGTGCTTTTTTCATTTTAAGCAGGGTAATTTTAACACATAAACTGATAGTTATGCATGCATATTAATGGCATTAAATATATATAACAATAGAAGGAATATTTACAACGACATGGAATATATGGATTATACAGGGTAATGGTTAAGGTGTTTAGGTTTGACCAAGCGTGATTGCTCCTCGGGTCTGAAAGCGAGGGGGTAAGGAAACGGTTTCTTATATGGTGTTCCTGGAGGGGGTGGTTGGATAATAATATCCTGGTAATACTCGAGAAACGTCATCAAAAACTGATATTCTTGACTGGTTTCGCGGAGATTTCGTATTGATTAACTGAACTTTAGTTATTTAGGGATCAACTTTGTAAGATAAGAAAATAATATGGAGGTATGTGGTGTGTCACAAGAAACAATGAAGGCCCTTGTCTATCATGAGCCAGGCAAGATTAGCCTGGATGATGTACCGGTACCAAAGATTAGTGCGCCAACTGATGTTATTGTAAAAGTGACATTATCAACTATATGCGGTAGTGATATTCATATTTATCAGGGGGGTCTTTCCGATGTAAAGTATCCGAAAATTCTGGGGCATGAATTTTGCGGGGAGATTATTGAATTAGGAACTGCAGTTGAAGATTTCAAAGTAGGCGACAGGGTGGCCGTTTCCTGTCTAGCCTATTGTGGTGAGTGTTTTTTCTGCCAAGAAGGTTTTTATGCACACTGCACCGAACCCACTTGCGGTTGTTTCGGTGTATACGCACCAGAAGGCTGCCAGGCGGAATTTGTTCGTTTGCCGTATGCTGAAAAATGTATGTACAAGATCCCGGAGGGCTTGACAGAAGAAGACGTTTTATTTGTCGGCGATATTCTTTCAACAGGTTATTATGGGGCAGAACGGGCGATGATCCAAACTGGTGATGTAGTGGTTGTAGTAGGGGCTGGCCCGGTGGGTATGTGTGCTATGATCAGTGCGGGTCTCTTTGGACCCTCACAGATAATTGCTGTTGATACAAATCAAAGCAGGTTGGATGTTGCGCTTAAAGAAGGAATAGCTGATCTGGCTCTAAATCCAAAAGATATTGATGTAATTGCCAAAATCAAGGAACTAACCGAAGGCCGCGGTGCTGACAGGACTATTGAGGCCGTAGGTGTTTCGCCAACTATGGATTTAGCAGTAGGAGCAGTAAGATCGGGTGGGGTGGTTTCTACAATTGGTGTTTTTGAAAAATCCTTTGAATTACATCTAGAAAGACTTTGGGCCATGAATATATACCTCAGCATGGGTTTTGTGCCCATGAACCGTGTCCCGCAATTAATAAAACTTATTGAAAAAGGTAAAATCAACACCAATTTCTTAATCACTCATCGGGCACCGTTGAATGATATCCTTAAGGGATACGATATTTTTGGCAATAAGAAGGATAACTGTCTTAAGTGGCTAGTTACACCATATGTAAGATAAAATAAAATAAGAAATGAATTGACCGGGGTATTTATACCCCGGTTTTCTTATTATTTTAGCTCGCAAAGGTACCGGTTACCACCTGACTTTTATCGAATGTGGTTGCCAACTCAAAACTGATCCACTTGGCTTGATCATTGAAAGTGAAAGGAATCGGCGTGATGAACTATCTTTCCGGCTTAGTACACCGCTAATTGTATGCATAGCTTCAATAGGGTTCTTTCAGCACCGGTATTTCCATTGAATTGGCCTCGTTCTCTTGCTGTAAAAGACATCTAGAAGCTCCTGTTTGCGCTCCGTTTTTCTCCGCTCGTATTCTTGTCGGCAGAGATTGACCTTGTCCAAAGGGAGGGAATTTGCACGCAGATCAGATTCGAATTTCTGCAAGAGGGCATAAATCTCGTTATCGCACTTGGTTTTTAACCTCTGTCCCTTTGTGATGTAAGTGAAAGCCCTCTGTCTGGATATATTTTTCCCCTCCTGTTGAGCTGTGGTGTATTCTTCCCAGGCAGTATTTTCCAGGTTGTTCAATTGCTTTTCGTAATCTTGGGCAGTAGTCAACAGTTGGGCAGTGTAGCGGCCTTCGATTTCTTCCTGTAAAATTGCCTGGTTCTGTTTTTTTGGCTCTTCATCTGCCTTTTCTTCAGTAATATTATGCTCTTCAATAGGGAGTATGAGTTTCTTTTGCTGCTCCGTTGGTGGCGTTTCTAAATTCGGATATCCTGTGCTAGATATTCCCAACTGCCAGGCTATAGCTGCTACAGCAATTAATACGAATATCGATGCTAAAACTATAAAATGTCGCATTGAACGCCTCCTGTTGATGGGGGTCAAGCTTGAGTAATTTACTTTTTGCACTTGCCAGGCATAGGATTCCCTATTCCATCTATCACAAATCAAGATTTTCCATTTCTTCATCTTTGATGATAAACAGCAAACAGACTTACGCTACCTGATGTGATTTCTACCTGTACCCTGCGGGTATATTTCATTTGACAAAATAAATCTTGACGTGATAGGTTCAGACGTATATTATAATATTAAAGTAAATGTTTGAATGATAATCTCTAAGAGATTTCCGGCTCTAAAAAAGGAGGGATTGTTTTTCTAACCGGTCAAGGGTGAGTTCGACCTTGCCAGCGAAAAATCTGACATTGCCGGCCGAACACCCAAAATTATGGGGAGGCGAGTATAGTGAGTGAAGAGAA
>DUMY01000055.1 GCA_012839645.1 Syntrophomonadaceae bacterium
GCGCCCATAGCTCAACTGGATAGAGCGACAGACTTCGGATCTGTAGGCTGGGGGTTCAACTCCCTCTGGGCGCGCCAGTTTAAAACACAAATTTTGGCCGTGCTAGATGGGGAGGTAGCGGTTCCCTGTAACCCGCAGTCCGCTATAGCGGGGTCGAAGTCCTGTCCGAGGGTTAGCCTTGTGGGGCTGCCCGGTATAAGTGGTGAAGACGTTTGGGTCCTACGCAGCAGGAACCCACAAACCCCGTCAGGTCCGGAAGGAAGCAGCGGTAAGTGGACTCTCCTGGGTGCCGTGGGAGTGCCTGAATCGAGCTAACTGTATCGGTACCGCCCGGAAGGTGTAATTCAGAGACAGGTGCACGGCCTTTAATTTTAGTGGTTGGTCGTTAGTGGTTCAACCTCCCACTTCCCATATCATATGTGATGAGGTTTCATTTTTGTTTATATGATATGAAGAGTGTTACCTTGTGTAGTGCACTATTTGCCTTATTTGTCTTTGAACCTTGTGAATTTGTGTGCCTAGTTAATTAAATGGCACGGAAACCTCCACTTGTCTCTTTTCCACAGGCGTAACAAAAGGGTTGCTCTCATACAACTCTTTATTCCAAGTCCACCTTCGCTTTGATCTTTTTCCGACCACTAACAGCCTCCGTATTCATCGTATTCAGGAAGCATGTAACAGAAACCGTCTCCACTGTATCATCTTTTTCCAACGACTAATCATTTGCTTATAGGCAGTAGTTGTAATATATTTAATTTGTATCAATTAGGGGGGTTCTGGATGGAACAGGTGGCTTTGTATAGGGAATGGCGCCCACAAACTTTTCGGGAGGTCATTGGACAGGAGCATGTCTGCCGCACTCTGCAAAATGCTGTACTCATGGAGAGGACAGCTCATGCCTACCTTTTCTGCGGACCCCGGGGAACGGGTAAAACCAGCACTGCCCGCATTCTGGCTAAGGCACTGAACTGCCTGGACCTTAAGGATGGCGAACCCTGCAATAATTGTCTTTCCTGCCGGGGTATTACAGAGGGTATTTCCCTTAATGTTATAGAGATGGATGCCGCCTCTCACCGCGGGATAGAAGAGGTGCGTGATCTCAAACAAAAGGTGGGTATGGCGCCCAGTGGGGGCAGATATAAGGTTTATATCGTTGATGAGGTTCATATGCTGACAGGAGAGGCTTTCAATGCTCTTTTGAAGACACTGGAAGAACCGCCTGCCCATGCTGTGTTTATCCTGGCTACAACCGAAGCTCATAAGGTTCCTTTGACTATACTTTCCCGCTGCCAGCGCTTCGATTTCCGGCGGCTTGGTCGTCCTGTGATCAAGGAGCATTTGGCTAACGTTGCGCGGGCGAAAAACTGGTCTGTTGAGGATGAGGCATTGGAGCTGATCAGCCGCCAGGTAAGTGGTGCACTGCGTGATGCCTTGGGACTGCTGGATCAGGCAGCTAGTTTTACCAAGGGGCAGATCCGGCGTAAGGATATCGAACTGTTGACAGGTGCTTTGGGTAAAGGGGAACTGGATGAAATTATAAATGCAGTTGCCCAAGGTAATGTGCCCGGGGTTCTGGAGCAGTTGGATGCTCTTTTTGCCCGGGGAGCTGATCCGCGACAGGTGCTCTTACAGCTGGCGGATCATGTGCGGGAGCTGATTTTTTGTCAGGGTGCGGATAGAAAGGAGCAAATGTTTTATGCCCGTTTTCTGCGTGGGGTTGCCTTTGCAGAGGGGGAGATGAAGGGGAGCTCCCGTCCAGATCTTCTCCTGGAGCTGGCACTTCTACGGTTGACAGGTGCTGCCAGTACCTCAGGGGAAGGCAGTCTGCAAAAAGGAGCTGTCAGCACCCTAGAAAAAAGTGCACCACAAAAAAGGAGCAAACAGGCAGCCGGCCAGACTGTGAGGGAGCAGGCTGCATCGGCTCATCCATCGAGACAGGGTATTACTCAGGGGGTTGCCCAGCAGAGGAGTACTCAGCGGCAGACTGCAGTTCAGAAAACCAGAGAAGGGAAAGCTAAAGAAGTATCATCCAGGGAAAGGGCAGTATCGCTGCAGCAGAAGGTAGGAATCCAAAAAACAGAAGAAACATCGTCCTCCGGGGAGAAAGTGTTGCGGACACAGCAAAAGGCGGCAGATTCTGAGAAAACCAAAGAAATGCTGTCCCCTAAAAAAAAGCCCTTACCTGCTGCCGATATAAATCTCGATCTTGACGCTATTCATGATTTTCTCATTAGTAAGACCAGCAATCAGCCCATTCTTGCTGGAGTTCTCCCCAAATGCCAATTAAAAAGGAAAGGGAACAGCCTGCTGCTTTTGGCACCTTCATTTGGTTGTGATCTAATCAGGAGAGAGGAGAACCTTAAAACCTTGCAGGTAATCCTTCAGGAATATGGCTGTTCTCTTCAGCTGGAGGTAGTAAGGGATGAAACACCATCTCCTGCCCATGTGACAACTAAGCGTCGCCAGGCTTCTTCCCGGGATACCCTTGACAATCGAAGTGATAACAATTCCAATTCTGTGTCAGCATCAGCGGGTAATATGGGCGATGCATCCAGTGAAACGAGGGCAAAAACTGACCATGAATTCCAGGGTGACCAATTGTTAAGTGTTGGGTTGACCCTTTTTAATGGTAAGATAATAAAAAGATTAAAGGAGGGCGAGTGAAAAATGGGTTTTGGGAATATGCAGAAGATGATGAAGCAGGTTCAAAAAATGCAGAAGGAGATGGCCCGGGTCCAAGAAGAACTTGGGGAGCTCACTGTTGAGGCTAGTGTTGGCGGAGGTGTGGTGAAGGTAGTAGCTAACTGCCAGCAGGAACTGCAAGAGGTGCACATCGATCCCGCAGCAGTTGATTCTGATGACCCCACATTGCTGGAGGATCTGGTTTTGGCTGCAGTCAATGAGGCCTTGAATAGTGCCCGGGAAAAAGCGACAGAGGAAATGGAAAAGGTAACTGGTGGGCTGAAAATTCCGGGGGTTTTTTAACTGGAATGTTTAGAGAAACGCAGGTGATTGATTTTGCATCTTTACCCCAACTCATTGGCAGCACTTATTGAAGCCTTGCGAAAACTGCCGGGTATTGGGCCGAAGACTGCCCAGCGCCTGGCCATTTATCTCCTGCATGCACCCCGCGGAGAGGCGGAGGGGCTTGCGCAGGCGATTACAGAGGCCAGGGAAAAGATCTTTTTCTGTTCTATTTGTGGAAATATCACAGACACTGATCCGTGTGAGTTGTGCTGTGATGAGCGACGTGACAGGTCTTTACTTTGTGTTGTGGAATGGCCGCGCGATATTATTGCTTTCGAACGCACCGGGGAGTTCCCGGGTGTTTACCATGTTCTGCACGGGGTTTTATCGCCTATGGATGGGATTGGCCCTGATGACCTTAAGATCACGGAACTTCTTCACCGCCTCTCCAAGGCATCAACCAAAGAGGTTGTCCTGGCTACCAATCCCAATGTAGAGGGAGAAGCCACAGCCATTTATCTTGCCCAGCTGTTAAAACCACTGGTACCTAAAGTTACCAGGATCGCTCACGGGCTACCTGTGGGAGGGGATTTGGAGTTTGCGGATACCGCCACATTAAGCAGATCCCTGTTAGGAAGACAGGAGCTTTAAAAAATAGAGGTCGGAGACCGGAAGTTCGGTGGCCAACAGCCGCAGTACAGCGCCAGGAATGCTATTGGCATAAAATACCTCCCCCTTGGCAAGTTTCTGGATGTTAACTCATATAATAAAGGTGAAAAATCCTTTAACTTGCCAGGGGAGGTATCTGTGATGACCGACTGGCTGACAAATCAAACCCGTTCTTTAACCCAGGTCTTTAGAAGCAAGGACCGGAACGAGTTTAATGACGACTACCTGGCTCTGACGGAGGCACACCGTGAATGGCTGGCAGCACGTGACTTTTTCGAGCAGGCTACTGACCCGGATTTGGTCGACTATGCCATCCTTTCCCTTAAAGCCGCAGAAAGACGCTATGTTTATCTGTGGAAAAGGATGAAAGAAAAAGAGGTTTAAGGAGGGAAAGTGATGGTCGGTACGATCTTGGGGGTGCTGTTCGGCCTTTTTTTATTATTTCTGGTGGGACAGGCATTCTGGAAGCCCTTGCGTATACTTTTATACATGGGGCTGCGTTTGATATTAGGATGCATTTTTCTTGTTTTTGTCAATTTCGCCACCGGCTCACTGGGGTTTTCTCTGGGAGTAAATCCTGCAAGCGCCATGACCGTGGGGTTTTTAGGCCTTCCCGGTCTACTGCTGCTTATTGCATTAAAAGCTATGACAGGATAACCATTATATTATCTTGATCTTGATCCCATGTTCGTTATATAATCAAAGTTAAGATTCTGGGAGTAAATAACTATTTGGTGTTGGCTGTCAAAAAAGCACCGAATCGGCGACATATCAGATAATCGAGGTAATCCAGATGAAACAGGAGCAGCTTCCGCCGCGTGTGCTTGAGGCGTATATCGGAGAATACGCCAGCGGAAAAAGTGAAAACGCTGTTAACCGTGCAATAGAACTTGCTGGCCTAGGCAGGAGGGTGACCCTGGTCGATCTCGACCTAGTAGAACCATGCTATACCCTTAGACCTCTGAAGAGGGCACTGGGGGAAAAGGGGGTTATTGTATTGGCATGGGACACCAGTGAGCTGATAGGGCTCGGTGAAACAGGAAATATCCTAAAGCCGGAGGTGCGGTTTTGCTTGCGCCATCCCGGTGATGTGATCCTTGATATCGGATATGGGGCCTCTGGTGTCCAGGTGCTCAACCTGGTGGAAGGGGCAGTCGAGGAGCGGGATCTCAAGGTATACGCAGTGATTAACATTGCCAGGCCGATGACCGCTACTGTACCTGATATTATTGATCATGTAAAGTTACTTAGTAAGGTTGATGGTTTAATCAACAACTCCCACCTGGGAGAAGAGACAGATCTAGAGTTTATACAGGAAGGTGCCTGGGTTGTAAAAGAAGCCGCAGCTGCTCTCGGACTGCCGGTGGTCGCCACCTCGGTGATGGAGCAGTTAGCTGCGGAGATCGGGGAAACCGATTGGTACGGGCATCAGGTGCGTGCGCTGCAACGGTATCTACCACAAGCTTTTTGGTAATGGTATTATTACCGGCGCAGCTTTTGCTTTTTGAGCTATTAAAGCTATATAAAAAATAACACGGGGGGTTTTTTTACGTGGGAGAAAAACCAATTAAAGGAGAGCAAAAGGCTTTTATGACGGGCAATGAAGCCGTCGCCTGGGCCGCTCTTGCTGCTGGAGCCGACATCATGTACGGCTATCCTATTACTCCACAGAATGAGATTATGCAGTACTGGACGCGGCTGGCTCCAAAATATGAAAAGAAGTTCCTGCAGACAGAGGATGAGCTTTCTGCCGGATTTACCACCGTGGGCGGTGTGCTTGCCGGTAGGCGAGCATTTACTGCAACAGCAGGTCCGGGGAATGTGTTGATGCAGGAACCCATGTCTATGGCAGAAGCCATGCGTATTCCTACAGTTGTAGTGGTTCAGCAGCGTGGTGGGCCTTCCACAGCTACAGTTATCTATTCTCAGCAGGAGGTAACCTTAACGTGTTTTGGAGGCAATGGAGAGGGTCTGCGGGTGGTGTACTCCACCTCATCCCACCAGGAATTGTTTGACTATACTATCAAAGCATTCAATACAGCTTGGAAGTACCGCTTTCCAACATTTGTTCTGGCTGACGGCTATCAAGCCAAGATGCGGGAGTCTTTGGTGCTCTATGATCCACAGGAGAAAGGCCAAAAAATGGTACCTACAGAGGCCTTTGTGGGAAAACCGGGGACACCCGGGGAGGATCGTGCCCCAGCTCACCTTCGCAATACCTACAACATCGAAGAAGAACTGATGGATGAACTGGCCAAAGATATCAAAGAGTACGAAGAGATGACACCGGAGATCACCGAGTATGAGGAATTCAACACACAGGATACAGATGTACTGATTGTCGCCCATGGGATCGTTTTCCGGTCCGTAGCAATGGCTGCCAGGGAATTGGCAGAGGAAGGGTTGAAGGTGGGTTATTTTCGACCCATTACACTGCGTCCCTTCCCGCGGCAAGAACTGCAGAAGGCTGCAGCAAAGGCAAAGCAGATTCTTGTTGTGGAGTCTGCCTATGGGCAGCTGCTTAAAATGGTAAAGGACAACCTCTATGGTTTAGATGTGCCTATTAAGGGATACCTGCGCCCGGGTGTGGGAATCACTCCGGAAGAGGTTGTAGCAGATGTAAGGACAATATTAGGAGAGGAGGAGTAAAAGCGATGAAAGTACTGCCGAAAATTCCAAAGAGCTGGAACCTAGAGACCAAACCCCACAAATTTTGCCCTGGCTGTGGGCATGGCCTAATCCTCAAAGCATTAGGACAGGTGATTGATGAATTGGGGATCCAGGACCGGGTTGTCTTCGGATGCGACATCGGGTGCTCCCTTCTTTCCTGGGACTTTTTCAATGTGGATTCCGTTCAGACACATCACGGGAGAACCACCCCGGTGATGGTGGGCATAAAAAGAGCAAATCCTGAGCTTGTGGTTGTAGCATATATGGGTGATGGAGGGGGATATGCCATCGGGTCCCAGCACCTGGTCAATGCCGCCACCAGAGACGATAAGATCACAGTGCTGCTGGTGAACAATACCAACTATGCTATGACAGGCGGACAGATGGCCCCTACTACTATGCCTGGTCAGAAGACAGAAACAACCCCTTACGGCAGGGATGTATCTGAGGCCGGCTATCCCATGATGGGTCCTGAGATGGTAGCAGCCATCTCCCAGGATGGCGCCTATGTGGCCCGGGGGAGTGTGGCTAGATTCCGTAAGCTGAAAGAATACATCAAGAAAGCCTTGGAAAACCAGATGGCGATGAGGGGATTCTCCTTTGTAGAGACACTTTCCACCTGCCCTACCAACTGGCGCACCAATGCCGAACAAACCTGGGCATTCCTCGAGGACGAGATGACGAAACAGTATCCTCCTGGTGAACTGAAAACACCCACAGGTAAGGAGGGATAAGGATGGACAAAACTGTTAAGATCGCGTTGGCGGGTGAGGGAGGCCAAGGTGTGCAGTCAGTGGCTATGATCCTCACCGAGGCTGCAGCCATGGAGGGCAAAGAGATCCTCTACATCCCCAACTTCGGGGTGGAACAGAGAGGTGGAGTATCCATTGCCTTTGTGCAGATTGGAGATAAAAAGATCGGGGCACCGAAATTCAAAACCGGAGATATCGTCATCGCTTTGAGTGACCGTGCCGTCCGCCGCGTGAATATGTATGCGGGGCATGAGACAATATTTATCTATGATGCAGGGATCGAGGGTGTAGAAGATGACCTCCCGGAAGTTGCCCAACGGGTCCTGGCAATCCCCGCTTTGGAAACAGCCAATAAAGAACTGCATCCACGGGTTTTCAATGTGTTGATTATGGGAGCTCTCATCGGTGCTACCCATGTGGTGACCTTAGAGAAGGCAAAAGAGGCTATAGAGAAAAAGCTGGGCTACAAATTCGAACAAAACCCCAAGCTTCGGGAGATGAACTTCAAAGCTTTGGAGAGGGGTTATGAGATGGTTGCAGGAACGGGGGTGGCCTGATCAATGGTGAAAACAGACATAAAATATGTGCAAAAAGATGTTCATAAAGGGAAAGCAATGTTCCGCATCTTTCCCGGGCTCTGCAAAGGATGTGGGCTCTGCCGGGAGAAGTGCCCGGAAGAAGCCTTAAGCTGGTCAGAGGAATTGGGTGTCTACGGTACCCCTACGGTAGTTGCAGATGCTGAGAAGTGCAAGGCCTGCCGTATCTGTGAGCGGGTCTGCCCGGATTGTGCCATTGCCATTGAGCGCAAAGCCAAGCAAAAGAAAGAAAATTAAGCTTTTGTAAACAAGAACAGGGAGCCAGTTGTGAGAGAAACAACTGGTTCCCTTTTTGTTTATAGGAAAAACGGCTTAGACGATGCCTGTCAACTACACTGAAAATAGAGGTCAAACACCGGATGTCAGAAGCCTGTTTTCACCCTTTTTTGGTGCTGCTCATGGTGTTACTTCTTGATTGAGATAAACATGTCGTTTACAGTTGATCTTTGGATGAAAAACATAGAAAAATTAGAAAATTGTCGCAGAGAATGTTATTATTAAGATTAATATTTTCATAGAACAGCGGGAGGGGGTACTTGACATGAAAATCCTTGTTGTAGATGATGCTGCTTTTATGCGTATTACGCTCGAAAAAATATTTAAAAAAGCGGGACATGAGGTGATCCAGGCAAACAATGCTCTCATTGCTCTGGAGCTTTATCAGGAGCATAGTCCCGACATGGTGACAATGGATGTCACAATGCCGGAGATGGATGGGATTGAAGCTGTTCATAAACTCAAAGAGATCGACCCGGGGGCTCGGGTGATTATGATTTCCGCCATGGGGCAGGAGTCCATGGTGGGGGATGCTATCAAAGCAGGGGCGTCAGATTTTGTGGTGAAACCCTTTCAGCCGGAGAGAATTCTGGCAGCTGTTGCCCGGGCGGGACGAAGAAAATAGAGTAGTTAATAGTTGGTATAGGACCGAAGTTCTAGGACATGTAAGGGAGGGGTGAGCTGATGAACCGTAAAGGACCGATTAGGGAAAGGGAAGTGTTTGGCGACAGCGGCCATAATAGTACTGCCTGTAGACAGGGAGAGGATAAACAGCTGCTGGCTGCTAAGGTTCTTGAAGATATTGCAAGCGGGGTCATACTGCTCGACCATACAGGAATCATTCTGTGGGTA
>DUMY01000056.1 GCA_012839645.1 Syntrophomonadaceae bacterium
TCTCCGATCCACCGACGGTTTGGAATTCTGCAGAGAGGTATCACTAAATCTCGGCATACATTTAACCCCCTTTGATTAAAATTCAGTCTCCCAAAATGGTTCTTTCAAGAACCTATTAAAACCTTGCCTCTACAGGCCCTACTAAACCTTAACCTCCTGCAACCCCACCCCCTTCACTGATAATACCATCAAAAAGCTTACTAACAGAATCTACTAAAACCTCCTCCAGTCCCTGGGGATCATCTAACATCGACCTTTCCCAGAGTTCCTCGTTAAACTCTAGAATCCCTAGCAGCTCATCAGGTGTAAAAGAGTTCCTCAAAAAGTTCTTTTCTTTGTCGGATCTGACCTTGTTGCCCACCACTTTTACATTAGGAACCCCCATCTCTAATGATAACTTTTGGATTACACGCGCAGTATCAACACTTACCTTTGTCGGCTCAGTTACAACAAGCATGTAATCAACGCCTCGTGCTGTACCGCGTGTTAAGTGTTCGATTCCTGCACCAAAGTCTAGGATAACTACATCCAGTTTTCCGAGGAGGAGAGAGTCTATCACTGCTTTGAGGAAGGCATTCTCCGGGCAGTAGCAGGCACTGCCTGCATCTTTGTAACCACCCATGCGCAGTAATTTTATTGTATCGATGTCAATTGAGTAGTCGTCCAGAATATCATCAACTTTAGGATTTAATACATAAAACCCGCCTCCAGCCCCAGTCCGCTCCTTGATTAAGTCTCTCATTTCTACCAATGGCGGCTGAGCTTTCAGGGCTTCTTTCGGCACTCCCAGTGTTGTGCCGAGGCTGACATCTGGATCTGCATCAACAGCGTATACTTGAAAACCACGTTGCGCGAAAAGTTTGATGAGTCCGGCGGCGAGAGTGGTTTTTCCTACCCCACCCTTGCCAGTGACTGCGATTTTCACTGTATCACTCCCTTTGCCTAATATAAATGGACCAAAATAATTGTAGATACTGCTGCGAACTATGGGATATCTCCGGACACAGTTATTTTGTTGTAATCCTTACTAGATATGTTTATTAATTTTGTTATGTCAAAGCTAATAAAATGAATGTCATTAACTCTTTCTACAAATATTCGATAATTCCTTTTTATTTTTTAAAGAATTGGCATCAACCAGCCATCCTTTGCTAGAAAAACTGCGAAGCCGGATTCCCGGATTCCTCTGAAACTCATTTAATGTATTCTATATTGAAAGTAAATTTCCTGCTGCATAAAAAAGTTTTATCAGGCAATACCTAGCTTCTGGAATCGAGGAAAAGAATGATGATCAATAATGAGGCTGGAATAAAAGCAAATAGGAAAATAATTTCTGCGATGTGAAACCTTGCGAAAAATGATGAGGGGTTAGTGCTTACTATAATAGCTCCAGCGATAAGCAGACTGGAAAGAATAATGCTGAGAGCCAGGCGGTGTATAGTCTTTCTTAGCTGACCTACTGCCATAGGCAGTTCCTTATGTTCTATGGGCAGTGCCAGCCGTCCGCCTTTGATTTTATCAATAAGATCCTCTAACAATAGAGGAAAATGGACGAAAGTTGAGAAAAACTGTAGTGTGTTTTGCTGAGCAATATGCAGAAGCCGCCTGGGGTCATAACGGCGCAGGAGTACTCTGGTGGCAAAGGGTTCTGCAATTTCCACAATACTGATCTCCGGAGCCAGTTCACGGATGGTCCCCTCCAGGGTAACCAGGGCTTTAGCTGCCATGACAAAGTCGGCCGGCACCTGTATCTGGTAGCGAGAGGCGATCTCCATCAATTCCTGAAGTGATGTTCCAACTTTAATATCTTTCAAAGGCATCCCATAGTATTTTCTTTCCAACTTGCTGATATCGCGTTTTAAACTGCTCATGTTGGGTTCACCGCGGATGATACCGATCCTCAGCAACCCTTTTAACACCGCATCGATATCGTGCCTCACCATAGCAAGCACTATATCTGCCGCTTTTTCACGCATTTCCTCATCTAGATAGCCAACCTGGCCGAAATCCATGAATACTATTTTATTTCCCGGCAGCACTGCAAGGTTTCCAGGGTGAGGATCACTGTGAAAGAAACCATCCACATAGACCTGTCTGATCATGGCATTTACCAGTGTCTCTGCGATTAATTGGGGATCATAGCCGGCTGCAATTATTTCTTCACGCCCGGTGATCTTTACCCCTTCTACATACTCCATTACCAAAACACGCTGCTTTGTATAATCCCAAAATATATCCGGTATGTATATCCTGGTATCCTCTTGCATATTCTTTTTTAAAATCTCCGCATTTCTTCCCTCTAAACTAAAATCAAGTTCCTCTAATAATGATATGCGGAATTCCGTCAACATACCCGTAATATTTTGAAGTTTTCCCAGTTGTGTTCTTTGCTCAATAATTTTGGCTATATCCCCGAGAATCTCTAAATCAACTTTGATGAGGCGGGCAATACCCGGCCTTTGTATCTTAACCACTACATCTTCACCGGAAACCAATTTGGCGCGATGTACCTGTCCAATAGATGCGGATGCCAAAGCCCGGGGATCGAACTCAGCAAAAACATCACTTATAGGGCGCCCCACTTCCTGCAAAATAATACTCTCTATCTCTGCCATAGGTACAGGAGTTACTCTATCTTGTAGTCTAGCTAATTCCTGAAGATATTCCTGTGGCAGCAGATCTGCTCTGGTGCTGAGCAGTTGTCCGAGCTTGATAAAGGTTGGCCCCAGCTCTTTCAGGACCTGGGTGATCCTTCCGGGCAGGTTAGACATTTCCTGTTCCTGAGAGGGTTTACCCCTTCTGAAACGATGATAAAGAGTTTGTCCTGGCAGGTCGAGTCTTTCAATAAGAAAACTGAAGCCGTTCTTCACGAGAATATTCAGCATCTCTTGATAACGGCGTACATGTCTGTAGTGATATAAAAAACCCCTGGTTCTGCCAATCACCTGTACATCTCCTAATACAATTCTTTTATCTGAGGGGACATAGGATAATAGCAGAGACCCACAGTGCCGGGCCCTATATGTGCACCAATAACCGGTCCCACCGGGCAGATTTCAAGTTCAAACTCCGGGTAAAGTTCATGTACACGATCAGCTAAGTCCTGTCCCGCTTTCCTTGCCCCCACCTCAACAACTGCAACCCTAAAATAAGGAGACTTGGCATATGCCTTGCCCATCTCACTGATTATTTTTTGCAGGCCTTTCTCCCGGGTACGCACTTTTTCGTAAACATCGATTATGCAGTTTTTTTTGCGGTTAAAATATAGAATCGGTTTGATCTGGAGCAGTGTTCCTACTAAAGCAGCAGCCCCGCCGATCCTTCCTCCCCTGCGCAGATATTCCAGTGTATCCGGTAAGTAAAGAAGAGTATTGTGATCAGCAATATGTTGAATAACTTTAAGAACCTCATCTCTCGTCAGACCCTTGGCAACTGCCCGCACCGCAGCATCGAGAATTAGATACTCAGAAACAGCTGTACCGTTAGAATCTATCACAGTGATATCCAGGTGTGGCAGCATCCGTGCGGCAGCGAGCGCAGTTTCAACTGTTCCACTGATACCCCCTGTAATATGGATAGAAAAAATACTGTCTACACGCTCGCCAAGCTTTTGGTAAACCTTTAAAAATTCACCCAGGGGCGGCTGTGATGTTGTAGGTAGATAGGTCACCTGGCGGAGTCTGTCGTAAAATTCATCAAAATTTACATATAGACCCGCTTCAGGAAAACTCTCCCCCTCAAAATTAACAATCAATGATACCACTTCAATTTGATGCTTTTCAATGAAGGCAGGGTGAAGATAAGCAGTACTGTCAGTTACAAAACCTATTATCCCCATAGCTAACCCCCATTATAATTATTTCCTCAACGATTTCCCTATAATTATACTTGTGTCTATATTTTACCACATTTATTACATAAAAGCATAAAGGTGTTTGATTCCATATGAGATTCTGTAGGGAACCGCAGTTCAAGGAGATGAATAACTGTCCACCACAGCCAACATGATTTATAACGTCCAAAAACTATGGACACCAAACGGTCAACAAATCGCATGTTTGCAAACACACAAAAAGGCTTCCAGTCAAAAACACTGGAAGCCTTGGTATCACTGGTGCGGCTGAGAGGATTTGAACCTCCACGAGCTTAAGTGCCCACTAGAGCCTGAGTCTAGCGCGTCTGCCAATTCCGCCACAGCCGCTTATTGCACGTATAAAAAGATAACATGTTTGCTTTAACCTGTCAAGAAGCATTTAATACGCGGCTGTGGCGGAATTGGCAGACGCGCTAGACTCAGGCTCTAGTGGGTATTGCGCCCATGGAGGTTCAAATCCTCTCAGCCGCACCAGTGAACATCAAGGCTTCCAGCGTTTTTGACTGGAAGCCTTTTTGTCAGAAAATAGACTTTTCCTGCCCATTTCCTGCCCAAAGTTTTTGGTCGTTATAAATCATGTTGTCTGTGGTGGATACCGTCACCCATACCGTCCTTTAACTGCGGCTTTCCAAACCAGTAGAGCCCACATGGAACCACAACACCTTTATGCTTTTATGTAAAAGATGTGGTAAAATATAGTCACATCTATAATAATAGGAAAAACCCGGAGGGAAATAATTATATTGGGGGATAGCTATGGGGAAAATAGGTTTTATTACTGACAGCACTGCTTATCTTCACCCGTCTTTTATTGAAGAGCATAAGATAAAAGTGGTATCATTGATTGTTAATTTTGAGGGGGAGAGTTTTCCGGAGGCAGGTCTTTACGAAAATTTTGAAGAGTTTTATGACAGACTGCGCCAGGTGACATACTTACCTACTACATCACAGCCGCCCTTAGGTAAATTTCTGGATGCTTATCAAGAGTTGGGGGAGCGGGTAGATAGTATTATTTCTGTTCATATTACAGAGGGTATCAGTGGAACAGTTGAAACAGCGCTTGCTGCTGCACGGATGCTGCCGCACCTTGATATCACTGTGATAGATTCTAACGGCACAGCAGTTGCTGAGTATATGATACTAGACGCGGCGGTACGGGCAGTTATGAAGGGTCTGACGAGGGATGAGGTACTTAATGTTATTCAACATATTGTCGATCACCATACTTTTCATTTCTTACCGGATACACTGGAATACCTGCGCAGGGGAGGAAGGATCGGTGGCGCTGCTGCTTTAGTAGGAACACTGCTTCAGATCAAACCGATTCTATATTTTAATCGCAAGAAAAATTGTATAATTGATGTTTACGAAAAAGTGCGTACCCGGGAGAAGGGATTGCAGAAAATTATTAATGAAATGGGCAGGGCGTATGCCAAGTGTCCAGATATTAAGGTTGCAGTTGTTGAGGTGGGGGCAAGGAAATCAGGAAAGGATTTAGCTGAACGTGTGTGTTCACTTTACCCGGAGTTTGAACCTGAAATATGCCCGGTTGGACCAGTTATTGGAGCACATATTGGGCCTGGTACTGTGGGTCTCTGTTATTATCCTATGTCCCCGCAGATAAAAGAATTATTTTAGGAGATGTACATGTGGCAGGAAGAACCAGGGGGTTTATATATCACTACAGGCATATGCGCCGTTATCAAGAGATACTGAATATTCTCGTGAAGAACGGTTTTAGTTTTCTCATTGAAAGGCTCGACCTTCCGGGACAACCCTTTTATCAGCGCTTCAAAAGGGGCAAACCTCCCCAGGAACAGGAGTTGACCAACCTTCCCGGGAGGATTACCCATGTCATGAAAGAGCTGGGGCCAACCTTTATCAAACTGGGACAGTTGCTTAGCACCAGAGCTGATCTGCTGCCGCCGGAGTATCTTCATGAATTAGCTAAATTGCAGGATGAAGTTACTCCAATACCTATGGCACAGGTAGAAAGTATTATACAGCAGGAATTAGGGCGCCCTGTTAGTGATGTATTTGCGGAGTTTGATCCCCAAGCTTTGGCATCCGCGTCTATTGGACAGGTACATCGCGCCAAATTAGTCACCGGGGAAGATGTTGTGGTCAAGATACAAAGGCCGGGGATTGCTCGTCTCATAAAGGTTGATCTGGAGATTCTCGGGGATATAGCCGGAATCATCGAACAAAGAACACAACTGGGAAAGCTGCATAATATTACAGGAATGCTGGTGGAATTTCGCATTTCACTGCTGGAAGAACTTGATTTCAGCCTAGAGGGTAGGAATGCGGAAATTTTGAAAAAGAACATGCAAGAGGATACCCGGATCTATATACCGGATGTTTTTTGGGATTATACAAAACAGCGTGTACTGGTTATGGAGTATGTAGAGGGGAAAAAGATTGCAGGTCGTGAAGAGATGATCGCGGAAGGATATAATCCCCGGTTAATTGCTGAGACCCTGGTTGATGCCATGATCAGGCAGATCTATGTAGATGGTTTCTTCCATAGTGACCCTCACCCTGGAAACCTTGCAGTGCTACCGGAAAACAAAATAGTTTTCATGGATTTTGGCCAGGTTGGTTATCTTGATGAGGAACTGCGTGAAAAGGCGGCAGATACGGTGCTTGCTATGGTGAGGCATGATATCGATGCGGTACTGAAAGGGTTGTTGCGGATTGGCGTAATCCGCGGTCAACCCAACATGAGCAGTTTAAAACGTGACATCAGCAGGTTGGAAAGAAAATACTATGGGATGCCTTTAAAAGATATCGAAGTTGGAACATCCCTTCAGGAGCTGATGGAAGTCGCCTCTCGTTACCAAATAGAGGTGCCAGCTGATTTTGTTATGGCAGCTAAAGCCCTGGTTACCCTGGAGGGTACCATCCGTGAGTTGGCTCCGGAGATCAGTATAGTGGAAATCGCTGAACCATTTGCTGCCAAAGTATTCCTGCGCCGTTATGATCCGCGGCGGATCCTACAGATTGTACAGGAGAATACACTGCAGCTTTTTTCAACTTTCGTTCATTTACCTATGCTTTTAGAGGATCTTATTGATAAAATAAAAGGTGGTCGGCTGTCACTGCCCATCGAACACAAAGAGTTGCCCATGGCAGTAAATCAGCTGAGAAAGACTGTACACCGCTTGGCTCTCAGTATTATCCTTTCTAGTCTGCTTATTGCTGGAGCTATTATGGTGAGCATGAATCCTTCATCCTTTATTGCAAAATATCATTTATCAGAAATAATATTTCTATTTGCCTTTATTCCGTCCTTACTGCTGATCATCATTCTTTTCCTCGATTCCAGGAGTTAACTATCTCCTTTAATAAAACTTTTTATGAACAGCAGGAAATTCACTTTCAATAGAGAATATAATATATGAGTTTTAGGGGAATCTGGCATACAGTCGTTTGCAGGTTTCTAGAAAATATGGCTGATTTATGCCAATTATTTAAAAAAAGAAAAAGGATTTATTGAATCTTTGTAGAAGCAAATATATAGACATTTAGGAGCACCCATTTTAATAAATTTAATCAACCATTTTGACATGACATAATTGAAAGTAGCAACGAGTAAGAATCAAAAAAGTAGAGCAAATATAAGCAATTACAATTATAATATTTATATTAACTGTGTCCGGATATATCCCTATAATTCGCGGCATTACTCCATTACTCATTAAAAGCAATACATCATTCAATGTAGGCAAAGGGAGTGTTGTAGTGAAAATCGCAATCACTGGCAAAGGCGGGGTGGGAAAAACTACTCTTGCCGCCGGACTTATTAAACAGTTTGCGCGACATGGTTACCAAGTATATGCAGTAGATGCAGATCCTGATATCAGCCTTGGCACAACATTGGGGGTGTCGGAAGAAGCCCTGAGAGCCCAACCGCCGTTAGTAGAAATGAAAGAATTAATTAAGGAGCGGACCGGAGCTGGAGGCGGATTCTACGTCCTAAACCCTCAAGTAGATGATATATTGGACAAATACTCAATCGATCTAGATGGGATCAAATTACTCCGCATGGGTGGTTACAAAAATGCAGGTGCAGCATGCTACTGCCCAGAGAACGCCTTCCTAAATGCAGTTGTTAACTCTCTCCTCCTCGGGAAACAAGATGTAGTCATACTAGATTTTGGTGCAGGGATAGAACACTTAACACGCGGTACAGCACGAGGTGTTGAGCTCATGCTAATTGTCACTGAGCCGACAAAGGTAAGTGTCGATACCGCGCGCGTAATACAGAAATTATCCCTGGAGATGGGGGTTCCCAAAGTAAAAGTTGTGGGCAACAAAGCCAGAACCGACAAAGAAA
The DNA here is from genome assembly GCA_012839645.1 of Syntrophomonadaceae bacterium. Lineage (GTDB taxonomy): Bacteria > Bacillota > DSM-12270 > Thermacetogeniales > Thermacetogeniaceae > Syntrophaceticus. The sequence continues at coordinate 8,214 of DUMY01000056.1, forward strand.
AGAACTTTTTGAGGAACTCCTTTGCACCTGATGAACTCCTAGGGATTCTAGAGTATAGTGAGGAACTATGGGAACAGTCAATGCTAGATGATCCCCGGGGGCTGGAGAAGGTTTTAGTAGATTCTGTCAGTAAGTTTTTTGAGGGAATTATGAATGAAGGAGGTGGGGTTGCAGGAGGTTAAATCGGTAGAGCCTGTAGAGGAAAGGTTAAATAAGGTTCTTGAAAGAACCATTTTGGGAGACTGAATTTTAATCAAAGGGGGTTAAATGTATGCCGAGATTTAGTGATACCTCTCTGCAGAATTCCAA
>DUMY01000057.1 GCA_012839645.1 Syntrophomonadaceae bacterium
AGTTGTTTTCTAAGGATGCGATAAATTTTTCTTGGGAAAAAGAAAAAACGCGGTCCCGGAACCAGACACATTTAATAATCTTTTGGTTTTTATGTTTAATGATGACAGATGTGTCTGGTTCCGGGACCGCGTTTTTTCTTTTTCCCAAGAAAAATCTTTTTTCGTTGGATGAGTTGTTTTCTAAGGATGCGATAATATGCTAAAACAGAAACCAGAGTTGCCGCCATGTTTCCAGGTTTTGGGATTTGTTAAAATTCCAGAAAATAAGGATCAGATCAAGGCACGGTATAGACAGTTAGCAAAAACAGCTCATCCCGATCGGGGTGGGAGTTTTACAGATTTCGTACGACTAAGAAGGGCATTTGAGAATTCAATCAAGTTTCTAGAACAAAAGGAAAGGGGGGGGAGTAATGATTAATATACTGCTTGCCAGTGCTGATGTTCAACCTATCGCGCCGTCCCGCATAGTAGATGCAGCCCAAGGCGCAGGGCAGGGGGCTATGGGTGCAGGTCAATCTCTAGCCGGAAGCCTGGCCTATATTGCACTGTTTGTTGGAGGGCTTATATTGCTTGTGGGTATCGGTTTATCAATGGCACGCATTACCCAAAAGGTGCTTCAAGTAGGAATAGGAATCTTTTTAGGTACAGTAATAATGTTTATATGCCTTATGTATCCGGATAAAGTTGTCGGGGTTATTTCAGGTTTTCTTAATTCATTTTTCAGTTACTTAACGCCAGGCTAAGGAGTACATCCAATGGAGAAAAAAGAAGCCTTATACATTGTGTTCGGTGGGCACACAGAACGGATCGCTGATTATCTCAAAAAACAAGGTTATAAAATTATCGGAACAGACAGGACATTAGATGCCGCCGCAATAATGGCCACGAATTTGGATGAAAAGCCGGACACTTATTTGGTTTTAGGTTCGGCTCTTGTTTCAGGGGTCGTTGATGTAGGAATCAACTATGGGAAAGCGTTGCTAGATAATCTAAGTAAATTAAGACAAGCTGTGCCTAACAGCAGAATTGTATTAATGCTTCCGGAGGATGTGGAACCGGAAGTAATGCAAGGAATAGTCTATATGGGAATATATGATATTCATAAAGTGAAGCAAATCTCAATATCTCAAATCCCTGAATTGCTGTCCCAAAGAAAAAGCTATGCTGATTATGGAGTTAGGACTCTTCCTGTGCCAACAAAAGAAAGCAATAAGTCTGAAATTGAAATTGATGATGAAGAAGAGAAAAGCAAAAAGATACTGCCGTTTAAGGGTTTAATAGGTATTTTTCGTAATCTTATTAGCTTATTTGCCCGCAGAGAAAAACATCGTGAACAAAAATGTCTTCCAGGCCATGTACAAGAGATAAATAAAGATCGGACTGTGGATTGCAAAAATGATGAGGAACCTTCTGACATTCAGCAAGAGAAACGGGAGATAGAAACAGAACAATCCATTAAGTTAGAAAACAATGACATTAATAGACGACCTGTACAGGCCAACAGAAAAAAAGTTTTATGTTTAGGTTTAGAATCGTCACAGTTGGCTGAACAGGGAATTGAAGTGGTTTCCGATCCTGAAGATGCACAGATAATTATATCCGGTATAAATGGGTTTTACTTTGCTCCAAAGGACAAGGAGCTTATCGTTATAGGAACAGGGACAGTGGCTGATTTTGCTGTTAAAACAACAAGACCGGATGCTTATATAGCTGAAGATATTGAGGATGCTTTAACTTTCATATCAAAGATCAGCTATAAAAAACATCAAAAAGAAATACCTGTAGAGGAAAAAGCCGATAAAGAAGATGAAAGCAGAGCCATGGAAAAGCCCATCCCAAAGGCAGAGAAGAAACCCGACTTAACTGTAATCTCCAGTGGCAGGTCAAGCGCAGGCGGTCATACATTATTTTTTAACAGTGCACTTTATGTTGTTTGCCCATCGAGACCTGCCAAGGCTGGGGAGATGGCAGCGGAAATATCAAAGAAAATAGATAACTGCGCGCTTGTTTGTGCTGCTTCAGGGAGTATGGGAGCAATATCCCTGGGGATAACGGCAAAGGATCTAATTTGCATGGACTGGCGTGTTCCAGGTTCAGATGCACCCGTAGAATGGGATGAGGTTTTCGTATGGCCGGTTGATCCGTATAAATTCCTCAAAATAAATGAATCTCCTCATGGATTAATAGAAAACATTAAGCCTAAGTTCCCTTTGGTTGTTGTGGACTGTGCAGGTGAAATGGATCTTGTAAACAGAGTATCCAATAAAGATGGAATAATCGTTCTTTACGATGAAATGGATTCCACAACATCTTATTGGTTGAAAAATTATGCAGGGAGTAATGTATTTCCAGCTAGTGTTTCAGAAGCTATCAATATAATCCCGGCGGAGAATGGGTTTGTGTTAACAAAGCAGGATGGAAAGAAAGTTTCAAGAGTTCAGGGTTAATTAGCTCCAGCAAAAATGCTGGGGCTTATTTTTTTAGGAGGGGTGTTTATGGACGAAAAAGGTCAAATGTTTGTTGAATTTGCTTTCTGTTTACCTATATTTCTTCTTCTAGCCTTTGTAATTATTTCAGTTTCATTTTGGGGTCTCGGAAACGCATATGTTCGTGAAGCCGCATTTGAGGCGGCGCGCCATTATTCTGTGACAAACAATCCCGGGCGTTCTGCTATTGTTGCAAAAGGCGTTTTTTACGGATCTGGCGGAGAATTGTTTGTTAAGCCGGAAACCCTGACGGTTGCGGTGTACAGGGAAGGAGATAAAGCAGTAGCCGAAGCTGTGGCTGAACCGCGATTTAAAACTCTCGGCGTAGGAAATGTTGATAAATTGTATAAAAAGGCTTCATGCAACATGGAATACAGGTACAGAAATCCGGGAGAGTATCTCCAGTAGAGGGGAGGGGTGTTCTATTAAAGATCAAAGAGGCTCAATCATGATAGAAACACTTTTTAGCTGCATATTGCTTATAACGTTTGCTTTCTCCTGCGTAGAGGTAGCAAATTTAATTGCGGAAAAAACACACCTGCAAAGAGTGGTCAGGGAAGCCGCGAGAGAAACGGTCGCTGTTATGAACGCATCCGAAGGCAGGAAAAAAGGGCAAGAAGTAGCACACATGTATTATGAAAATCCAAATTTAGTCCAGCTAAATGTGAAACTATCTCAAAAAACCCAGGGAACATCGAAAGTACATTACGCTGAAGCAAAGGCATCATATCCTTACAAAAGTGACCTTTTAGGAAAGGAGGTTGAATTAAATGCGCAGGCGATCTTTGGTTGGGTCGATGATACGTGATGAAAAAGGATCGATTATAGTTCTTGTTGCCGCGGCCTGCCTGATATTTACCCTGCTTTTTATGGGGGTAGTCGAATACGGCAGATGGCTTTTAATAAAAGAACAAGCGCAAACGTCGGCAGATGCCGCGGCCTTGGCCGGATCAGTATCAGGGATTCGCAGCATTGTGACCTTACAAATTAACGACGCTGTTAAAGGCACATTTACTGTAACAGGCGATGAAAGATCACTGATAGGCCAGGGGGACTGGACTAAGTATTGTTATGCTTACGGTGTTTTTCCGTGCAGCTATCAAATAACAGATCGGCGTATTGAATATGACGAAAATAGAGCCAAAAAAGCCGCTGATATATTCCTTGCGGAGAACCCAACTCAAGGTAAATCCAGCATTAAAAAAGTTATAGTGCATGGAGATAAGAACGATCCCTATTACCCTTCAGTTGTGGTTTATGTTGCAACAAAACTAAAGACAATGTTTCCTAATTCGGATGTATTTCCCGATGAGTACAATTTCGAAGTTTGTTCCCAAGGGGACACATTTTTCAAAGACCCCTCAACCGGAAAGTGGACGAAGGCGCCTCCAGACGCATGCTGGTCGGACCTGAAGTAGGGGGGTGGTGGTGTGTATATCTCTCTGCGTCCGCTGGTTAACTACTTAATTGGCTGTTTTTCCAGCAAAATATTATACCTTATCCTTATGGTTCCGGTTTTGCTTGCAGGCACAAGGGTGTTTATTTTCAATATCTTGGGGGTTTGCGGAGTGCCGTTAAAAGCTTCTTTCGCCGTATCTGATATGGCTCTGTTTTTTATAGTAACTCTTATCATATTTACCCTTTTAGATGGATGTGTGCCGGTTCCTGATTTTATGAGCAGTCCCCACACGTTTAATGGGTTTGTAGAGACAGTTCGCTGTACCGGGCTTTATTAAGATGGAGGTGAGTTAACTGGAAATTGCAACATTGGCAGCTTTATTAACAGGGGGTGCTGTAGCCTTGCCCCTCCTGGCGAAGATTGACTTTAAGGGAAAAAGGCCCGCATTTAATGAAATGTTTTGCCGTACTGGATTAAAGTTTTCAGAAGAAGACAGGAGTAAATACGCCACTAAATTGACCCAGGCAGGCGTAAACAAACCTTCTGAATGGTTCTTGGGACTTCGCTTGTCCCTTGTTGCAGCGTTTCTTATTTTGTGTTTGCCTTTGGTTATTTTGGGACTGGATCTCTTTTGGGTGGTATTGTTTGTTCCCCTGGTTTATATAGCTCCGGGGATATGGTTAAGCAGTGCTATCAAAAAGAGAAAAAATGAAATCCGTCTGGCACTCGACAGCTTTACGATTTTATTTTCCGTAGCACTTACAGCAGGTTCCAGCGATATCGTCGCCCTGCGGGAAGCCGCAGAAGGAACGACTGGGCCGCTGAAACAGGAAATAAAACGTGCGCTGATTGAGAACGACACCGGAAAGAATCTAAACGATGCCTTGTACGATATGGCTGAAAGGTGTGATGTCGATGAATTATGGGCGATTGTAAGGGTAATCGTCCAGGCCAGGCGTCATGGGTCACCCTTGGCGAAAGAAATGAGAACTCACTCACAGTCGATCAGGAACACAAGACGGCTGGGAGTGATGGAGGAGGCAAACAGATTATCGGTAAAGTTATTGTTTCCTGTTGCGCTGATTTTGATCTCTATTATTGCTGCACTAGGTTATCCTGCGGCTGTTGCTTTGTTGAAAGCACTGTAGGGAAACGCAATTGACAAAAACCAGGGAATCTCCTTGGTTATTTTCTTTGCCTGAAAGGGGGTGAGTACATTGAAGAATGCACTTAAAAATCTTTGGAAAGACGAGCGGGGACAGGGCATGGCCGAATACGGCTTGATAATTGCCCTGGTTGCAATTGTTGTGATTATTGCGTTAACCACAATGGGAGGTAAACTAAAGGGCAAGTTCGATCATATCTCTAATACTCTTAAATAACTGCGGAACAAATACAGGGATAGACTTTTCCGGTCTATTCCTTTTTTTTAACAAAATACAAAGGAGTGATAAAAATAGTCTCAAAGAAAAACATACCATTGTTTGTATCGCTGGTATTGGCAATTCTGGCAGCGGTGTTGGTTTTTATCTTCGTAAGATCTATGCAGCCAACCGTACCGGTGGTTGTAGCGCAGAAAAACATTTCAGTGGGAAAGGAAATTACCCCGGATGATGTGGCAATTAAAAATTACCCCTCAAGCGCGGTGTTTCCCTCGACTGCAAAATCGTTAAAAGAAGTTGTAGGTAAAACTGTGGCTTTTGGTCCGGTTCTGCAGGGAGAAGTTGTAAGGACTGAACATTTGACAACCGCAGGATCTCTGTTGTCAACGCTTAGGACATTTGCTCCTGAAAAGAAATGGTCGGCTGTCGAACTGCCTCCAGATACTTCACTGGGGATGAAGGGACTAAGGAGAGGTGATAAGGTAAATGTTTACGGAGAAGTTGCCGAAGGCGAAACAGCAGTTGTCAAACATATTGCTGATGCCGTTGTATTGAATGTACCTGAAGAGGAAGACGAAATAAAACAGTTTATTATTGCTGTGCCGGAGGAAGTTGTATCTGTTGTAGCCGGTATAGCCGTGCGAGGGCAAAAAGCGGTAGTTGTGCTTCCCTCAGCTGAAGACAAAGGAGCGTAAACTATGGATAAAAGACGATTTCCCTTTCCAATAGACCCTGACAGTGCAGGGGGGAATCCTGCAGTCGGTTTTATTTCTCCTGTGGCCGGCGCGGGTGCCACAACACTTGCATGCTTGACCGCGCTCTCACTTGCGGAATCCAAGAAAAAAGTTGCTCTGGTGGATTTGTCTCCCGCAGGGAAAATAAGGGTTTGCATGGGGATGGCGGTAAATGACTGTCCGGAAAGTGTTTTAGATGTGATGGGAATCAATGAGTCATCTAAAATTCACAGCGCAGGAGTAAATCACCCGCGTTCCGTATTTATTATTCCTGGAGTAGCGCGCCCTTTGGATGTTCCGCAAGTGACCAGCAAAATAGTCAACAAGGTAATTTGCTACCTTAAAAAAGAATTCGATATTACTATCGCGCTTCTGCCGCCTATATACGATACAGGATGGGCAGGGGCCATACTCTGCGATATGATTTGCTGTGTATTCAAACCTGATCGGGCGGATTTAGACTGCTGCGGCAGTTTACTTGAATTGCTTTTCCGGTTGGGATGCGGGGGCAGGGTCAAGGTGCTCTTAAACCAGTGTAAAGCTCCAGGAGCTTTACTGGAAGAAGAAGTTGTCGAAATCCTAAAACCGGATCTTTCGATTCAATATGATTCTTCCCTGCGAGCAATGTGCAATAAAAGGTACTTGAATACTGAACAGTACAAAAAACCGCTGATAAACCTGATAGAAGGGGGGTTAAGGTATGATACAAAAGGTTGATTATGCTTTACTGGGAACGTTGGCCGTCCGTGACGGAATGCTTCAAATGGTTTCTGAATCTGCAGATGATAGAGAGAAAGAAACAATTAACCGTGAGGAGTATACTAAGCTCAAATCTCATGTGCAGGAAATAGTCCGGCAGCAGTTCTCCCTTGCTGACACAGCTAATGTCCGTGCTCCTGTGGTGCGTTCAAAATTCAAGACTATTGCAGAAAACTCCATGCGAAACCTGGGAATTCAAATAACTGAAACAGATATGCCTGCTCTTGTGCAGAAACTGTTTGATGATATTCTTGGCTATGGGGTACTAGAAAAGTATTTCTTTGATTCCTCAATCACGGACATCATAGTAAATAACACAGAGATAAGAATTATCAAAAATGGGAAGCGAACGATAGCAGAGGATAAGTTTGAGGATATATACCAGGCACATACAATACTTGATCGGATGCTTGCTCCCACAGGACGCAAAATTGATTCGTCAACACCAAGGGTTAATGCTAGATTATTTGATGGCTCTAGGCTACATGCCTGTGTGACCCCTACGGCTGTAGATGGGATATTGATCACTATCCGGAGGTTCCCAGAGGCAATCTCTGTGGATACCCTTATTAAGAATGGTACGCTCTCAAAGAAACTGCTTGAATTTTTACGTGCTTGTGTGGCTGCCCGTCAAAGCATTGTGATTTCCGGGGGTACAGGTTCAGGAAAAACAACTCTTATTAATGCAGTTGGGGCATTTATCCCCTATGACGAGAGCATTGTAACAATAGAAGATACCGCGGAACTGCAAATACAACACCCCGATGTGAGAAGAATGGAAGCCAGAACCGCAAATATAGAAGGACAAGGCCAAATCACATTAAGGAATCTGGTTGGTGATTCTCTAAGGATGATTCCTGACAGGATCATCGTCGGGGAGTGCCGGGGCGAAGAAGCCTTCGACATGCTTCAGGCGATGAATACTGGCCATGATGGTTCGTTGACTACTGTACACGCTAATTCTGCCCAAGATTGCATCAGCAGATTATTGACACTCACCCAAATGGCTTCAATGGGATTGGAGCAGGCGGCTATCTATGAGATGATCGCCGGGGCTGTAGACATTATTGTCCATATAGACAGGGACAAGACAGGCCAAAGAAAAATTCAGCATATAGTTGAGACCGCTGGTTCTGACATCAGTTCCACTGGGGTAACACATGGAGTTAAGTTAAATACACTATGGAAATACGATAGAAATAATGGATGGCAGTGGGTTGCTGAAGAATTTCTGCGGAAGGAAAAGCTGATAGAGGACGGGGGTTGGAAATGCTCCTTTTAGCTTGTTTGTTTACCTTTCTTTTTGTTTACCTTTTGGTTTGGCATTTCGCGCGGCCCAAAGAGATCTCTGTCCGGGAAGAGTGGTCGATAAAGCACGCGGAAGGCACCGGAATAACAAAAGTAATAAATATTCTCATATGCGGCTTGGCTTGTGCCCTTGCCGCATATGGAGTAACAGGAGAAATAACTTTTGCTGTAATTGGGTTCCTTGGTGGATATTTTATTGCAAATTGGTTGGCAAAAAGGAGACAGAAAACAAGGGAAGAAATGCTAAGAACGCAGTACGGGCAGGTTCTGTCTGCCTTGGCATCTGCTATGCAGGGGGGATTGATGCATTACCAGGCACTTGAAGACATTACACCTACTCTTCCACAACCAAGCAAAAATGTGTTCACAGAGATATTGGCCCGGGCCAGAACAGGTTCTTCACTCCATCAAGCAACTAAAAGTGTTACAGAAGTTGTCCAGTGGAAAGATTTAGAATCAATGGCCGCTGCGTTTAAGATGTATGAAGCCACCGGATGTAATTTAGTCGAGGTCTTCAATTACCTGGCAGACGTAGTACGGGAAAGAGAATCCGATAGAAAGTATGTGTCTGCTGTAACAGCACAGGTGCGTACAACTGCTACTTTATTAAGTTTTCTGCCGTTTATTTTAATTGGAGTTACACGGGTATTATCGCCTGAATATACAGCACCATTATTTACCACAACTGGCGGTATTGTTGTGTTGGTATTCTGCGTGTTAGCTGTCGCCATAGGGAACAGGATAGTAAATAAAATGGTTGAGGGGTTGTGTGTTTGATCTATAGGGAAATGCCCTGGTTTAGTGCCGGGGCATTTTGTTTTCTGAAAGGGTCCGAAAGCCAGAAGGGAAGTTGAATTTTCAGCTTGAGAAGATTGATGAAACAATGCGTAATGTATTTTAACGGAAAGTTTCTAAATATTTTAATTTCGGGACCAAAATAACCGGTACGTCGCTTGTACCACTTACGATTAATCGTTTCAGAAATGTCCATGCCATGCGAAATAGTAAATACTGCCGCTAGTTCAGCTATGTCTTCCGGAAGAAAAATTGCTTCTTGATATTGTTGAGCTATTCTACTAAATTGAAGTTCGTTAATTTTGCGGTCATGAAAAAATTGATCTCCTAACATATCTACAGCATAGGTAATGATGTCTCCCCAGGAAACCCATATTTGAGGATATTCATATTTATCTAGTAATTTTTGAAGCGGAAGGCCGAAGACCAAAGTAGTTTTTCCAATTCGTTTTATTGGTGCCCCAAATGAAAAAAATACGTATTGGTCAAGTCCCAGTAAAGGGTCAAGTTTTTCTAATGTATTCCCAACGGGACGAAAAAGATTTGATACTCGAATATCATAGGATGATTTGAGCAGTCTATCAGGGAGTAACTCAGATATTTTACTTGTTAAATTACGGCAATAAGCAATTTCATTAGGAATTGTAAAATAGTGAAAGACAAAGCATTTTTGAAAAAAATATTTTCGTTTCTCTAATTCCTTGTCGTTAAAAGTGCTATTTTTGAGCCATTTCTTGATTAACTGTCTCTTGTTTTCCTTGCATTTGCTAACAGACGGTAAAATCATAATTTTCACCCTTTTTTGGAGGTGTTGTCATGTTAATGGTTGATCCTTGTGACCACGTTGAATATACCACAATCGATGAGATGGTATCTATTGTTTTAAGAATAGCCCAGAATCTTGAAGGATTGCCAAACCCAATTATAACTGCTAAATTCAAGAGTTTTGATGAAGAAACTCAGTTCTTGTGCTTAATGCACCAGGTATTCAACGAGGATGATAGAGAATCCTTGTATGGAGCATCCTTTGTGATATTTCAGGAAAAAGGGACATCGGCATTGGTCCCCGGTATGCAATGCAGGTTCGTGTCCCCTGACAATATTGAAATGGTAATGGAGCGGAGCAGTTATATTGCTTTCGCAGGGGACGTCTTTGCACTGAGAAACCCAACAAACCCATTTGTAGTTTCTTACTTTTCCTCATATCTTACTGCTGGCGATCGAATCGGTCTTAAATTGGTTGGGCTTATCACTTTTGTTGGCGACGGTCTCAAGAAAGAAATAATGTTCTAGGCGTAATGTAGAAAAAAATTGTTTTATCGCTTGACAATGACGGAGTGTCTTGCTATCCTGACATTAAGCCGTAGTGTGCCCAATACCTGTCGGCAATTTTCGTACCTTGAAGAACCGCCCTGGCAAAAGCTGGGGCGTTTTTGTTTTCTGAACGGGAAAAAAGAGAAGGTCCGCCGTGGTAGAGTTAACAGTTTTGCTGTAACACTTTTTGTATGTTAGCAAGACGGTCATCAATATTGTAAAGCAATATCGCTATTGCTTGAAAGGAGCATAACGGTATTGGCTTGTCGGGATAGGAAAATCTAAGAGCGCAGTTCTTGTCACATTCGCTATTTTTAAACGGGCAGTAGGATGTATAACTTTCCAAAGCAACACCCCCTTTCTAAATATTAAAAACAAGGAGGTGAGATTATGGTAGAGAGTGAAGATCAAGTTGTTGAGAAGCTTGTTGAAGTCTTTTTCACATATTCAGACTGCATAATTAGCCGGATCAATTACATGAAGGAAAACGCTGACATTGACAATAAGACTCCTTTCACGGCTCCTTTTGAGCAGTTTTCTTCTCATGTAGAATCGCTTTGCAGAGTTGGAGAGAAAATTATTGCTATGTGCGAAGATAAGTAGGGAATAGCGGACCTTCTCTAATAATATTTTGACATTGCTACGAAAAAACCTTGCCTTTTTTAATATGACAAATATGGGCATATAGAAAGGAGATTCCTAAAAGATGAAGAATATAGTAACTATTGATAATGGCAAGAAGTTACGGGGGGAAGCTTCTATGCCCTTGATAAAGGTTACGCTTACGAATGATTATTTGCAAAAGGCTATGAGAGTATCTCCAACTGAAGCTCTAGCTGAATTAATTTGGAATGCTTTAGATGCAGATGCTACGCAAGTGAATGTTTCTATTAAAAGAGACCGGATTGATAAAGTGGAAAGTATAAAGATTCAAGACGATGGCCACGGAATATCCTATGATACAATTCATGATACCTTCGGGAATCTTGGTAACTCGATAAAAATCAGAAAAGATAAAACACCGGCTGGAAGAGGCTATCATGGAAGATATGGTTCTGGTAGATACAAAGCGTTATCATTAGGCTCTCATGTAACATGGAAATCGGTTTATATTGATTCTGTTAAAGGAAAAAGGGAATTTGTTATTAAATGCAACCGCTTCAAGGCAACTTCTTTCGACGTATCTGATGATCTTAAGATAACTGAGCAACCTACAGGTGTACTGGTCACTATTGAAGGAATTCAAGAAAGAGCAGCAACAATTAATACAGATAGACTTGTTTCGGACTTAATAAAGAAATTTGCGGCTTATATTTTTGCGTATCAGAATATTAAAATTATTGTAGATGATAAACAACTGAATCCTAGCCATTTTATAGATGATGAACGAAAATATGAAATATCAGTGCGGGATGACATTAAAGCATTAGTTCGCTTAATAAAATGGAAGGAAGGAGACAATAGTCGGCTTTACATTTGTTCTGAAAATGGCATATCATTTTTAGATATGCCATTGGGTGTTAGTCATGGTGACTTGCCATTAAGTGTTTATCTTCAAAGCAATTATTTTGAGGAACTGCAGGAACAAAACATATTAGAACTTATCAACACGCTAGAAGAATTCCAGAAGTTGCAGAAGAGAGTAAGAGAAATAGTGCGGGATTATTATCGTGAATGGTTAGCAAAAAGTGCTGCTGACGCTGTTCTAAAACTTAAAAAAGAGGGAGTTTACCCCTATGAAGGCAAGCCTAAAGATATTATAGAAACAGCAGAACGGCAGGTATTTGATATCTGTGCGGTTAAAATTCACGAAATGCATCCTGAGCTTCCTAAAGCAGCCAAGGACCAACAGAAATTAATGCTTAGGCTCCTTAAAGAAGCTTTAGTTCAAAAACCAAATGAGCTGAAGAGGATACTACGAGAAGTATTGGAATTACCAGAAAACGATCTGAAGGATTTTGTAGACATACTGAATAAGACGTCTCTTAGTGCCATTATAAACACTACCAAGATGGTTTCAGATAGATTAAGTTTTTTAAATGGCCTAGAACAGATCATTTACGATAAACAATATTCAAAATACCTCAAAGAACGGAGCCAACTGCATAAAATATTGCTGGAAGAACTATGGATTTTCGGTGAACAGTATACATATGGCTGTAGTGACATGAGATTATATAATGTTCTGAAAGAATATGTTAAACATCTTGGTAGGGAAGAGTTAGCTAAGGATTTGAAGCCGGAAGAAATAAAAGATTTAAGTGATATACCTGATATTTGCTTGTGGAGTCAGTATGGAGGCAGAAATCCAGGAGAAATTGAAAATTTAGTTATTGAGTTGAAGAGACCTTCTGTGACTATTAACCTCTCAGAATTAAATCAAATATCTGAATACGCATATGCTGTATCAAAAAATCCGCGGTTTCCCAAAGAAAAAACGCAATGGAAATTCATTTTAATAGGTAGTGCTATAAGAGAACAGGCAAACTTTGCTTTAAAGAAGCATAAGGGACTACCCGGTTGCTATATTTGCCATGATGATGATTCACTTACTGTATGGGTAAAGGACTGGGGCCAAATTATTAATGAAGCAACTGCAAGGCATAAGTATTTAGAAGAAAACCTTAAGCTGGCAGTAAAAGGTAATTCCGAAGGGTTTAGTTACTTGCAGGACAAATATAGTGAGTATCTTCCAGGACAATTTATTTCTGATGTGGAAGAAGACGTTTCTGTCAGTTAACATGCGTTCCTATTTGAGGGTATGTTAAAAATTCAAGTTGTGAAGGATGTTAACCCTGGCAAACGCTGGGTCTTTTTGCTTTTAGGTATGCAAAATGGGTACTTTGTCCCATACTGTTTTTTGGTATAATGTAGCAAAGAAAGGGGGGATGATTATGTCGAAGAAAAAAAAAATATTATTATTGCTGTGACTGCACTCCTATTCTTTGGAGCGTTGCTTTTTAACCTTAAATACCCTTTGATGTCTGAAACCTATGCTAAGCAAAACACCGTTGCACAAAATAAATTGGCAACCGATAACAAAACAGGCGGTTCTGAGTCTAAGCTGGATAAGCAGAAGGCAGGAGAGCAGGAAAAGGACAGATCTGCTCCAGAAGTAGCAAAAACGGAGACATCAGAGACAGAAGTCAAGCTAGATGCAAATACAGCAGCAAAAAGCGGTGGAAGCAGCAGTACATCCAGTAGTAATAAATCCAATAGTGGGAGTAAATCAAGCAGCGGGAGTACATCCAGCGGCGGTAGCGGGTCAAGCGGAGGTGGTACATCCAGTGGCGGCACAACGCCTGCGAAACCATCGACACCGGCACCAACACCTAAACCACCAACGCCTGCTCCGGCACTTAAACCTTTTAGCGTTCCTGCATCAAATTCATTTAACGACGTATACCAATCTACAGATTCAGGTAGGGCAGAACTACTAATAGTAATGGATAGTTCTGAAAATTACGAAGCGCAGTTAAACCAACTTTACAGTGTTATCGCACCGGTGGTTGGTTCTCAACTCGCTAATCAAATCGTCGGTTACGCGAGAACGAAAACGGATGCTTATATATCATTAGATCGTAGTTGGCCTGTATCGGGAAGGACACTGGAACTTGGCTCAACGTGGGGTGATTGGGGTGTCAGTTTTTATAGTTGGCGAAAATAATCATTAGTTATCGTTTTTGCTTAGAGAGAAGGATAGAAACTCTATCCTTCTTTTTTTATTACCCAATTTAAGAGGGAGGTGAAAAAGAATGACTAAGAAACAACTAATAATTTCAGCTGTTATCGCTGCTGTCCTGATCGGGTTGATCATCGCTGTTTCCGTATATGGTAAATCCAAAAACTCTAATATTAATGATAGCAAGAAGGTTACATATCCTGAACAAAGGAAAATAGCGACATCCATAGGAAACGGAGCTGATGGTTCTAAATCACCAGGTACCGGAACGTCTTCCGATTCAAATTCATCAGGGAGCAGCAGCAATTCTGGCGGCAGCTCAAAATCAGCAGGTTTCGCAGACAGCAATAATTGGTACCAAAAGACATACGAGGCCGCTTCTCCGGAATCCAGCGGCTATCCTATCCCGAAGAATAATCACTTTTTGGGAATCGAGGGATCTCTTAAGCCCAGTGATCCGCATAAGGCCGAACTCGCTATATATCTGGATTTTGAGAATAGTTTTGACACACAGTTGCAGGAGTTACGGAGTACCATTCAACCGATATTGGGATCGGAAATTACAGATGAAATAGTTTCTTATATGAAAACAAAAACGAGCCGTAACGTAGGGCTGGACAAATGGTGGGAAACCGACAGCAAAAAGATCAATGTTGCCTCGGGGTACGCTGATTATATCGTCGAGTTATTGAGCTGGAAAAAATAATAGAAGAAGGTGAATGCCAATGAAAAAGAGTTTTATCGTTTTGACAGTATTATTTGTTTTGCTGTTTCCGGTGTCTGCTTTTGCTGAAAATTTCCAGGATGCGGTAACCTTTGCCAATAATGATATTTCGGCGCGGTACAGATATAGAGGAAACT
>DUMY01000058.1 GCA_012839645.1 Syntrophomonadaceae bacterium
AATTTTGCATTGATTATCACCTCAAAATAAAAAGATACGTGGAAGTGTAGAACCACTCCCACGCATCATATCATAAATCCAGGCGTAGATGAATACTGCTGTAATTGGATTGTCAACTTTATTGTATGTGCCAGGATAGCTAGTTATATTACTTATAGACGCCGTATTCTTTGGTGAAATCGATCACTGCCTTCATGTTCTCTATCTTTACATCTTCACTGGCGTTGGCAACATCCATTAAGAATCCTCCGCCTGCTCCATAAACATCTATCAGCTTTTTGCAGTATTCTTTAACTTCATCCTCATTCCCAAAACACATTAGCTGGATTGGAACACTACCACGAACACAGGCAACGTCTCCAACAGCTTTCTTTGCCTTGTGTATATCCACTTCTTCAAAATGATATATGCATTTTCCCTTAGGTATATCCTTAATAATGTCCAGCCTCGATGTATAATTACCCTCTACGAACAAATTCGGTACTAGCCCATGATCAACTAAACCATCAATTAGTTTTCTTAAACTGGGCCAATAAAACTCTTCAAACTGATCAAGAGACATAAAACCTCCCTTGCCATCATAGTTTGTTGCTGTACCTTTATGAAGGGGGATAAACACAATAGGTTGTTTAGATATTTCAGCTGCTGACACCGCCATATCAACCAGACTCCATGCGAAACGATCACATGCCTCTTTTAAAACTTCTGGCTGCCTGTACATATCAAGCATAACGCCATGTGTACCTCTCAGGGTATCAGCTATAGCATCAAAGGGAGCAAGGGAAAACGAACCGAATATAGAAGAAAAACCGAGCCTGTTCATTTCAGCACTAAAATTGCCTGTAAATTTGACATAATCAAGACTTGCCTCTGAAACTTCAATAAAGGCTTCTAATGCAGCTTTACCTTCAGGAGTAGCGAACCCCGCAAATGGAGTGAACATAGTATAATAGGCAAACGCATTTCTCAATGGAGACAGGTTTTGGAAAGCACTTAGATTACCACAAACACGAGGTAGATATCTCCGCAGAATGAAATCAGAGGGATCGTTTATTAATAATTCATACTCATCTGCTTTCATGTATTCTTCTTCAACATATTGAAATGCATTGCTGTAAGGTACCCCGTGGCCAGGCCACTTTATCTGTTTAATATCCAAAGCTTCAAACAAAGGACCGGTATTGAAAAAAAGGGGCGGCTCGTACGCATCTGGCTCCAACTCTAAAATCGTTTTTTTAGTAGCCCAACTTGCTATTTCAGAATTGTACATAACATCATAAGCACTCACATTGGCATATTTTGCATAGAAAAACTCCATCATAGGTACAACAGGAACCCTGTCAGGTTGTTTTAACAAGATTGCGTCCGCAATTCTTTTTGTCCGTTTTTTATATGCTTCTTTTGCCTCTTCGCTAACAAAATCTATTCCTTCCCCAGAACACCATTCATCAAGGCGCTGTTGCGTCTTATTAACAGTTGCCTCCACAAAAAACCCTCCTTTTTGATAGCATTTTTAAGACTGTAAAACCTCTTTTGCAAATGAAACTGCTAACATTGCATCAGAACCATAGGCATCAGCACCAGTATAATTTTTTATTTCTTCATTTACCTGACTACCGCCTATAATAATTTTAACTTGGTCTCTCAATCCTGAAGCATCAATAGCTTCAATTGTCTTTTTCATAGAGTCATAAGCAAGGGTTAACAGCCCACACATACCTACAACTTTCGCATTGGTTTCTTTAATAGCGTCTACAAACTTTTCCGGAGGGACATCAATTCCTAAATCAATAACTTCAAACCCGTTGATATCCAACATAAAGGTTACAATGTTTTTGCCTATATCATGGATGTCATCTTCAACGGTACCAATAATAACCTTCCCTATCTTTTCAAATTCGGTTTCCTCCACCATTTTAGGTTTTACTATTGCTGAAATCTCTTTTAATATTTCACCGGAAAAAATGAGATCCGGTATAAAATATTCCCCCTTTTCGAACTTCTTGCCGACCTCATCCATAGCGGTTCGGCAACCGTTAAGTATCTCTAAAGGATCCTTTCCTGATTCTAGCATTTCTTGGGCCATTTCTAATGCTTCTTTTTCCTTAAGGTCTGAAAGAGTTTTAGCAAAAGATTTAATCATTTTTTAATAACCTCCTTTTGATTTAACTAATGCACTCAACGCACTCTAGGTTTAGGTTATAAAAGCATTGTTTCTTACAGCAGATCACCTCCATTATAGTTATTGCACATGGTTTTTTTAATATTAGGAGACTACTATCCTATTCTACTTACGTCTATATGTATATACATATACGTAATACCTAATTTCTTCATAATTAAGTTTGTTTTGGGTTTATTTACTTAGTCCTCTAACTTCCCAGCACGATAAGACTTCAAAAAGTTCCTAGCAAAACGGTCTTTATTTGTCAGCAACTTTGTAACCATTATCGCTGTCATAATTTTGCTATCTAAAGGATCTAAAATAGCAGCATCCATGCCTAAGTTCATACAGTTTGCTAGAAAATAACGGTTGATAAGACGTCGCTGGGGGAGTGAATGAGAGACATTGCTGAGTCCGGAAATGGTTTTGACACCATATCGCTCTTTGATCTCTGTTAGGCTCTGGTAAAAAATTAGGGCATTATCGTTGCTTACGGCAAGAGGTAGGACAAGTGGATCAACATATAGTTTCTCCAGTGGGAAATCGTTCTTTTCTAAAACATCAACTAATCTCCCTGTAATGGCAAGTCGTTCATCCACTGTTTTAGGAATGCCGCTGTCATCTGTAGTCAATGCAACAAGTTCACACTTTGCATCCAGGGCTATGGGGAGAATTCCTTCTATGCGTGCTTTTTCCATAGAGATGGAGTTGATCATCACTCTGCCCTGAGCAGTTTTCAATCCCATTTCTATGGCCTTGGGATTGGTACTGTCAATACATAAGGGCGTATCCACCATCTGTTGAATAGTTTCCACTATCCATTTCATATCATTTACTTCATCTTCCATGGCAGTATTAACATCCAGCAGGTCAGCCCCTGCTTCTGTTTGCCTTTTTGCAAGGTCTTGTACAAAAGCAACATCTTTTTCTTTAATGGCTTTGCGTACCTGTGGAATCGTACTGTTCAATTTTTCCCCTATTATTAACATGCTCAACCTCCTATCATTATATATATGTCTATACATCTTTTAAGTTGATTATAACACAGAAAACCTATCTATACAAGTTATATTGTTTGCTTATATTATTTGCTAAGGTTTATTTATTATGTATGGGCAAGTTTACCTGTCGGACCTTTCCTTTTGAGAAATTTCTCTGGAGATCCGCTCAAATATCTGCAAAGCATTAACACCATCGTTGGATATATAGTCAGCACCAGTATATTCCTTTACCTGCTCATCGACAGGATACCCTCCAAGTACAACAGTGACATCCTCTCTGAAACCTGTTTCTGCCAGGAGGTCGATCAGTTTTTTCACATGTCCGATACAGAAAGTAAGCAGCACACATACACCAATAATGTTTGTCCCGGTTTCTTTGATGGCTGCAATAAATTTTTCCGGAGGTACATCGACTCCAAGGTCGTAGACACTATATCCTGAGGAACGCAAGAGATAGATGACGATGTTCTTACCTAAGTCATGAATATCTCCCTCAATGGTTCCCATAATGATTTTAACGCCATTATCTTCTACAATATTGTCTGGTTTTTTGGGAAAGTACGGCTCGATTATTTTAGTAACCTCTTTTAAAATTGCCTCAGACATGATCAAATCGGAAAGGTAGTAACTCCCCTGGCTGTATCTTTTACCTACAATTTCTACTCCTTTTCTGCACTGCTCTACAATTTCATACGCAGTCTCACCGGTCTCAATCTTTTTTCTAACAAAAGCTATTGCTTTTTCCTCTTCGAGATTGGCCATCGCACTAATTAAGTCATCACTCATAACTGATGTCCCCCTCAGTTATTTTTAATATTCTCAACATTCCAGCCTTCATAACTAGTCAGTTTATAGCGGTCACCACGAAAAATAGATTTTCCCCAGGCGATGATTTTATTTTCAGCATTATAGATGGTTTGGACCATTAGAAAAACCGGTGTGTCATGGGAAACTCCCAACACCGCTGCTTCTTCCTCAGTGGCTGTCGAGACCATAAGCACCCTTTTCGAGCTTGATGGAATGGTATCACTATGTGAAGCGGCTAAATTGGATAAAGAGGGATCCTTCAGCTCAGATTCGAGGATCGGGGACCGTTTCGTGTATACTGTATACTTGGTCTCGTAGGCGAGCGGTTCACCATCAGCTGTAATCACAATTCTAAAATAAAGGCATCTGGTATTGATGTCTATCCCCAGTCTTTTGGCAAGTTTCTCATCCGCCTTGATAATTCTCGCTTCCAGGAGTTCGGAATGACGTTTCATTCCCTTCTGCCTGATTTCATCATAGAAGTTGTTGAGATTAAAGACAACACTGTCCAACCGCGGTCTGGCCACAAATGTTCCTTTACCTTTTTGGGTGTAAACCATTCCGGCGGACACAAGTTCGCCAATAGCATGGCGCACGGTCATGCGGCTAATATCAAAACGGGCAGCAATCTCCATCTCTGTAGGCAATGCATCCCCAGGCTGGAGTTGTCCACTTCTGATCTGCTTTTCGAAATATTTGAACAGCTGATAGTAAATCGGAATAACAGAGTTTTTGTCGACTATTTCACCTTGCATATGATAACACCTAATTTGTTGTATATACATATATAAATAGACTACCAGATTCTCGGACCATTCTCAACCAAATCCTTTATATTATAGGGATAGATCACGCACAGATCACATAGATCACACAAATCACGAGGACGGTTCTTGTGATCTGTTTAGGTCAGGGGAACGGTTCTAGCGATCTGTTTGCTATTTATGGAATACACGGGTAGATCACAGGGATGGCGCCTGTATTGCCCCGATTCCACTACCGGGGAATGTAAAATGGGAATTGTAGAGAGATGGTAGAAAATCGTAGGCTTACTGTTGTCAGCCTACGATTTTA
>DUMY01000059.1 GCA_012839645.1 Syntrophomonadaceae bacterium
GAATATCGACATTCCCTGCCACAGTCTTCACTCCGTTAGTCTCTTGCTAATATTTTGCCCATTGCTGTAATTAAATTATCTGATCTCCTAGCAAGGCAGATCAACGAAATCAGGGAGACGGATCTCCTGATCATTTTAGCTCAAGGAACAGGTCATAACAGATCATTACGGGAGATCAGGGGGATGGTAGTCTGGTGATGACAACTCCGAAAAACCAACAGCTCAACAGACAGAAGTGGGAAAGCGAAATAAGGTCGTAAGTGGCCTTGATAGAAAAGGGCGAAATAGGTTTCATACAGGCTGACGGATCTCGTGATCTATTTTGGAATAGGGTTCCAAAGAGGATAACTTTTTGGAACTAAGGTAAGCATACGTAGATACATCCCGGTTTTCCCCAGATATTCTCAAGGGAACAAAAATATCAAACCGATTGTCTGGTTGATTCTAACTGGATTTGATGGTCTGTTTCATCGGGATAGACAAAGCCATTCAGTTTAAGGGTATCCCATACCTTGATAGCAATATATAATTCTACCTGTGTACTCATTTTGGAGAGATCGATACCCAGCAGTTGTTCAATTTTGTTTATCCGGTAATAAAGGGTATTGACGTGAATATGCAGGCTGTCCGCAGTTGATTTCATGCTGAAGCCGGAATCAAGCAAAGTTCTGATGGTTGGCAGTAATGAGCAGTCAGTATCATTATCCTGTTCTATTAGCTGCCCTAGGTTTTTCAGACAGTAGCTTTTTATCTTCTCTAGTGACTGGGAGAAAACAAAACTGTAAATGCCCAGCTCAGAAAAATACTGTATAAATTTCATTTTTTCCATAAGCCGGGGTAAAGTCAAGGCAACACGCGCTTTCTCAAAGCTCTTATGCAGCTTTTCTAATGGATATGTCTGGCTTATACCCAGAGAAGTAATGATATTAAATTTATTTTCAATAATCTCTTTAAACTTCTTAACATCCTTTTGGTTAAGTGATTCCAAATATTTTCCCAAGATGTCTTCTCTTAAAGCCGGGATGAGAACCAATAAATAGTTTCTCCAGTAAACGCTTATTCCGTCAATCCTCTTCCTTTTAAAGTATTCACAGGCATATGAACAGAGCAACTGCCAATCAATTTCCCTGTTTTGCTCCACTTCCATTAGCAACACCAGGTAATGCCTACCGGGATCTAATTCCCTTTCACTTAATCTGATTACATCATTTATACTGTCAGTACTCTTCAAGAACAGATATTCCACCAATTTTTTTTCGAACTCTTTTTTATTTTTATTGACTTTTGCAAAGTAGCATTTTAAAGCCAACCTGGCTTCTCTAAGGATTGAAATCGCTTGACACAACAGCTCTTTAGGCAGCTTCTTTACTACAACAAATGCATGTGAACCTTTGTACTCAATACGATAATAAAGGGAGTTGCTCTGATCCTGATAATAATATTCTTTTTTAACAAAAGGAACTGGTATTTGTACAAATGCATCATCGATTCGGAAAGCACTTCTGTTAATATTCGGATAGTGTATCTTCCCATTATTATCAGTAATGATGATTGATCTGCTGATTTGATTTTCCAGGTAGGAGGCTACAAAAGGCAGCCCTTCATCCAGCACTCCATCTACCAACACATACGTATCTCTTGGTACCATGGAAATAATCATTCCCCTCTCAGAACAATCATTTTAGTCATCTATTTATATAGTTAGCAAAAAGCATGCCAGAAGCAGCTAGGGGGGCTTGCTACGGCATTTAACATGAGATTATGACAAAAAGCAACTATCTACACAGCAGATGTTTTCTCAAAATGGATCACTGCTTTCAGTAGCACAGCTTGCATTTGTGTTATTATAGTACACAGGATGTCTATACAGGCAAACCGACAGTTGGCTTTAAAAATAGAACCTTTATATTTAACTCAGACACCAACTGTTACGATGTACTTGAGACAGCAAAATAGAGGGAGTGATTTCAGATGGTGAACTCTTTGGAAAATATACTCAGCCCCATGATCGCTAACAGGAATGTTGTTACCCAGGCGCTCAATCAACAAGATCTCATCCTTATGGAAAAAATCAAACAACAAAAATTAGACGTAATTCATCAACGCATCAGCAGCTCTCAGGTCGATTTAGTACGGCTGGAAGTGGTTGAGTCATGGATCAGATCATATAATTACGGGCTGGATGTCTTTAACTACAACTATGGACCCGTTTTAGAAGAAACAGCTTTGGAAGAACTACTCAGAAAAAAGGATTTACTGCTTAATGCTGCCGACCCATACATTAGGCAGCTAGAAACAATGCTATCCAATTCGGAGTGCATTATTCTCTTGACCGACGAACAGGGGGTCATGTTACGTGTAATTGAAGGAGGCAAAGAGCTTTTAGAGCAACAAAATAAAAGATTCCGTCTGGTTCCAGGCTCAATTTGGACAGAAGAAACAATAGGTACCTGTGCTCACGGAATCAGCCTGATTACTAAAACCCCTATGCAAATATGTGGATCAGAGCACTACTGCGAAAAATATGAGCAAATTTCTTGTTCATCTGCTCCTATTTTTGATTCCAACGGCAATTTGGCAGGGACACTTTGTATTGTAAGCCCGAGTTTCCACCACCAGACGTCACACTCGTTGGGTTTGGTAATCTCCATGGCTTGGGCTGTTCAAAATGAATTTCAATTAGAATTAAATAATGAATTGCTCAGCGTCACCCTTGAAACTGCCGAAGAAGCAGTGATCACTATCAACAAGGAAGGGATTATTAACAAAGCAAATGTGCCTGCCAGAAAAATTCTAAATCATATGAACAAGGACCTTGTGGGTATGCCCATTGAATCCATTTTAGGTAAGCAATCTGTTATTAGATCCGTATTAGAGACAGGAAAATCGATCAGCGATACTGTGATATCAAATGAGAAAATAAATCAACGGTTACACCTACACTCAATGCAGCCGGTAAAAGATCAATACGGCAATACGTACGGCTGTGTTTTGACCTTTAAACAATTACACCAAACCAGAAAGTTAGTTAATCAGAACGCTGGCTTAAAAGCCACTTACACCTTCGATGACATCATAGGAAACTCTTGCCCACTAAAAAAATCAATCAATATGTCTAAAAAATTCGCACATTTGAATGCTAATATACTTATTCAGGGTGAAAGCGGTACCGGTAAAGAGCTCTTTGCTCAAGCAATCCATAATGAAAGCAGGCCTAACGGACCCTTTATTGCATTAAACTGTGCGGCTATCCCCCATACATTAGTTGAAAGCGAACTGTTTGGTTATGAAGGTGGAGCCTTTACCGGCGCCAAACGCCACGGCAAGCAGGGTAAGGTTGAATTGGCTAATGGTGGAACTCTGTTTCTGGATGAAATCGGGGATATGCCGCTGGAACTGCAGCCAGTGCTTCTCCGGGTATTAGAAGAAGGAAAAGTAATGAGAATTGGAGCCAACCGTTATATGCCTGTGGATTTCAGATTAATTACCGCCACCAATAATGATCTGCTGCATCTAGTGGAAAAGGGCCAATTTCGCAAAGACCTGTACTACCGCTTGAAGGCACTAACTATTAACATTCCACCCCTGCGGGATCGAGAAGCTGACATTATAATTCTAGCTCAACACTTTATTAATGCCACAGCCAAGAAACAGCAAAAGACTGCACCATCCTTAAGCGATTTGGCAGCTTTAGAAATAATTAACTACAGCTGGCCAGGTAATATAAGGCAGCTGGAAAATGCCATGCTTTTTGCGGTAAGTATGTGTACAGATGGAGTAATCAAGCCAGAGGAACTACCCGAAGAGATCAATAGTGGGGTTTCTGCTGCTTCCAATCAAATTGATTCCGAACCTGCAGCCCCGGCTGTAACCCTGGATGGAACAGAAAATAACTTTTCCCTCAAAGATATAGAAAAAATAATGATTTGCCATGTTTTGCAGAAAACAAATAATAATATTTCAATAGCTGCTGAACAGCTGGGAATCAGCAGATCAACACTATATAGGAAAATTGGGGAGTATAAACTTATAAATAATGACGCTTGACATAAGACTATAAATAAAATAAAACCCCACCTTGTTAGCAAAGTGGGCGGTATTTGACGCAAATTCCAAAC
>DUMY01000060.1 GCA_012839645.1 Syntrophomonadaceae bacterium
ACGGGAGGTGTACCTTTTGTTATATCAACCCTTTTTACGGAACAGGTTCTCACTGGCGGGGACGCAGCCCGGAGAACATTGCAGCGGAGATCGATGAGGTTATAGCAAAGTGGGGAAAACGCCGGTTTTATTTTACAGACCCCAACTTTTTTGGGCCGGGTGAGCGGGGGCAGCGGAGAGCTCTGCAATTGGCCTCTTTACTCAAAGATAGGAATATTACATTTGGTATTGAAGCCCGGGTTAATGACATCCACGATGAAACTATAAAAGCTTTAGTGGATGCTGGGCTGCGAAATATCCTGATTGGGCTGGAGAGCGGCCGTGATGAGTCACTGAAGAGGCTGAACAAGATGACAACAGTTGCCCAGAACGAGCGAGCGTTGGAGATCCTCAGGAGGCACGGTATTGAACCCAATGTAGGGTTTATCATGTTTGAACCCGACTCTAACCTGGAGGATATCAGGACCAACTTCGAATTCTTAAAAAGAAATCACCTGCTTGAAAACCTGGCGATCACTGCCAATGTGCTTTACCACCACCAGATTATCCTGATGGGTACCACAGCTTTCCAACAGCTCAAGAGTGAGGGGCGGCTGCAGAATGTGAATTCTTTTTATGAGGGGACAACCCCTTACCGTGATGCCGGTGTGGCGGCATTAGCTGATCTCATGCGCCGCCTGACAAATGTCGTTTTTGACTGCATGGACGGAATTTGGAGCGGGCGGGTACAAGAACCGGAGGATGCCCGGGAAAGGTACAGCCAGATCAATCAGATTTTGGTCAACAGGTTTGAAACTGCCCTTTCTTTCTTGGAGTCCGGGCAGCTTCTGACCAGTGAACTAAGAGATGAGCAGGAGGCTGCAGATGCAGCAAAGATCGACAAGATTATGAAAGTGTGACAGGGGGACGGTGTGCACTGTCCTTCCATTTGAATTTGCTGATTATGTAGCGTATGATACTTATGGTCCAATAAGGAAACAATTAAGATAGATTAAGCATGAATCAGGCAGATTTATTAGTTTTACCGCAGTAAAGACAGGGGGAATCATTGGTGCAGCGGCTTGGTCTTTTGTTCTTGTTGAGTTTTGGGCATTTAGTTACCGATATGATGGGTGGAGCACTGCCTGTCTTGCTGCCGGTCCTTAAATCGGAATTTTCTCTTTCTTATACACAATTAGGTGTAATTATATTGGTTTCCAATCTGATTTCCTCTGTAATCCAACCTGTTTTCGGTATCTGGAGTGACCGCAAGGCGATTCTCTGGCTTCTTCCCGCAGGCTGCTTGGTAGCTGCCCTGGGTATGGCTTTCGTGGGTTTTGCGCCCTCCTACTATTTTGTACTGATCGCCATTACTTTGAACGGAATCGGTGCTGCAGCTTACCATCCCGAGGGTTCCAAGCAGGCTTTTTTGATCAGTGGCGAGAGGAAGGCTACAGCTATGTCTATTTACTCTGTGGGGGGAAATATTGGGCATGGTCTGGGGCCCGTAATTGCTGTATTGCTGTTGAGCCTTAGTGGGCGCAAGGGGATGGCGTGGTTTTTAGTTATTGCTCTCATCACTGCATTTCTGCTCAACCATTTTATCCCTGCTATACAGCGTCAGGGGGATCAGGACGGTTATGTTCAGGATGAAACAGAAGCCGGTGTTTCAGAAACCGCGGTTAAGAAGGGTGTACTCTACGGCCTTTTCCTGTTGGTGATGATTGTTATTGTGCGTTCCCTTGTGCATATTGGTCTGACGAACTTTATCCCCCTCTATGTTGAGGAATATCTGCACGGTAGTAAAGAGTATGGGGCATTATTGCTGACTGTTTTTCTTCTTTCCGGAGCCGTGGGTACAATTGTCGGTGGTCCTGCGGCAGACTGGATAGGAAGGAAAAAAGTGATCGTCTTGTCCTTTCTCCTGGTAACTCCTTTACTATGGCTGTTCCTATTCAGCACTGGCATATGGACACTGCCCTTGGCTGCTCTGAGCGGCTTTGTCCTGATTTCTACCTTTTCTGTTACTGTTGTCTATGCCCAGGAACTGATTCCCCATAATGTGGGGTTAGCCTCAGGTTTAACCCTGGGCTTTGCCTTCGGGGTTGGTGCAATCGGTGGTTTGGCATTCGGTGCTGCTGCCGATGTTTGGGGTGTCCCGGCGGTACTCAAGGTAATTTGCTTGCTGCCTATTATTGCTCTGCTGTTGTCTTTGGCTCTACCCGATGAGAAAAAAGGCAGAGTAGGGGGCCAGGCTTGAAATATTCGCAAAACAGATCACGAGATCAGTCCCCGCGATTTTCTAAAACTCCTTTTTTATCGAGAACTAAACTGTTATAATAATTTATAATGTTTATGATTTTTGACAACAGATATGGAAACGGTTTCCATGCCTATTACACCCTCCAACCGATAAAGAGCGGGGGTATAGAGCTATCACGTTTTCTACTGATAGCAAAGATGGAGGAAAAATAAAATGCGTTTTCGGGTTGCACTGCTGGCAGGAAAATTAGTTAATTTTCTCTGCCGTTTTTTTCGCTATTCAGGCACATCCCTTCCTGGTGGTGTTGCCTTAAAGATCTGTCCACAGCTAATATATAAAATGGCCCCTGCCTATGACCAGGTTGTTGCCGTAACCGGTACCAACGGCAAGACCATTACAGCTAACCTAATTGCCCACATACTGCGGTCATCGGGCTTATCCGTGGCAAACAACTATGAGGGAGCAAACATGATCGCCGGTGTGGCTACAGCGCTGATCAAGGACTGTACTCTGAATGGAAGAGCGCGTAGCCAGGTGGCTGTCCTGGAGGTAGATGAGGGGAGTGTGAAGAAGGTTTTTCCGGCTGTACAACCGGATCTGGTTATTGTCACCAATTATTTTCGCGATCAGCTGGATCGCTTCTGTGAACTCGATCACAACATCACCTTGCTGCGCCGAGTTATGACTGATCTTCCCAGCACCAGGATTCTGCTAAATGCCGATGATCCCCTTGTGGTAGCTGCCGGGCGAGATCATTCTGCGGTCAGCTATTATGGTGTTGACGGGAAACAAAGTGAAGACAAAACAGGTGACTATGACATCCGGGAGGGGAAGTTTTGTCCGGATTGTGGGAATTCGCTTCACTATCATTATTATCACTATGGTCAGCTTGGCGATTATTACTGCCCTGGATGTACTTTCCGAAGACCTGTGCCAGATTTTTTAGCATGCGACATAAAGGTTGATGATTCCCCTCTGGATTTTACTCTGACTGTTCGCCGTTGGAATAGTTCCAGTGAAGGGTGTTCGGCTGCAGATACTGTTCGATTGCGTGCTTACATTCGAGGTTTCTATAATGTCTATAATATTTTGGCTGCCAGTTCAGCAGCCGTTATTTTGGGTGTTTCAGAGAAAGCTATTCAGGCGTCCCTCTTGGATTTCGCACCTGCTACCGGGAGGATGGAGGGATTTATCTATCGTGGCCGTCCTTGTACTCTTGCTCTCGTTAAAAACCCAACTGGTCTGAATGAGGTTTTAAAAACGATATTACGAAAAGAGGGGGAAAAAGCCCTGATAATTGCCATCAATGATCTGGCAGCAGATGGAAGGGATGTTTCCTGGCTCTGGGATGCAGGTTTCGAAATGCTGGATAATCAATCGATTAATAAGGTGATTTGCTCGGGGCGCCGTGCAGGGGATGTCGCTGTTCGCTTGAAGTATGCCGGTGTTCCCCTATCAAAGTTAATTCTGGAACCGGGGTGCCGGGAGAGTTTAGAGACCCTTGGACTTCAAGGTGCTGAGGAATATTACGTCCTGGTTTCTTATACGAGCCTTAATAAGTACGCAAAACTCCTGCAGAAAATGGGAAAGGATGTGGTAAGGGGTGCGGATCAGGGCATGCCATCTCTATCCTGACCTCTTCAATCTCTATGGGGACCGGGGAAATCTTATTGTTTTCTGCCGTCGTGCCGAGTGGCGTGGTATCCAGGTACAGGTAGATGAGGTATCATTTGGTCAAAAGTCGCCCTTTATTGATTATGATTTTATCTTCCTGGGAGGGGGAGCAGAACAGTACGTAGATATTGTGGTCAAGGATCTGCAGGGAAAGGGCCCCTATCTGTTAGAAGCTGTGGAAAAGGAAACAGTGCTGTTGGGTATCGGTCTGGGGTTTCAGGTGCTGGGGCATCACTTTAGTGCGCAAAATGGCACTATGTTTCCTGGGATAGGCCTTTTTGATGCTCATACAAAGGCAAGACCAGACAGACTGAAGGGGAATATCCTTCTGGAGGTAGCTGCGGATCTCCAGGAGGAGGTAGAAAGGATAGGGGGTGTGCCCTTGACTACAATTGTTGGCTTTGAAAACCACTCCGGGCGTACCTTTCTTGGCGAAGCAAAGCCTATAGGTAATGTCTTGAAGGGGTGGGGCAACAATGGAGAGGATAAAACAGAAGGAGCAGTATATAAAAATGCTTTTGGCACCTACTTACATGGTCCCTTACTTGCCCAAAATCCTCACCTAGCAGATCTTCTTTTAGCAAGGGCGCTTTCCCGCAAGGGTGAGGTCAAATTGGATTCCCTTAATGATGAACTAGAGATATATGCCCATAATGTAATGAAAAAACGCCTGCTTTAAGTGGGATGTGGGAAGTGGGAATAGGATGAGCAACACCTAGAGGCTAGCCGCGGTTGGGCGCGAAAAGACGCAAGGACAGGTCCTTGCGTCTGCTCTACGGATTTACCAACCACTAACCACTACTGCCACTACGGTGTATCATAAGGTATAATCTTGTTTTCCCATGTCCTCAGCAGGACCTGATTTCCCCTTCTTCCCAGAAAGTAGTTGGGAGCGACAGGGGTTTTGCCGCTGCCGTAGGGTGCATTGATAATGTAAGTGGGCACTGCCAATCCAGACGTATAACCCCGCAGGTGTTCCATAATCTCCAGCCCGTCATCAATTGAAGTGATAAAGTGGCTGGTGCCCTTTACATTCTTGGCGTGGAAGATATAGTAGGGTCTCACACGCAGCTTCAGTAGTTCTTGGTTCAGCTTTTTCATCACATAAGGATCGTTATTTACTCCTTGCAGCAGCACCGCTTGGTTACCTAATACCACACCGGCCTTAACCAGCTTGTCACATGCTTCTTTGGCTTCAGGCGTTACCTCCAGCGGGCTGTTGAACTGGGTGTTGATAAAAATGGGTGGATACTTTTCCAAAATAGTACACAGCTCCGGTGTGATCCGCTGGGGCAGGGTCACCGGAGTGCGGGTGCCCAGGCGCTTAATCTCTACATGTGGAATATTGTGCAGCTCACTCAGCAGCCAATCCAGGGTTTTATCGCTCAACAAGAGGGCATCCCCGCCTGTAATCAGGACATCGCGAATCTCCTCATTATCCCTCACATACTGCACTGCTTCCTCCAGCATGGCGCGTGTTTTGTCTAAATCCTTGTCTCCGATATTGCGTCTGCGCTGGCAGTGACGGCAGAACATGGCGCATCTATTGGTGACATTAATAATCATGCGGTCAGGATAGCGCCGTGTTACTCCAGGAGCCGGAGATGTCCATCCTTCAGCCATAGGATCTTCGCTGCCATTGTTGTCAGTGATCTCCAGCTTGCTGGGAATAGATTGCTTCCATACGCTGCCATGGGGTTTGTCACACATCACCAGTGCCATATAGTAAGGTGATATTGCCCAGCGCAGTTGTGAGCTAACCTCTTTTAGTTCCTGTTTTTCTTTATCTGTTAAATCAACGAAACGGGATAGAGACTCTACGGTGTTGATCCTGTTGCCCAGCTGCCAGTGCCAGTCATCCCAGTCCGCATCACTTGCTTCCAAGGCATCCAGGATGTGTGAGCGTGCTGCCGAATACTCATCCGCCAGGTCGAAGCCTGTGGGGATCTCATCTTTTACATTAAGGTAGTCCTTAATCTTCTCCCTCAGTTCAGTGGCTCTCTCCAGGGCAAACTGCCTACGTGTGCGGCTGTCACTCTGCTTATGCAGGTGTTCCGGGTGGTGAGCAGTAACCTCATCGTGTTTAATAGCCATGCAACTTCCACCGTCCTTTCACATATTCATTTAACTTTTCCAGGTGTTTTCTGCAAACATAAGCCACAGGGATGGCACCATGGAAAAGGAAGTCTCATTGAATCTTATCCTGCTTTCAGCTTTTGTTTAACAAACTAAGCTTATTATCCTGGGTAAAATACCGCGGGATTAGTCTATTTCTGATTGTTCTGGAATTGGATGTAAAATAGCTAGCGCGGGAGGACCGCTTCTTGAAACACAAAAACTGCCCGGAAAGCATATTGAAGGTAAGGGCAGTGATTTACGACCAAATCGTAGCCTTTATGGCTTTCCTTCCCACGCCTACGAGGTTAGCTGACGGATTCGGGTTGTAAGGTAACCCTATCTCACACTCACTCATACAATGGTATGTAAAACAGTATTATTTGAGTGCGAGGATTCACCCCTAAAATTGGTTTCCCCGCTTCTCCCCAGGAGAATTCAGCGTTACTGGTCAAAAGTAATATTTTTTTCATAATACTATAAATTTCAGTTAATGTCAAGATTATTACCTGATAATGGGATACTGGCTGTATATATATGGAACGAAATGCCATCGTCCAGCATAAACTGACCCTAGAACAGATCATAGAAAGGGGGATTTTCAAAATGTCCCATCATCATCTTTATAAGAAAGCCATGGAGTATGACCTCGAGGAAATACAACTGTTAGCAAAGGCTGCACAGACAGCTCCACCTCCGGTCGCCCAGGCTCTGCTAGGAATAATTAAAGAAGAGGCCCAGGATGCAGAGTTTTGGAATGCCCTCAATAGTTGTTGTGATCGATACTATAAACATCCCTGCCCGGACGACCCTGATGGAATAAGGCCACCCGGCGAGTATTTTCCTTATCAAAGAGACCCGGAACAAGAGAAAAAAGAATAAAAAGGAGGGATGAAAAATGACTGGAGCCTGGCAGGACTACATAAAGCGTGTGATCAAGATGGATAAATCTGAAATCGCACAAATGCATAAGATTGCTCAGATGGTGCCTAGTCACCACTGCAGGTGCATCATTCAGATGATGATTCGGAGAGAAAAGGAAGAGACGGAAACCTTGCGTATGCTGCTAGGGATGGACGGACGTGAACCCTGCAAGGAACCCAAAAAGCCCTGGAAGCCCTGTCCACCGGAATACGGAGACGACTATGATCCCGACAGGGATCCCTGTTATGATCCACCGTGGGATCCTATGCCTTATACGGAAGATGAAAAGGACGATAAGTAGAGACTGATTTATAAAACATCAGGCCGGCAGTGAAGACGCTGCCGGTTTTTTGCTAGGGTGATAAACACTAAAAACAGATCGGAAAATGGTGTTTACCGGCAGGAAACCGCAGCGTGGTTGAGTATAATGATCTGGCGTGTTGATGATTAAGGTGTTTTAAAGGGGATTCCACAAACCTTATCAGGGCATAGGCCTATTACGGTGCAAGCTGCTTGTATAGGCTCTTGAAAATCAGTTACTTACCTCTAAAGTTTTTATGCCAATCAGACGATATATATAATGAAGCATGTATACAAGAGAGGAGACATAGAGATGGTTGGGATCAACCGTATTAGCGGCCTGGCAACGGGGATCGATACCGACCAGATCGTAAAGGATCTGATGAGAGGGCACCAGATGCGTCTGGATAAAGTCTGGCAGGACAAGCAGATTTGGCGGTGGCGCCAGGATGAATATCGGTCCATCAATACTAGCCTGCTGTCCTTGAGGAGCGTGGTCTCTGACCTGAGACTGCAGAGGAATTTTCAGGCCAGACGAGTGGTATCGAGTGATGAAAGCCTTGTCACTGCCAGCGCTGGCTCCAATGCTCCTGTTACTTCATACCAGGTTAGGGTGGAGGAGCTTGCCAGTGAGGCTACTAACTGCAGCACCGGCAGGATCTCTGCAGAAGATGATCCTATAGACACCAACGCCTCTCTCTGGTCACAAAAGGATAAATTTCTTGGAGACTTCGGTTGGGAGGAAGGCAACACATTCTCTTTTACAATTAAAGTTGACAACCAGTCACACACAATAAATGTTGACGGAGAGAAAGAAACCCTCAATTCTCTGATAGCCAGAATCAATAAAGAGTGCGGGGTCAGCATGTTTTACGATCCATCGGTTGATAAAGTTTCTTTGTCTACCCACAAGACCGGCATCAGACAGAACGGCGCGCAGATTCAGGTCATCTCCGGTGCTTTTCTGACAAATGTTCTAAAAATTGATGAAGGAAATGAACAGGCTGCAAAAGATGCCCGTTTCGAGAT
Organism: Syntrophomonadaceae bacterium; assembly: GCA_012839645.1. Lineage (GTDB taxonomy): Bacteria > Bacillota > DSM-12270 > Thermacetogeniales > Thermacetogeniaceae > Syntrophaceticus. The sequence continues at coordinate 8,285 of DUMY01000060.1, forward strand.
TAATGGACTGGGGTTGACCAGCTACGACAATACCTATACAGTCAACGGCATTACTCTCAACTTCAATGGTGAGGGAACTGTTACCGTTTCCTTGGAACAAGATATCGACCGCATGGTGGACTCGATCAAGAGTTTTGTCGAGAAATATAATGAAATCCTGGAAAGTATCAATAAAAAGCTCTATGAAGAGCGTTTTTCCTCCTACCGCCCCCTGACTGAAGAGCAGATACGGGATGGCGGTCTGACAGATCGTCAGATCGATGCCTGGGAGGAGAAAGCTCGCAGTGGGCTGCTTAAAGGGGACACAATTTTGAACGGTGCTCTGGCTGAGATGAGGGCGGTCTTGTCTAGTATAGTGCAGGGGATCACAGATGAGGTAACAGTTACCAGGGGTTTTGAAGAGTATACTGGGAAAGCTGACCAGCTCAGTATGATCGGGATTACCACTGGATACTATCAGGAGCGGGGGAAGCTGCACCTGGATGAAAAAAGGCTGCGGGAGGCTCTGCAGTCCAATGCAGAGGCGGTTATGAATCTCTTTACCAGGACCAGGGATAAGGAAGGGAACGAGATTACCGACCCGGCACAAAAAGGAATTGCTGTCCGTCTTTATGATTCTGTCAATAATGCCATGTCGCGGATTACAAGGCAGGCAGGCTCAGCCGGGAGTCTTTATGATAACAGCTATATCAGCCGTACGGTACGTCAGATTGATGAGCGTATGATGAGGATGGAGGATCAATACCTCCGCTTGGAGGAGCGTTATTATAGGCAGTTTACGGCCATGGAGCAGGCGATTGCTACAATGAATGCCCAAAGTATGTGGCTTACTATGCAGTTTATGGGTGGAGGGCAATAATTATAATGGTGTAGGGGGAATGTGTGGTGCGGATCGATGAGAGCAGAGCAGTCACGGAGCCGGTGGATTACAAGAATAATAATGTGGTTAATAGTAAAGAGGCAGTGAGGGAAAATCGGGATTTACTAAAACCGGAAGACGAAAAAGGGCAGGATATCGGTCAGCAGCCGCTGGTGGAGTTATTAAGGAGTGAATATGATATCAATTTTCAGCTGAACTTCAGCTTTCACAAGGAGACAGAACGGCTGGTAGTGCAGGTGATTGATCCTGAAACAAGTGAGGTAATCCGTCAGATCCCGCCGCAGGAACTGCTGGAGTTAGCGGTGAAGCTGCAGGAGATGATCGGGTTCTTAATCGATCAGCGTGTTTAAAAGCACAGAGATGAGGAATATCAAAGAGGTGATCTTTTATGTACTCTCCTACTACGAATGCGTATAATCGGTATAAAACAACATCTGTCCAAACTGCTAATCCAGGCAAGCTCTTGCTGATGCTCTATGATGGACTTATTCTTTTTCTGAAAAAAGGGAAACAAGCTGTTGAGTCCGGTAATCCCGGTGAGGCACATGTAAACTTGATTAATGCTCAGGATATCATCTCTGAATTGATGAGTACTTTGAAAATGGACTATGAAATATCCCAAAACCTCTTTCAGCTCTATGATTACTGGAAACGACGTGTGATGGACGCCAATATAAAAAAAGACGATAAAATCATAGATGAAGTGCTTTCTTTGGTAGAGGATTTACGAGATGTCTGGGCAGAGGCAGCAGGAGTACAGGAGTAATATATGGATCCTAAGGAGCTGCAGGGAATGCAAAAAGTTACAG
>DUMY01000061.1 GCA_012839645.1 Syntrophomonadaceae bacterium
AGGAAAAACGCACCCTCACTTCGAACCTGGATAATAACTTGAAAATAATCACTGAAATTTTTGGGCTCAGCGATGACCTCATGTCCCGTATTCAGTGATTATTTTCAAGTTATTATCCAGGTTCGAAGTGAGGGTGCGTTCTTCCTGATAACCAGGAGCACCTGGTTTTAGTAAGTGTCCAGTGGCCTTGCCTGCTGAGCGCCTGATAATTTTACCAAGCCATTTGAAAAAGGGAATCATATTTTCCCCCGCTTTCCATTTTCTATTTCTATTGTTTATTATCCCTAAATTCTATTTCGTTCATGTATTTCCCGTATATTTACCTTGCGGGGTTGCATACTAAAAGAGAAAAATTGGACTGTTGCCGCGGCAAGAGGTTAGCCGCTTATTTTAACTGCTGTTGAGCTCTTATTTTTTCAATATCGGACATCCTGCTTCAGACATCTATTTTTTGAAGGGAGTGGTGTATTTGTTACAGCGAAAACGCCGCAGTGAAATCGGAACTCACCGCACCGCCCAAGGCAGTGCTAATGGAAAAAGGCGGGAGGTGGAGGTAGAGGGGGGTGTTGCTGTTTCCCCTGTTCCCTTGACCCTGGGAGAAAGGGTGACTGTTAAGTACGACGGACTCCTGGCACAAGCAGGGGCACGGGACATTTACCTGCACAGAGGTTATGGGCTTTCTCACAGCTGGAATTCTGTCTCCGATCTGCCTATGAAAAGGAGCAACGGAGCATGGGAGGTCGAGTTTGTAGCTGATGATGAAAGCCGGCTTAACTTCTGTTTTAAAGACCATGCCGGAAATTGGGACAACAACCGTGGGAGAAATTGGAGCCTGGAAATCCACACCGGAGAAATCCCCTAATTCCACGCGGACTAAGTGGTGCCAGGTACCCCGAAGGCAAAAAGTTCTCAATATATCTCAAGGGTTGGCTCACCACTCTCTTGAGCAGAGGCTTTCTGCGTGGGATATTTGAGATGTCACAACAAGAATGTGCAAGGAGATGCGGTAATGCGGATTTTAATGTTTTCCTGGGAGTATCCCCCACGTAGTGTGGGGGGACTGGCCCAGCATGTCTATGACCTGACAACTGCGCTGGCAATGGCGGGGGATGAGGTGCACCTGATCACTATCGGTGATGCGAACTCCAAAGAACACGAGGAGGTCGGCGGTGTCTTCGTTTACAGGTTGCAGCCCTATAATCTCTCTGCCCCGGATTTTCTTACCTGGATCCTGCAGCTTAACCTTCGTATGGTGGAGTATGCTGTACCTCTCGTCAATTCCATGGATGAGATAGACCTGGTACACGCTCATGATTGGCTTGTTGCCTACGCGGGGAGGGCGCTTAAACAGGCATACAGAAAACCCTTGATTGCCACTATCCATGCTACTGAGTATGGGCGCAATCAGGGTCTACATAATGACCTCCAACGCTACATCAGCGATGTGGAGTGGTGGTTGACCTATGAATCCTGGCGGGTTATCGTCTGTAGTCACTATATGGAGCAGGAATTAAAGCGTGTTTTTCAACTACCTGCTGACAAAATGCGGATCGTTCCCAATGGGGTCGATCTCGGCCGCTATCAGCGGAGGAATGTGGAACACCTTTCCCGGGACCACTATGCCGCTCCTAGTGAAAAGATCGTGTTTTTTGTGGGGAGGCTCGTCCAGGAAAAGGGTGCCCAAATTCTCCTGGATGCAGTTCCCAAGGTGCTCCAGTATTATTCAGATGTTAAGTTCATTATCGCCGGTAAGGGGCCGGCATTGGATTATCTGAAAAACAAAGCCCAGGATATGGGAGTTAATGAGAGGGTTTATTTCACCGGTTATATCGATGACGACATCAGGGATTTCCTCTACAGGGAGGCGGATGTGGCTGTCTTCCCCAGCCTCTACGAACCCTTTGGGATGGTGGCATTGGAGGCTATGGCCGCCCATACCCCGGTAGTTGTGGCAGATGTAGGGGGGCTTGGTGAGATCGTTCACCATGAAGTAAATGGTTTGAAGTGCTATGTGGGAAATTCCAATTCTTTAGCTGACAATATTTTGCGTCTGCTGCATGAGCCAGACCTGGCGAACAGGTTAGCCAAGCGAGCTTATCAGGACTTGCGCAAGCTTTATACCTGGGAGGAAATCGCCTACAAAACCAGGGAAGTTTATGCAGAGGTTCACGATGACTATGAAGCCAGCGCTTGGAAGACCGATTCCTGGCTTGCGAAAATTGACTTGCAGAAAAAAATGTCCCAGGGAATAGCAGATATTGGCAGGTATACGGTTCCTGGATATCTCATAGGAGAAGAACGAACAGAAGAATTAACAGAAACCATTAAAGGGGGGAGATATCATTGAAAGCAGTGATCATGGCCGGAGGAGAAGGGTCGCGCCTCCGCCCCCTGACCTGTGCTCTGCCCAAACCCATGGTGCCGGTGCTGAACCGCCCCTGTATGGAGCACATTGTCGACTTACTGAGCCGACACAATATAACCGAAACTGCTGTTACCCTGCAGTACCTGCCCGAAGAGATCAAGGGTTATTTCGGTGATGGCAGCAATTTTGGTCGCGGTGTCAATTTGAGGTATTTCATTGAGGATACCCCTCTCGGTACAGCAGGAAGTGTAAAAAATGCCGCTGCTTTTCTGGATGAAACCTTTGTGGTGATCAGTGGGGACGCACTGACCGACTGCAGTCTGCAAGAGGCCTTCGAGTTTCATCGAGAAAAAAAAGCTCTGGCGACATTGGTTCTGACTACAGTTACTTGTCCCCTGGAGTATGGGGTTGTGATCACAGATGGACAAGGAAAGATCGTGCGCTTCTTGGAAAAGCCGGGTTGGGGGGAGGTTTTCAGCGATACTGTTAACACAGGGATCTACATCCTGGAGCCGGAGGTCCTAGAATATATCGATGAAAACAAGATGGTTGACTTTTCTAAAGATCTTTTCCCACGTTTGTTGGCTGCGGGGAAACCCCTTTACGCCTTTGTAACCGAAGGGTACTGGTGTGATATCGGCAATGTAGAGCAGTATATGCAGTCACAGTTTGACATTTTAGAGAAGAAGGGCACACTTCTTTCTTTACCTGGCCAAGATGTCAGTGATGGTATTTGGATGGGCGAGAATGTGCGGGTTGACCCATCAGCTGAGTTAAACCCACCGGTTGTCATCGGCGATGACTGCATTCTTGGCTCCAATACCAGAATCGGTCCCCTGGCGGTGATCGGCAATGGTGTGCAGATCGGACAGGGATCATCCCTGAAAAGGTGTATCCTCTGGGATAATTCCATGGTAGGGGAAGGGGCAGAGCTGCGTGGGGCGGTTCTAGGAAAAGGGGCTCGTCTGCTATCAACTGCCAGGGTTTTTGAGGGTTCTGTGATCGGAGATAGGAGTGTTGTTGGTGAAGGGAGCGTAGTCAAACCCGGGGTCAAGATCTGGCCCGAGAAGTGGGTGGAAAAGGGGACGCGGCTCTCCAAGAGCCTTGTGTGGGGAAACTGCGGCCGGCCGCGACTTTTCGGCAACAGCGGAATTACCGGCGACCTTTTCACAGAGATCACTCCGGATTTTGTCTGCTACCTCGGGCTGGCCTTGGGTTCGAGTCTTGCGGAACAGGGTAGGCTTTCCTTGGGTACCGACGGATACCCAGATACAAACATCATCAAAAATGCTGTCCTTTCCGGTCTGATGAGTACCGGTCTGCAGGTTGTTGATCTGGGAAAGGTAACCCTGCCGGTACACCGCTATGGTATCCGTGCCTTTGATTTGTTAGGGGGGGTTCACATCTATCGGGTGGGCCATAATAAGATCAACATTCGTTTGATGAACGAGCGGGGAGCGGACTGCTCTCGCGGTGAACAGCGCAAAGTGGAGGGGCTGCTGAGCCGTGAGGAATACCGCTATGCAGTGAGGGAAGAAATTCACCCGGTGGAATACCTGCCTGATGTCAACCGTTCTTACCTCAATTATCTGTTGAAATTCCTCGATAGGGAACTAATCGGGCGCGCACGGACAAGGATTGTTGTCGACTACGACCCTAGTCAGCTCGGTGCTCTGCTTTCCGGTCTTTTTGATGCTCTGGGCTGCCAGATGATCACCTTTGCTGCCCCCCGCACTCATTCCCAGACATTCTCGGAACTGCTGAAAGCTGCGGAGCAGTTCGGTGAGGTTGTACGGGAACAGGGAGCTAATTATGGTGCTGTTCTGGATTCGGGTGGTGAAAGGGTGGTGCTGGTTGATGATCAAGGTCGGATCGTCAGCGAAGATAAATTTTTTGCACTCCTTTCCCTGATTACGATGCAGTCCAACCAGAACTCCATTTTAGCCTTACCGGTGACGGCTCCGGAATCGGTAGTGGAGATGGCTAGGCAGCAGGGAGGAGATGTCAGACGAACAAAAACAGCACCCTGGGCCATGATGCAGACATTTCTAGAAGAGGATGTGCGTGCTTCTCAGCAGCGTTGCCCCCAGTTTCTCCTCTACAGCGATGCTCTCGCAGTATTGACGTCACTGGCTGAATTTTTAGCACGTAGGGAAAGGCCTCTTTCAGAAGTTTTAGCTGAACTTCCGATATTTGTCACAGCCAGGAGAGATGTAGAGGTCGACTGGGATGATAAGGGTAAAGTGCTGCGCCACCTGGCAGAGGAATCCGGCGAACAAAAAATCGAAACCGCAGAAGGGATCAAAGTGCAACACCCCCAAGGGTGGGCAATGGTACTCCCCGATGCTGACGAACCGGTCTGCAGAGTATATAGTGAAGCCTTCAATCAAGAAGTCGCGGAATCCCTAACCGACATGTATGTACAAAAAATCCAAGATATCCTAAAATAGTGGTTGGTGGTTGGTGGTTGGTGGTTGGTCGTTAGTTGTTGGGAATGGTCACAAGTAGATTAGCTCAAAGTGGATCAAGTGGATCAAGGGGACGGCTCTCTTGATCCATTTTTAGTCCGATTAAAAAAAAGCAGCTTGCCTGTTAGCATAAGCTGGTTCAGCTTCTATTATACCTACCAAAAAGTTTGGATCAGAAGAGGTCAAAAGTTCACACGGTTTGCCGTTCCTCTGATCCATTACGTTAATTTTATCTAAAATAATAAATGGAGTGTTACCTAAGGGTTGAACCATTTGTGTTACCCATGTCTTGACCGAACACCCCCAACTACCAACTACTAAACTACTATCCACTAACCGCTGCTTGTTTGGAGAGTGGACCCGGGAGGTCGGTTACATGGTGTGTCTGGTAGACACGGTAGTCGATCTCCGGGAAGAGGTTGTTGCTGCTCTCTATCCAGCTCAGCCACCCTTCATCGATGGAGTTTCTTTTGACTTCTTCGTAAATTCTGTTAAAGTTAGCGATATGTGACTGGAAACGCACTTTGGCGTATTCTACCATTGTTCCGGTTTTCATGATAAAGGGCCAGTCACTGCTTTGTGACAGGAGAAGTTCTCTAGCTGCCTGATTGAGGGCGCGCCTCTGTATTCCTTCTGACTCAGGATAAGAATTGGCCAGCTCGATCATTCGCTCTCCAGCTTTATGTAAATGTCGCCAGATCCAGTCATTGGCACCATTCAGCCAAACCTCATGATAGCCCTTCCAACCCCAACTGGATTCACAGGGAGTTGATACCTGATTACAAGGGTAGATCTTTAGGTAATCACCCGGAGTGATCATCTCGATGTTATTTTGGTCGTAGCGGATCTTTCGAATCAAAAAGTCAATCCATTGGGGGCCTTCAAACCACCAGTGCCCGAAAAGTTCAGCATCATAGGGGGCAACGATTATTGGCTTGCGGTCGAAAATGCCGGAAAGCCACTCTATCTGCTTTTCGCGGTTGAACATGAAGTTCCCTGCATGCTCTGCTGCCCTTTCCAATGCCCAGGACCTGACATAGGGTTCTTTATGATCACCTGTGCCGGTGATCCGGTAGTATTTGATTCCTGTATGGGTACGGATGTGACCATCGGGAAGGTAAGGTCCTATATAGGAAAGATCCAAGTCATAGCCGATATCACGATAAAAATCCCGGTAGTTAAAATCCCCAGGATACCCCTCTTTTGCGCTCCAAACCTGTTTAGAAGACTCTCTATCCCTGCCAAAGGCTGCTACACCTGAGGGACAGTAAACTGGGGCATAGCTTCCGTACTTAGGGCGTGGGGAGGCATAGAGAATCCCATGATTCTCAACAAAAAAATATTTGATTCCATGTTTCTTCAAAATTCTATCATCTTCAGGCTTAAAACCGCACTCCGGCAGCCAGAATCCTGTTGGGCGCCGCCCGAAGCAGCGCTCATAGAGGTCAACAGCTATTGCTACCTGGGCGTTGATAACCTCCCTCTGCACCCCTAACAAGGGAAAGTATCCGTGTGTAGCTCCGGATGTGATAATTTCCAGTTTGCCGGCGTCCTGAAGCCGCTTAAAGGCCTCTACAAGGTTCCAGTGGTATTTTTCTGTGAAGAGGTAGTGTGCCCGGGAGAACAGATCCCGGTATATCAGGGCGGTGCCATGAAACTCCGGCTGGTATCTTGTGCGGGCCTCTTCTTTGTTTGCCAGTTCCAAAAGGCGCTCCAAATGCCGAACATAGCGCTGGCGGAGGAGCTCATCGTTGAACATTGAAATCAGCGTCGGTGAGAGGTTAAAAGTAACCCGGAAATCGACCCCATCCTCTGCCAGCTTCTCAAATGTCCAGAGGAGGGGAAGATAGGTTTCTGTGATCGCTTCATAAAACCACTTTTCCTCTAGAAAGTATTCATGTTCCGGATGGCGGACATAAGGGAGGTGGGCGTGTAAAATCAATGCAAAGTAACCTTTTGTCATAATTTCTTCCCTTCCAGTGGTATTTACCAGTCCATGGGAGAACTGATGTATTCTTCGCGTTCTTTAGCTGCAACAGCTTTTAGTGCCATTTCCTCGATAAAACCAGGAGAGCCATGTACTTCTATATATCTTCCGTAAACCCGTTTTTCGTATTCCGTGGGAAGCAGCCACTCCAGATCGACGATTTCGGAGACATCGTCCCTGGGGGTACTCACCATGTTGGAACGGGCGATAAAGATATAAATTCCATCAGGCAGAATGCGGCCAAGTTCTATAAAATAGCTGTGACCCGGCACCCCGGTGTTAACGTACCAATTGTTGGCGAAATCGTTGATCTGTATTTCAACAGCCTCCCGCGAGTCAAAATAGTAAAGATTTGTAGCGTCATATACTTTCAAGACGGGGTGGGATGATCCCCAGGTATCATGGCCGTAACGCTTGCGCATATCTTCTTTTGTGGCTTCGCTGATTTCCCAGTGTGCGAAGACCCAGTAAGGGTCACGAGCAATTGCGGTTATATAGGTATCCCCGTAGGAATGAGGGATTTCCGGTAAAACATGATGTTTTTCCTGCTGGGATACCTGGTATGAGAGGGGTGGTGTCACCTCCTCCGCAACCTCCATATCCTCTTTTTGCTGGATAGGTCGGCTGCTCTCGGGTGTTTTTTCTTGGGCAGAATGAATATTTTTCCGGTAGGGTCCACTTCCGGAAAATTTCTTTTTGGACATCCAAGCCAGACCTCCTACAACTAAAATTGCTAGTAATAAAATAGAAAGTTCCCACAGGGCCACCCTGACTCCCTCCTTCTTTTGGGTGTCGCGACCCGTTTCAAAAAAAAAGATTAATTCTTCAGCGTTCGGGAAAAATGATTTATTGAATAGGAAAAACAATTCTCTTGTATTATGTCCAATGTCAATTAGTTTATTGCATTCAGGCAAATTTACTAGATAAGGAGATTTGCGGATGCCG
>DUMY01000062.1 GCA_012839645.1 Syntrophomonadaceae bacterium
AATTGGCACCTTGTCTGGTTTACCGACATCCATCGCCGTAACAAACCTATTCAAGCGTTCCTGATAAAGCTTCTCCTTATCACTCATAAATTTACTACCTCCATTTTAAAAAAGTTTTACTGATTTACTGTCGACTTTTAATATATTTCTGTCGACCGACAGCTTGTCTTTCTTAATCACCCCTCCCCTTAATGCTTGTTGTTAGTGTTGTTTATTAATACTCACCTTTACCTGTATATACCGGTATATATACAATAACATATCTTTAATATTACGTCAACAAAGTGGGGGATTAGAGGTACAAGACAAAGCGCAGTTAACACAAAACCTTGGAACCAGAGGGGGTACCCCCATCAGGAAGTACCCCCCAAAGAAATAAAGCAATATAGCAAACCTAGACACCGTTTTAGATGACCTGAGCTGTATCACATGTATCACAGGGAAGACTCTCCCGCGCAACGGAGTAGCACGGGAACCTATACACTCCCTGCCGTATTTCTAATAACAAACGAACACCCATCACAACTATTAAATAAAGACCTGCTTCGTAAACCCCATTTTACCCAGTATTAATGTGAAAACAACCGTGTCAGCATTCCTGCAACATTTACTAATATTTTCGGTTTTCTCCAAGAGGGTTTTAAGAAGACACTCCAGTAAAAAGTACCGACGAAGATCGCACCGCCAATAATGTTTCCTATTGTTACAGGAATTAGGTTTTTTACGATAAAAGAGCCCCAGTTCAGATTTGCCAGTGCTGACACCGCTCCCGCCGGATCTGTCCCCAGGATCGGGGCTACCGCAGCTAAAACTGCTGGCTGGCTCTTGAGGAGAATGCCTGTCGGAATAAAAAACATATTGGCAATGCTGTGCTCAAATCCACAGGCGACAAAAGCCGTGATCGGAAACACAATGCAGAGGATTTTGCTAACTCCATCCTTACTGGCGCTGGACAGCCATACCGCGAGACAAACCAGCCAGTTGCAGAGGATCCCCCTGACTAAAGCTTGAGTCCATGTTAAACCAACCTTACCATTGGCAGTCAAAACCGACTTGGCGCCTACCAGGGCACCATTCATCTCCCAGACACCGCTGAGATAGAAAAACCAGGCAATCAATATTGAGCCAATAAAATTAGCAAAAAAGACAATTGTCCAGTTTCTTGCCACCTGTCTGCCACGGATCTTTCCTTCCAACCATCCTGTTACCATAAGGCTATTGCCGGTGAACAACTCTGCGCCACCGATAACAACAAGGATCAAACCAAGTGAAAAAACAAGGCCGGAGATAAGCCGGGATAAGCCGTCTCCTACATAGCTTGCCAAGTCATTGGTGACGACTGTGGATAAAGAACCTGCCAAAGCAATATAACAACCGGCCAAGATTCCCAGCACAAGCAGACTGAAAAATGGGGATGCCGCCTTTTTTTCGGCATTTCCTACAGTAGCTGCCGCAACCGCCTTAGGTGAGTCACAAGAAGAGGAAATGACCACCGGGGCAGGGGCAGGTGTAGGTGTTGCTGCTACACCCATATTCAACTCCATTGATGCTCCACATAGTTTACGCTTTTCCGCCGTACAGCCGATCTTCTCTAGTTCTTGAGCAGTTAGTTTATGCCCAAAAGCTGATAGTTCACAATAACTGATAGGTCCGCTGATTGAATCGTACTCTTTCCAGTGCTCGCAATTAATAGTCATAATATCCCTCGGCTTCTGTTTGTAATATTTCGAAAAATATGTATTATATAATGCAAATATCGTGCCAGCAACAGGCCTGCGGAAGAAATGCGTATGTCTGGGATACTTGCAGCAGCAATGAGAGCCCTTTGCCAAAATAACGGCAAGTTTTTCCGTAATTACGTTAAGTAGATCAAGGGGACGGTTGGACAAAACGCCAATAACAAAGGCTTCCATCCACTGGAAGCCTTTGTATCACTGGTGAGCCATACAGGAGTCGAACCTGTGACACCCTGATTAAAAGTCAGGTGCTCTACCGACTGAGCTAATGGCCCATGATTTTTAAATGCTTACCATTCTTTTACTTATATTACGTGCTTGCGTGCATACATGCAACTGTTTTTACAGATGCTATATTACAATATAAACGCACTTCTGTCAACATCTTTAATCTGGATACCTCTGGTGAATATCCAGCAAGGATAGGGAACACGCTCTTTGCCCAGTACTCTTTATAAAACGCTGACAGGTATGGGCAAACACAGGCGCAGGCATAACACGAAGGTCTAACATGCCCCATTCTTGAACATATCATAGGAAATACGTGCCCTGCAAAAAGACAATAAAGCAAGTCTGGCAAAGTGAGATGTGGAAAGCAGCCTGGTCCCGGTTATTTAGCGATTTGCAATCTCACGGCCGGCCATTACCCCACTCAAAGAGGCCTGTGCCAAGCCGCGGGTGATTCCAGCACCGTCTCCTGCCACAAAAAGGTTCTTGAGCTTGGTTTCCAAAGTACGGGAAACCTCCAGGCGAGACGAATAAAATTTCACCTCAACGCCGTATAGCAGGGTATGCGGGGAGTAAACACCCGGAGCCACCTGGTCCAGAGCTTTCAGCATCTATATTTTCTTTTTGCCTCACCAGTTCAAAAGCACAAAAGATTCCCGCAGGACCAGCACCGATGATGATGCAGTCATATTTTTTCATTGCTCCTCCTTTATTCCTCCGGGGGTTCGCGTTTTTCTAGGGTGACGAACTTGGTGTATTCGCTGAGAAAGGCTAGTTGTATGGATCCGGTGGGACCGTTGCGTTGTTTGGCAATGTTGATTTCAGCAATCCCTTTGTCTTCGGATTCTTTATCGTAGTATTCATCGCGATAGATAAACATGACAATATCCGAGTCCTGTTCTAGACTGCCGCTCTCCCGCAGGTCGGAAAGGATAGGCCTGCGGTCTCCACCCCTCTGCTCCACGGCACGGCTGAGCTGGGAGAGTGCCAGTACCGGAACGTCCAGTTCTCTGGCCAGCGATTTAAGGAAGCGGGAGATCTCGGAGATCTCCTGGACACGGTTTTCCGAACGCTTACCGGTCTGCATCAGCTGCAGGTAATCAATCATCAGCATGCCGACCCCATGTTCGACCTTTAAGCGGCGGGCTTTGCTGCGCATCTCCAAAAGTGTGATCGCCGGGGTGTCATCTATGAAAATAGGGGCTTCAGATAACCTGTTTGCAGCCTTTAACAGGCGCGGCCAATCATCCTCATTTAAAAACCCTGTGCGCAGCCGCTGTTGGTCCACCAGGGCCTCCGAGCAGAGGAGTCTTTGCACAACCTGATCCCCGGACATCTCTAGGCTGAAGATGCCTACTGGAATCTCATATTTTACTGCCATGTTTTGAGCGATGTTGAGCCCCAAAGCAGTCTTACCCATGGAGGGTCGGGCAGCCAGCAAAATGAGGTCACTGGGCTGAAACCCTGATGTGTAGTTGTCTAGGTCACTAAACCCCGTGGGAAGGCCGGTAACGCCCCCCTTTTTTTGGTAAAGCAGTTCGATCTTCTCAAGGGTTTCTACCAGCAGTTCCCGAATAGAACGATAGCTCCTGGTGATGCGCTTCTGGCTCAAAGCCAGAATCATTCGCTCTGCATCATCCAGGAGACCTTCGCTTTCCACCCCATCCTCATAACCCTGGGCAACAATTTGGGTGCAAATATTGATTAGGGCGCGCAGCAGTCCCTTATCTGCCACAATACTGGCATAGTAACCTGCATTAACCGCGGTGGGCACTGATCCGGCCAGCTCAGCCAGATAGGTGGCACCCCCTACTTTATCTAAGATCTCGCGGTGCTGCAGCTCCTCGGTTACGGTCACCAGGTCAATGGGGCGACCGGATTCAGCCATCTCCTTAAGAGTAGTATATATCTCACGGTGCCCCTCCCCATAGAAGCTTTCCGGCAGTAAAATCTCAGACACAACCGCGAAGCTGTCTGGGGCCAGAAGCAGGGCACCTAATACCGCCTGCTCCGCCTCTAGATTATGAGGGGGGATACGATCTAAACGTTCCATCAGTTCTCCCCCGCTGTGTCTTCAGGAATAAGAACGTGGGGAAAGACCTCAGTGATCTTATCAATACTGACCACCTGAACACCCCACAGTTCCCCGGCTAATTCACGGCTGTTCTCCTGGGGAACCAGCACCTTTTTGACCCCTACCTGTCGTGCACCATAGATCTTTTCAGTGACTCCTCCAACACCACGCACTTGGCCTTGGATGGAAAGCTCACCTGTTACCGCTACATCCTGACGCAAGGGGGTGCCCTCAAGGGCACTGTAAATGGCGAGGAAAATGGCAGCTCCGGCAGATGGGCCCTCCACCCTTCCCCCACCGACGATGTTAACATGGATATCAAAATCAGCGGCATCCTTGCCTGTGATATTCCTGTAAACAGCAAGTGCGTTGAAAACCGAATCCTTGGCCATGGCTCCTGCGGCATCATTGAAGCGAACGGTTCCCTGCCTCTCTTTTCTGGCGGGGAAGGCGATAGCCTCGATCTCAATAATGGTCCCCATAAAACCCGCAACTGCTAAGCCGAAAACACGTCCGATCTCACCCCGAGGCTCCGCGTGTGCTGTAACATAAGGGGTTAACCTGCTCACCTGAAGAACTTCCTGCAGGTCATCAAGAGTAACCTTTATATTCTTCGCATTTCCTAAGTTTTTGTGGCGATAACATGCCACGGAGTAGGCATCCACCAGGATGTTGGTGGCTTTGCGCGCCTCAATGGTATATTCACTGATTGTTTCAGCGAGGCCGTGGCCGAGAGAAACTCCCAGCTTGCGCGCCACCTGCCGCAAAACTTTTTGGATATCCAGCGGTGTCAAGCAGTCAAAGAAAATCTCCGCACACCTGGAACGGAATGCGGGATTGATCTGCCGCGGCTCCCGGGTGGTGGCTCCGATCAGGACAAAATCCGCAGGGGCTCCCTCTTCAAAAAGTTTTTTGATGTACTCAGGTATCATGGGGTCGCTGGGATCGTAATATGATGACTCAAAGATCACCTTTTTGTCCTCCAGTACCTTTAACAGCTTGTTTTGGAGGATGGAATCCACATCCCCGATCTCATCGATAAATAGAACACCCCCATGAGCTTCAGTCACCAGGCCAACCTTCGGTTCTGGAACACCGCTTTCCGCTAAGTCACGCCTGGCACCCTGGTAAATGGGGTCATGCACAGATCCTAAAAGGGGGTTGGTAATGTCCCGGGGATCCCAGCGCAGGGTTGTACCGTCAACCTCAATAAATGGGGCATCATCTTGAAATGTCCCACTTTGCAAAGCTTTGACATGCTCTAGGGCAATGCGAGCCGCGGAGGTTTTTCCTACACCGGGCGGTCCGTAGAGCAATATATGCTGGGGATAAGGTGCCGCCAGTTTAGCAATCAGTGCCTTCAATGCCCGTTCCTGGCCGATGATTTCCTCTACGGACTGTGGACGCAGGATCTCACTCACTGATGCGTTCAGGTGCACCGTTTTCATTTTTTCTAGAACTGCCAGTTTTTTTAGGGTTGTGGCGCTCTCTGGAGTGCCCTTCTCTTTGAGCACCTGTACCTTCATATCGTTCAGGTACTGCTCCTGGCGCTCCTGGATCTTTTCGGCAATCTTCCTTTCCAGGTCTTCCTCTACAAGTCGTCGTGCAATAACCTGGGCAATGTCATCTTCAAGATCATCCAGGATCTCCGGAATTTCTGCAATCCGCGGCGGTTTTTTCAGGGTAGGGTCCCCTTGGATCAACTTCTGTAGGGCAAGAACCTGCTCACCAAGCCTGTTTGAGCGTACCTGCTTGAGGACTCCCAGTTTGCTCGCTCGCAGCACTAGCTTTTCAGAACCGTAAATATCACCGTACACCTGGTAGAGTGCAACAATGCGGCTTTTGATCTCACTGCGCGTTATATTTCTACCAGTGACATTGTGTGCGTCCTGATCATTTTTGCATTCCCCGGCCATTTGGCCATCTCCTCTCCTGACATCAAGTTTAAGCGGTTCAGTTAGCTTCTACATTTACTGTGATCTCTACCTGCACACCTGGGTACAGGCGAATTAGGACCGGGTAGCGTCCTGGCGTTTTGATCGGTTCAGGAAGTTCAATCTTGCGCCTGTTTACTTTCTGAGATAGCAAATTCTCCAATTCCGCAGCCACATCCCGGCTCGTAACCGCTCCATAGAGCTTGCCGCCTTCTCCCGCCTTAGTTTTGACGGTCACGGTCACATCCTTTAGGCGAACTGCCAACTCCCGGGCACTTTGCTCCTCACGGGCATCCTTTTTGGCGCGGCTTTCCTGCACAAAAGATGCATTTTTAAGAACCCCTTTAGAAGCAGGCACAGCCAGACCCCGGGGGATCAAATAATTGCGGCCATATCCATCCTTAACATCAACAATATCACCTTTTTTTCCTAATTTCTTTACATCTTCACGAAGAACAACTTTCATTGTATTATTCCTCCTCTTGCTCCCCTGTCAAAATTTCCAACAGTCGGGAGCGAGCTTCTTTCATGGTAACTCCTTTTAACTGGGCAGCGGCAACAGTGAAATGGCCGCCTCCCCCCATTTTTTCCATAACGCGCTGAACATTAACACTTCCGGCGGAGCGGGCACTCACTCCGACACCCTCATTAAAGGAATAAAAGGCAAAAGAGGCAGCCACCCCATCTATTTCCAACAGGGTATCTGCTGCTCGGGAGGCAGCTACCCGTGCTCCATCCACAGGCTCATCATATCCTGCTACCGCAAACTTCCCAAAAACCAGTTCAACATTTTGTAGGATCCACGCACGGTAAAGCATTGCTTGCAGGCTGTCTGTAAAAAGCTCATGGATCATCGTCTTATCAGCTCCGGCCTCTATCATCTTTGCCGCTATCCGGAAGGTGCGAGCACTTGTGGAAAAGGTAAACCTCTTGGTATCCATAATCAAACCTGCCAGTAGAGCTGTGGCTGCAAGGGGTGAAATACGGATATCTTCAGGAAAATAGTGCAATAATTCTCCTACCAGCTCACTTGTGGATGATGCTCCTGGCATTATATAGGAAAGATTGCACCGAGCCAGAAATTCATCCCCGCGTCTGTGGTGGTCGAGCACAGCAATATAGCCAGCACGGCTCGGCAGCGAAGTGTCTGTCACCATCTGCGGCTTGTGAACATCCACAAGTATCAAGAGCGTCTGGGATCCAACATTTATTCCTATATCTCCTTTTTCACAGAGAAGACCGGGATCACGCTCATCAATGATGTCAGCTAGTTTATTGACCGGTCCGCCCGGGCGATCGATAAGAACCCGCACGGGTTTACCATAATGGCGCACTATTTCAGCACACCCCAGTGCAGCCCCTAATACATCAAAATCCATGCGGGAGTGCCCCATGATGACTACATTTTTCACATGCTTGATCATCCCGGCGAGTTCTACAGCAGTAACCCGGACCCGCACCTTACTGCGTTTGCCCACTACCTCGGTGTGACCACCGTAAAACCAGGTATGTTCAGCACTTTTAACCACAGCCTGATCGCCCCCCCGCTCCAGGCTGTGTTCCAATGCCTGCTGGGCAAGCTGCCCTAGTTTGGCGGGCTCCCCAGCACCTACATTTTTAGCAGCCCCGACACTCAGTGTCACCGGAATGTGTTTCCCCACACTGATCTCCCGTACCCTATCCAGGATGGGAAAGTCCCCATCTTCCTGGGATTCCAGCTCATTGGTCGGAAGAAGCACAGTGTAGCGTTCTCTTCCGTCCTTGCGCAGGTAGGCCTTCATGTCCCCAGCCCATTCTCGCAGAAGTTTGTCTACCGCAGCAACCAGCATGGGTCGCTGTTCATCTGTCAAACCCGGAAAGACCTCATCGTAATCATCCACCTGCAGGAATACCAGGGCAAGATCGTCAGAGGTAAGCAGTCCTTTTTCATACTCCCTTTCCTCAGCGAGAATCTCTTCCCGGATCTCCTCCTGGATTTCCCGCTCCCGCGCAGATTGCTCCTGCTTATCCATGTAGGAAAAAGCATACAATCCTATCACAACTGTAACTAAACCAAAAATACCCAGTATAGTGTTGTATTTAGCCAGGGCTAGGCAGGTCAGGGCAAGCAGCACTCCCAGTCCGATAAAACTCTTACGCTTATAATTAAGGAAAAATTTAGCGTCCACTACAATCCCGCCTTCGTTTTTGCTTTAATTTCGGCACTTTAGTGCGCGAATCCTGCTTAAACACAAACTCTTTCTTCTTTACTCAGTATTTTTGTCCTCATTCTAGAGAATATTCAAAGGGAACCCTGGCATTCAGAAACAATATCTAGTACAAGGCGCTTGTCCTCTGATTTCCTGGCAGTGCTGTGTTATCTGGCAATTACCCCGTTCAGGAACTCTAATATGCTCAAGACGGTGACTCCGTAATCGGACAGCAGGGCAGCAGGACAGCACCAAGTTTGGAGACAACATATAAGGAAAACATAAAATAAAAGCCGATTCACCCCTGACTTTAATAAAGGCAAGGCTTTCTCGGCAGTTTATTCGGTAATTATTCTAATCTAATGTAAATGGAAGCAGAGCTATATTACGGGCCTGCTTGATAGCCCTAGTAAGCATACGCTGATGATAGGCGCAGTTTCCGGAAATCCTTCTGGGCAGGATCTTACCCCGCTCTGTGATGTATTTCCGAAGCTTATAAACATCTTTATAATCAATGTGAGTCGCATGCTCAACGCAAAAACTGCATACCTTTTTTCTTTTCCTTCTGCGTTCGCGCCTCAAGGTAACACCTCCTGGTAGATCTTAAAATGGCGGCTCCTCCGTGTTGATTTCGTCAGCGAAGGGGTCTTCAGGGAAACCTGGACCTGGTCCTATGGAATCCTGTGGCTCCTGGGATCTTTGGGGTCCCGTACTGGGTGCCGTTCCTTCCCGAGGTCGTTCTAAAAAGCGCACTGTATCAGCTACAACCTCAGTAGATGTACGCGGCTCCCCTTCCGGGGTCTGATATTTGCTCACCTGCAGACGTCCTTCAATGGCAATCAGCCGCCCCTTTCCCATATAATTAGCACAAGTTTCCGCAAGCTTTCTCCAGGCAACAACCCTGATAAAATCCGTATCGCGCTCACCCCGGGTATTCAGGAATGAACGATCCACAGCGATGGTAAAGTTGGCCACAGCCACCCCAGCACTGGTGAACCGCAGTTCCGGTTCCCGGGTATTACGACCGATTAAAATTATCCGGTTGAGAACTGCGGTTCACCAGTGCTGGGGTGGCTGTGGCCAACTTTACCATCGCTGTGGATCGTTCATTCCTGAATACCCGGGGTGAGCGCGATACGGATTTTAT
>DUMY01000063.1 GCA_012839645.1 Syntrophomonadaceae bacterium
AATAGCCAGCTTCCTTTACCTTTCGGACATTATATGGAACCGAGGGTAAAATGGTACTGTCACCCATCCAGTTTATCTCCCTTTCCGGTTTTATTCATCCAATCCTCAATTGCCTTATGCAGTGCGTCAGCAGCCAGGTTGGAACAGTGCAGCTTCTGTGGAGGAAGTCCCCCCAGAGCTTTAGCAACATCCTTGTTCGTGAGTTTCTTAGCTTCCTCAACGGTCTTTCCCTTAGCCAGAGTTGTCATCATACTGCCACTGGCCACTGCTGCACCACAGCCGAAGGTCATATACTTGACATCATCAAGTATCTCGTCCTTGACCTTGATGTACACCCTGAGGATATCGCCGCAGACAACATTTCCGATTTCACCAACACCGCTGGCATCAGCTATTTCTCCGACATTGCGCGGGTTTTGAAAATGATCCATTACTATTTCGTTATACATGATATCACCTCACTCAAACAGTTAGTTTATTGGCCAACGGGGAGAAACTTCTCAACTTAGATACGACTCCGGGAAGCACTTCAAGAACATAGTCGATATCTACAGCATCATTCATCATCCCCAGCGTCATACGCAAAGAACCATGAATCAGTTCATATGGCAGCCCGATGGCTGTTAGCACATGTGATGGTTTTAGAGTACTCGAACTGCAGGCTGATCCAGAGGATGCAGCAATACCTTTCATGTCCAGACTAAGCAGCATCGATTCCCCCTCAACATAGGAAAAGCTGAAGTTCACATTATGCGGCAGCCTCAGTTCAGGATGCCCGTTGTACTTGACATCTGGGATCCTTTCTTTGATCCCCTGGATCAGTTTATCTCTCAGTTGCCTGGTACGGTTGAATTCTGAGTCCAGTTCCCGGGCAGCAATTTCGGCAGCCTTGCCGAAGCCCACAATACCCATCGTGTTTTCTGTACCAGGACGCAGAGTTTTCTCCTGCCCGCCACCGTGCACCACCGGCTGTAGCCGCACCCCTTTTCTCTTATAAATGGCACCGACTCCCTTTGGACCGTATATTTTATGGCTGGAAAGGGTAAGGAGATCGACCCCGAGAGTGTTCACATTAACAGGAATTTTTCCTGCGGTCTGCACTGCATCTGTATGAAAAAGAACACCGTGCTCCTTGGCGATTCTACCTATCTCCTCGGCCGGTTCAATTGTCCCGATTTCATTATTAGCATGCATGATCGAAATCAAAATCGTCTCCGGACGGATCGCCTTATACAGTTCCTCTGGATCGACCAAACCATACCGATCCACAGGAAGAAAAGTCACCTCAAAACCGATTTTGGCAAGATGCTTGCAGGTATTAAGCACAGCAGGGTGCTCGATTGAAGAAGTAATAATATGATTCCCCTTCTTGTGTCTTGCCGCCGCTACTCCTATAATCGCTAGATTGTCAGCTTCAGTACCTCCGCTGGTAAAAATAATTTCCCCGGCCTTGGATCCGATTAAATCTGCAACTTGCTGTCGCGCCTCATCCACCCACTTCTTGGCCTCTCGGCCAAAAGAATGGATACTTGAAGGGTTTCCAAATGTATTTTTCATAAATTCACACATGAGTGAATAAACCTCTGGGTGAAGAAGTGTTGTCCCAGCATGGTCTAGATAAACTTTTCGCATAGATGATCACTCCCAATTTGAATTATTAAAGGTGCCTTGACAACACCTCTCAGGCAGCTCATCAACGATACCCTAGTAAATTAATAGGTTTTATAGCAATAAGATACCCAATAAACATTACTCTGTCAAGCCTGTTTTTTGGCGAAGCCGTACCTATAAAGGCTCATCCGATTTCATTTAAATCATAAGGTGTTTCCTGGTACACATAATAGTTCAGCCAGTTAGAAAAAAGCAGACTGGCGTGAGCCCGCCATCTGACTTTAGGAACCTCGTAAGGGTCATCATTGATGTAATAATTATGTGGGATTTCTATATCCAGGCCATTGCTGACATCACGGTCGTATTCCCATTTCAAAGTAAGAGGATCATATTCTGAGTGACCAGTTATAAAAATTTGCCGCCCACTTTTTGCCGATACTATATAAACCCCTGCCTCTTTTGATTCAGATAAAACTTCAAGTTCCGGTACTTTGGCTATGTCCACTTTTCTCACTTCTGTATGCCGCGACACCGGCACAAAAAATTCATCATCAAAACCCCGAAGCAACTTCACATTTTTTTTGTTGACAGTATAGGGGAAAATGCCAAACATCTTTTTAGCAAGCTGGTATTTAGGGATTCCGTAATGATGATAGAGCCCAGCCTGTGCCCCCCAACAGATGTGCAGAGCAGAAAAAACATTACAGGTACTCCAGTCCATTATTTCAGTCAGTTCTCCCCAGTATGCCACATCTTCAAATTCCATCTGCTCCACCGGTGCACCAGTAATGATTAAACCATCGAATTTTTCATCTTTTACATCCTGAAAAGTGTTGTAAAATTTTATTAAATGCTCCCGCGGCGTATTTTTCGAGATATAGCTTTCAGGGTGTAGAAAAACGATATCCACCTGTAAAGGTGAATTCCCAAGCAGGCGCAGTAGTTGAATCTCCGTTGTTATCTTGGTAGGCATTAAGTTTAGTAAGGCAATTTTCAAGGCGCGGATATCCTGATGAACGGCGCGATGTTCAGTCATTACAAAAATATTTTCATTGGTAAGAATCTCTACAGCAGGTAGGTCATCAGGTATTTTTATCGGCATTGCTTTCCTCCTTTAATCAAATTCTAATAATTTTGACTGGCCGCTAGCGCCTGTTCCATGTCTGCAATAATGTCTGTTATATCTTCGATTCCTATGCAGAGGCGAACCAGGTCCTCGCTTACACCGCTGCTCAACTGCTGTTCA
>DUMY01000064.1 GCA_012839645.1 Syntrophomonadaceae bacterium
ACCGCAGTGGGGATTACTATGAAGGGGGAACAGGAGTTACTATTGTAGAGTTCAAGTAATTCCTATCCGGATTTATAGATAATATATATTTTACTTAAATAAAAAAATGCCAGCAGTTTTAACTGCTGGCATTGCTGGTATTTAGTCATTGTTATTATTGGGATCTTTAGGTTCTTTGGGATCTTTAGGAAACAAGGATTTCTTTTCTACCATGTGATCCTGTAGTGGGCAGCGTGTTTTGGGTGCTTCCCCAACTTTAAATTTGCGCTCCTCGATAAATTCATGCGGGCAGCCGCCTGTTTCCAATAAACCCGGTATATTTGCCAGGTATAAGACCCCGTTATGGCGTGGGTCAGTGCATACTTTAACACTGATTTCCTCCTGTTCGTCTTCTGGGCCGTGTTTGGTACAGACCTCTTTAGGCAGCCCATTCTCCGTTTTTTCCCCTTTAAGAAAAACTGCTTTTATTTTATGAGGACAGTAGGGGTTAGCCAGTAATTTGGTGTCAGCACAGATTTCTGCCTGCACATGAAGATCACAGGTTTCCCTGGGCAGTGAGCCATCCACAAATACCTCTTTGAGCAGGTGGGTATCAGGGCAGAAGGCATTGGCCAGTTTTCCCGATTTGGTGCAGATTGCAGTTGTGGTAATGCCTGAAGGTTTTTGGAAATTACGCACAGGGATCCCCTCTGTGGCTTTTTGCATTATTGCCTTCCAGATAAGGGCAGGATATGTTCCTCCTGCTGCTCCAGAACCCATAGTTTCTTCCTGGTCGAACCCCATCCAAACCGCCCCTGTAAATTCTGGGGTATATCCCATAAACCAGATGTCCTTTGTGTGTTCAGTAGTTCCAGTTTTGCCGGCAACAGGCCGGTTCAGCTGTGCCCTTGTACCGGTACCGCTTTTTACAACAGTTTGAAGAAGATCCGTCATAATATAGGCTGTTTGTTCAGACATAGCAACCCTTTTCTGGGGATGGGCATCATATATAACAGTCCCATTGCGGTCGACAATCTTTATTACCGAGTGGGGTTCAATAAAAACTCCCTGATTGGCAATTGCGCCAAATGCCCCTGCCATTTCCAGAGGGGATATTCCATATGTGATCCCACCTAAAGCAAGAGAAAGGTTGCGGTCCCGGGGATCAAAGCTGGAAATTCCGAGCTTTTTGGCAAATTCAAGCCCGTAGTCGATCCCCAGATTGTGCAGCAGCCGTACAGCATAGGTGTTCTTTGACCATTGGACCGCTGTACGCATGGTGATCCAGCCGCTGTATTTGCGGTCGAAGTTGTGAAAGGTGTCTTTACCTATGGTGACCGGTGCATCCAACAGGGAAAGTGCAGGAGAGTATCCCTTTTCCAGGGCTGGGGCGAAAACAACCAACGGCTTGATAGCAGAACCCGGTTGGCGTTTAGCCTGTGTTGCCCTGTTAAAGGAGCGCTGCTGTGTATGTTTTCTTCCACCCACCAGTGCTTGAATTTCTCCGGTGCGATGCTCCAGGAGCACCATAGCACCCTGTACCTGTTTGTCTTTTTGATCTTTTGGAAAATTGGCGCTGTTGGAGAAGACATCCTCCATTTTTTGCTGAACTTGTGGGTTGAGAGATGTATAAACCTTTAATCCTCCACGATAAATAAGGGCTTGGCAAGTTTCCGGAGCGACCCCCTGTTTTTGGAGAATCTTCTCTGTCTCTGAGATAACGTGATCAGTGAAGTATGGATAAGAATAGCTGGCTGTGGCACCTTCTTTATACTGTAATTCTTCTTGTTTGGCCTGTTCAGCCTCTTGCTGGGTAATATTACCGTTTTTAGCCATCGTGTTCAAGACAAGTTCCTGGCGCTTTTTGGCCACTTCCTTGCTTTGGTTAGGGTTGTAGTTGTTGGGACTTCTTACAATTCCGGCAAGGAGGGCACTCTCAGCAAGGGAAAGTTCATCTGCGCTCTTGTCGAAATAGTGTTGGGATGCGGTTTGAATTCCGTAGGTCCCATCTCCAAAATAAATGCGATTTAGGTAAAATTCGAGTATTTCATCTTTAGAATAGCGGTGTTCCACCTGGAGAGCCAAAATGGCTTCCTGGATTTTACGCTTGAAGGTTTTTTCAGGTGTGAGGAAGGAGTTTTTAACGAGTTGTTGGGTAATGGTGCTGCCTCCCTCTGCTCCGATGCCGCCTTTGATATTGGCAACAAAGGCTCTGCCAACGGCCTCTACGTCTACACCGTGATGGCTGAAGAAACGATGGTCCTCTATAGCAACAAAGGCATCCGGCAAATAGGGGGGAAGATCTTTAAGAATAACCGGGGTGC
The DNA here is from genome assembly GCA_012839645.1 of Syntrophomonadaceae bacterium. Taxonomy (GTDB): domain Bacteria; phylum Bacillota; class DSM-12270; order Thermacetogeniales; family Thermacetogeniaceae; genus Syntrophaceticus. The sequence continues at coordinate 2,304 of DUMY01000064.1, forward strand.
GGTTCTCTTCTGAATATATCCGGGACGCAGGTTGTCCTTCTCGGTCGTAGATGATGGTAGACTCACTACCCTCAAGCTTTTGGGGGTCCCATTCGGGTAGAGAATAGACTGCACCCGCCATATAGCCACATCCAACAAATGCTAGGACTATTCCCACAAGAATAACAGCAAGAAGAACTACCCGGGAGAAACTGAGCTTCTTTTTCTTCTTTTTTTTAGCAGAACGCCTGGCTAATGCTTCCTTGTTTGGCATTATTGACACCTACCTTATATGGTTTACTCGGGAATTTCTATTGGTTTACGAGTAGGGCCTGAAAGGGGAGCGAGGTTTAAACCCCGGGAGTGTTCGATAGCTTCTTCAGGAGCAACAACAGTAAGTACGTCATCCTTTTTGATAACAGTTTCCGCATCGGGAGAGACAATTTCTTGGCCGCTGCGGTGAATCGACAAAATTGTTCCCCCTGTACGGGTGCGGAACTCTGTTTCTTTCAGACTCTTTCCGACTAAAGGAGATCTTGCCTCAACTCGAAACTCTTGGATACGCTGGAAGCGTATTGCCATTTTGAAGGTATAGTTTAGAAGTTCGTCAGTCAGTTGGGCGATTTTCAGATCAAGATTTCTGCGTTCCTCCAGATATATCTGCAGCTCCTTTTGAATATCTTCCAGTATCTGGTGTTGGCCGTATTCAGCCAAATAGTCTTCCGCAGCAACCTGAGAGATTACGATGACCCCCACACCCTGTTGAAGTTTTACAATTTTTCTTTCTTCTAGAACTGCAAGTGCCCGCCTAATTGTTTCTGGGGACACATTATATCTTCCTGCCAGCGACGACCGCCCTAAAATTTTTTGCCCTTCCTGGTACTCTCCCCGGGCAATGCATGTGGCGATATCTACAGCAATTTTGATATATTTTGCGGATCTATTACGGGGCAACCCCTTAGCCACTCAAATTCATTCCCTCCGAAAAAATTTCCTTCTAAAAAGTATAGCATATTGTGACCACATGGGAAAGGTATGAATAGTTATTGGTAGATGGTCATTCAACCTTACCTAGAGGTGTAACAACATTTTGTCCTCGTGTCAGATAAAATTAGTGTTCGCTAATGGTTGAAAAGAGAATAGGTATCCAGTATAATTAATTCTGTTAATAACTTGTGAAAATTGCCGAAGTGGCGGAATTGGCAGACGCAGCGGACTCAAAATCCGCCGTGGTTCACCCCACATGTGGGTTCGACTCCCACCTTCGGCACCAACGTTAACCCC
>DUMY01000065.1 GCA_012839645.1 Syntrophomonadaceae bacterium
ATAACCACCCCTTGACTGGATAGTCCAGATTCCATTAGATAGCCGGCGATGGCTTGTGCCACCAAGCGTACATTGTCAAAAGTAAATTCCTCAGCAATAACCGCCCGCCAACCATCTGTACCAAATTTAATCCCTTCCATATGTCTCCCCCTCGTTTTTTCTCGGCATAAAACCATTAAATTTTACCTCCTGTCTGATTATATTACATTTTCCAGCTGAAGCCCATACTAACCATACAATGGATCAATTTGATCAGTGAATCATGAGGACATTTTTAAACACACAAAATAAAAAGAGCGCCACCTGTAATTGAAGGGACGCCGAATTACCTGCATTGAATAACTCTACCCACCGGGGTCATCCTGGATCCCGGTGTCATGAACAACCTCATCATCTTTTTTATCCACATAGAGTTTCCCCTGGGTATCAAGAATTGCCAGATTTACTTCTCCCGGTGCCTGGATTCCCTGCTTTTTAAGTTCATTGATCAACCATGCCTCATCTAAATTATTCTGGCCTAGGTTTTGGTAAACAATCTCCCCATCCATAATCAACTCACTGCTGAGCCCCTGGTACTGGCTTTCTAATTGAAGATCTTCTATGGTCACCGGCTTCTTTGACGCTTTCAGTAAAACGCTCAGCCTGCCATCAGGTTCTAGGACAGCGAACTCAACATCAGATATATTAAACACCCTCTGGCTGCGCAGCTGCATCAATAGATCATCAATATTGTACTGCACATCTTTCATATTCTGCTCCATGATCTTGCCGTTCTGGATAATCAAAACAGGTTCCCCGGCCAGCACTTTGCGTGCAACACGACTTTTCAAGGTTATGATGCGCACCAAATAATTCAAAACAGAAAAAACCAACAATCCCAACAGCAGCGGCCATGGGCTGATTCCGGTTTGAATAACAATACCCCCGGCAATAACACCGGTTGTTATTCCTGCTAAATACTCATAGTAAGTGAGCTGTCCTGCACGCTCCTTCTCCAGGGCCCTGGCTATAACCAATATTGCTAGAAAGGCTATCACAGCCCTGGCAGTCACTTCTAAATAAAGAGATGTTACAGGCAAAAGGGATAACCCCCTTTAATTGGATTTATTTTGCTGGCACCGGATCTTTAAAGCAACCCGCCGGAAAAGATCAAATACATCCTCCCGTCCTTCCAAACGCTGAAACCTAAACACTTTCGTTTTTTCACTCATTGAAGAACTCGCCCCCAAAGGCATTTTAGATCAATTATTAACGGTTTTACCCTTTTTTATGCAGAAAACAACCAAGCCACGCAGTAAAAATGCGTGGCTGGTATTTGAGAAACCTGCAAAAATCTAGGTGGATGGAGCCTTGGCTTGTTCCTTCTCTGTCTTAGGAGCTGCTGGCTTTTTCTTTTCATCCAAGCTTTCGCTCCTGTTATCTGTACAGTAAAAGCCAGGCCCCTTAAAAATAATGGCAACATTGCGTGAAATCAACCTCTCCACAGGTTGTCCACAAGTCGGGCACTCTTCAAGAGCCGGTTCAGTAATACGCTGCGTTACCTGGAAACGGCCGCAGTGTTCACATTTGTAATCATAGGTCGGCATTAAGCGTCACCTCTCCAGGAAATCATTTTATCTCACCAAAATATCTTTATAAGCCATTATATAAACTTTGTCAAGAGCTGTCGCTCACTTACTTGATATCTCACTGAAAAGGAAGATGCGTAAAAATATGCTGCTCTTTTTCTACAGAGCAGCATATCGAATTCAGAAATTATATTTTACAACCTTTTAATCGATCTTCTCAAACGCATCCTTACCTGCACCACATACCGGGCAAACCCAGTCATCAGGCAGTTTTTCGAAGGGTGTCCCTGGCTCGATGTCGTTTTCCGGATCGCCCTTATCCGGGTCGTATTCATAGCCGCAAACTGTACATTCGTAGATATCCATGCCGTTTCTCCTTTCATTCTTTTTGATATAAGTGGGAGCGGATGGAGGGGTGCTCCCCTTTTTCACCTGGTGATAATAAGCATACGTCATTGGGTTACCCTGTTTTAAAACCTCTGCTGCAGTGATTTCTCCGATAAAAATGGTATGTGTTCCTGCATCTACATCTTGAATAAGTTTTGCTTCAATAGCGGCCAATGCGTCATCTACCAGATAAGGCAGCCCTCTCGGGGTTGTTCGGTAATTCACATCGGCAAACTTGTTCATATCTCTACCCGACTTAAAACCAAACTGTCCGATCAAGGAAATAGGTGTTTCCTCACGCAGGACGGAAACGGCAAATAACCCGCTTTTCTTGATGAAATCATTGGTCAAATTCTGTTTATTGATACTGACGGCAATCGTAGGTGGATCACTGGAGATCTGAAAAACTGTGTTAGCAATCTGTCCATTGATCTGATCACCATCTTTGGAGGTAATCAGATAGAGCCCATAGCTGATGCTGTACAGTGCCTTTAAATCCATCTTTTCCCCTCCTATTCCACAGCTCTGGCAAGCTTACTCCCAACCTCCTTGAGATTGTCCAAGTCCTCCTTACCGGGAACATACTGTAAATTCACAGTCTCTTCAGGCATTTCCCAACCCATATCTTGGAGAGCGGCGGCAACTTCACGAGCTCCCTGACCTCCCCAACCATACGAGCCAAAAGCAAAACCTGTACGTTTCTTGGGCCGCAGCCCCTTAATATAGGCAAGAAAAGCAGCCATTGTTGGGAGCATCCCATTGTTGATGGTGGGAGAACCCACCAACACCAGTTTTGCAGTTAAAAGATCCGGGACAATCTGGGAAATATGACTTGTCTGTAAGGATTTCATAGTAACAGGGA
>DUMY01000066.1 GCA_012839645.1 Syntrophomonadaceae bacterium
TACTAACAGAAGCAGGATGGGAAGCACCAAGGCAAATTCCAACATGGCTTGGCCTTGATTATTCCGAGATCGGAAAAGCACTTCCTCACCTCCCTATATATCGAAACACATCACCGGGAGCAGGCTTGCTTTATTGCATAAGTAAATAACAAGCAGATCCCAAGGAACCGTTCTCGTGATACACCTTTATCAAAGAAAACACCCCTTGGTCAGTTCAATGTTTTCCTTCTTCAAACCAGCTGGTAAAATTTAATTTCAACTGCTGATAGTATCGCAAATCAGCATAGGGGTGACGCAGAACTCCATAGTCACTTCGTCAATCACTTCATCCGCTCAGTACAAGCAATGAAAGATGTCCCTGTAATCAATCCCAGGTTGTCAATAGAAATATCCCGTCAACTTGTCCTCTATAGGCAATAACTAAACCAGTAGGCAGCAATAGTACCCAGGAAGATGGCTAAGCCATAGGGTATGAGAGAACTGTAAGGAGTGCGATCAATGAACAACAAGGCAGTTTTGCCTCCTCCCCCTACCAAAACACCCACTGCAGCACCTAGACGCTTTAATGTCGACAGAAGCCGGCTTTGCCATAAAAGAACCAGAAGGGCAATGACACCACCGATCAGCGCTGTACCCAGTGCTGTATAAAGTGCAAAAAGGGGGCCCTTTAAAGCCCCCACCGCACCCAACAGCTTTACATCACCGGCTCCCAGGCCGCCCATGGCAAAGGGCACTATGAAAATTAGAACACCTGTAATCAGACCGCCAATGCTTGTCCACAGTCCCGGCAAACCTAAATGAGCAGTATTCACGATAATCCCAACTGCGGCAGCCGGGAAAACTACTTTATTATAAATCTTCCGCTCCCGCAGATCAGTGATCAGGCAAATCAGAATTACAATAAAGAGAACAAGATCCGCCAAGACTGCTAGCATCGACTTCACCTGCTTTCAGTAAACTTCACATCCCACTTCATACTTCATCTTCTTACTTCAAGCTTCAAAGTTCACACTTCTCAACCAGCCGGTTTTCACCTGTTTTCAACAAAGTTAATCTGCTACTCCTATTAAGAGCAAGCTCACATTGCCTTAACGGGAAAACAAAATCAATCGACTCAGCTAACCTTGCAAACAGTCCTGGCAATCCATGCCGCCCATACTGCACCATCAGAGGGCAAAAAGTCGGGCTGACTGCTGAATCTTATAATAATAACAACAAGGTGATAACAACCCCGTACCCACGTCAACATGTTCACAATACTCAATAACTTTAACTATTGTAGAGCTTAAGTTCCGGTTTCTGCAGTACCGCCACCAAGTCCATTAACAACTTCTTCGATCTTAGTCTTTATGCCTTCACCTAAAGTAGTAAAAGCAAGAATACACACCACAGCAATCAACGCCAAAATCAACCCATACTCCGCCATACCTTGTCCCTCTTCCTCATAGAGAAACCTTTTTGCGAGTTTTAACACTTCCTTCGCCTCCTTTCATATTTTTTGCCCTGCCCCGGGCTCGCTGGAACTATACAGTGGTTCGTCCCTAGTTAAAAATTCGAACTCTGAGGGAGTCCTATATAAATTGTAGACAATATAAGTAAAATAAGATATCGTCCCGAGGTCTTGATTTGTTTAGGAACTCCATCCATGATCTCTACCAGACTGTTATCCCTATAGATGAAGGATTTTTATCCTTTTTACTACTGGATTGTAGTCCCAGACATAACCCCTGAAGTGCAGGCGATCCCAAAATTAGGGATTTTTTCCCCCCGTGCAAGACACCGGGCCAAAGAAGTTACGGTCCTTAGTCCCACTCTTTCAGTGAGCAGAAAGTAATGGATCATTTTTCCGCGGCAGACTTGGAAACCGGCTTCCAGAGTGGAATCGTAGCTGCTAGGATTTTTACCGAATAATAGTGTGAAGTTATGCCCGCGGACCAGTCGGCGTAGGATTTCCGGGGTTTCATCTGTGGATGCGTCATCATAAATAACCAATTCAAAGGAGCGCGGTGAGGATTGATAATAGGAAAGAAGTTCTTTGATGACTCCTTCAATGATAGGAGCCTGATTGCGGACAATAAGAAGAAGACTGAGATCCGGGACAAAACAGTGGAAATTATGGAACAGATAGGATCTTCGGAAGGCAATTACGATTACCAAGCCACAGAGGATAATCACTGAGAGGACCAATAAAAACACACCTACCATTTTTACCCCCTCCCCTCCACTATATGCGGAGGACAGGAAAGGGGTTAATGGCTTAAAGCTCTACCATGTTGTTTTTAATGGCATATATTGCAGCCTGGGTACGGTCGGTAACTTTAATTTTGCGGAAAATGCTTGTGATATGATTTTTTACCGTTTTTTCACTGATAAACAGTTTACGAGCAATGCTGCGATTCGTTTTACCTGTGGCGATTAGGGACAACACCTCTTTTTCTCTTGCTGTAAGTGCGTTGATCCCTTCATCACTTTTAGAAGCAGCACTGAGGCGGTTGAATTCACCAAGCAGTCTCCCGGTAACCACCGGGTGAAAAGCAGGTTTCCCTTCTAGAACATCATAAATCGATTTCAACAATTCCGTCGGTTCCACATCTTTTAATAGGTACCCGCTGGCACCGGTTTTGATCACTTCCAGCATCTCTTCATCTTCAGCAACAGTGAGGATAATTATTTTAATCTCCGGCATTTCTCTACGAATTACTCGGCTGGCTTCTACCCCACTGGTGCCAGGCATTTTTAAATCCATGAGGATAATATCTGGATGCAGGCTACGAGCCAAATTGATGGCGCCCTGCCCATCACCCACTTCCCCAACTATCTCTATGTTTTCATCCAGTTCCAGCACACACCGCAAACCCTCTCTAATCAAGGGATGATCATCAGCAATAAGTACTCTAATTCTCTTCATGTGTTTTCCCCTCCACACCAACAGGAATTGCCACACTTATCTCTGTGCCTTTACCTATAACGGACTTTACATTCAAATCACCTTTTAGGACCTGGGCACGTTCTCGCATATTTAACAATCCGTAATGATCATCATTGTCGCTTACTTCCGTCTCCGAATCAAACCCCTTGCCATCATCCCGAATAACCGCATAAACTCGCTGTGGACGTAGCTCCAGTTTTACTGTCGCCTTCTTGGCTTCAGCATGCTTCTGGACATTATTCAGGGCCTCTTGGATAATCCGAAAAACAGCCAATTCTAGGGGTCTGCTGTACCTTCTCTCACTGCCGAACAAAAGGAAATTAACAGGAAGGTTATGGCGTACCTGGAAATCTTCAAGTAAGCGACGCACACCCCCAGCCAACCCCAGATCATCCAAGGACATGGGCCTTAAATCGAAGATAATCTTTCTGATGTCTTGGAGGGTGTTGCGCGTCAGGTCTTTGAGCCCCTCCAATTCGGGCTGCAGTTTATCAATATCATGAATCATCAGTTGTTCACAGTATTCTGCCCGCAAAACAATGTTGGCCATGGCTTGAGCAGGACCATCATGTATCTCCCGAGCAAGCCGCCGGCGTTCCTCCTCCTGCGCTAAAATAATCTTTAATCCTAATTGCTGCTGCTTTTGGAAATCCTCAAGTTTAACATTGATTTGATCGAGGGTGCCCTCGAGAAACTGCAAGACAACACTGATCTTGGTAACCAGAGCTTCTGCTTTCTCCACTGTCCCGGAAAGACGTTTCAGGCTACGTTCTAATTCGCTGCGCCGCTGACGCAGGTGTTTTTCTTGCTCCTGGAGGACAAATAGGCGCACTTGATAGTCCATAGCCCTTTCATAGGCTTCCTTTACTACAGCCTCATCATATAGATGAAAATCGCGGCTAACCTCCATCAAACGCAGCCGCGCTTGCTTTTCCAATTGGGTAAACTTATCAACTTCCTGAATTGTCTCTAAGGTATCACGCTGCGTCGTAATTAAATCCCTCTTAACCCGCTCCAGTTCACTGCGGGTGTTTTCCGCGATATCAAAAATGGCCTCCTGGCCACTCTCTATTACATCAAGGGTTTCTTTAACAACCCGATCCAGTGCCTCAACATCCACCCATCCAGTACCTCCTGTACCTCCTGCTGTTAAGCAATTGGGAACTGCTCACTGCATTAGCTATGTCTAACCATTTCGACATATTCAGTCAGCTTTCCTGCAGGTTACAGGAAAAAATACTGAAAATATTAAACATACCAGGCCTAAAGACCTAGGAACTGGCGAGCACTGTTCTGAAGTCTCTGCAGCTGTTCGCTGCTGCCTGCCTCGGCATATATTCTAAATAGTGGTTCAGTTCCCGAGGGGCGTACTAGGACCCAGCCCCCATTCTCCAGGAGGAGTTTTACCCCATCAGTAGTAAGGCGATTGGACACCATCTGACCATCAATGGTCTCCGGAGCCCACTCTTGTAGCTTTTCTAAAATTTCTTTCTTTTGGTCCGGGACACATTTCAGGTCTAGACGGGCACTAACAAGAGAACCAAATTTTTCATTAAGCTCTTCTTTTAATTCCTTCAGAGATTTACCCCTGGCTGCCATCATTTCTACAATAAGTGCCAAAGCCAAAATGCCATCTTTTTCCGGAACATGTCCCTGAACGCTCATTCCGCCACTTTCCTCACCACCCAGTACACTATGGTGATGGATCAAGGACTGGGCAATATACTTAAAACCAACCGCAGTCTCCATCACCGGGAGCCCATAATCATCTGCAATGCGATCCAGCATGTGGGTTGTAGCTACAGTACGTGCCACAGCACCTCGCCAATTACGGTCTTCCATGAGGTAATAAAGGATTAATGGCAGCATTTCGTTTGGTGACATGTAATCACCATTGCTGTCAATCACACCGAAGCGATCCGCATCTCCATCCAGGGCAAGCCCCAGGTCTGCTCCCTTCTCTAGAACTGCTTCCCTCAAGGGCACAAGTCCTGCTGCATTAGGCTCCGGAAGTGACCCCCCAAATAAGACATCCCTGTAGTTGTGAATAACATCCAGCTGAATCTTTGTTCCTTTTACTACCTCTTCCAGATAGCCCCTTCCTGCACCCCACATGGGATCAAAAACGATTTTCATGCGGCCGCGGTGGATAAAGCGGTAATTCAGTAACCTCTGGAGCTGGGCAAAATAAAGAGGCTTGGCATCCAGGTCCCGGATGAAACCTCGCTCCCGCCCGGCATCTATAGATAGACAGTGGACATCCTCCACCTGCAGATTCTCTAGTTTTTTCTCGATGGAGTCAGTTATCTCCGGGACAGCAGGACCCGCGTATTCGGGAATAAACTTGATTCCGTTATATTCCGGAGGATTGTGGCTGGCTGTAATCATTACCGCCCCAGCCGCATCCAGGGCCTTTACAGCAGAGGCTGTAACCGGAGTAGGTGTGGCATCAACTGTCAACCAGCAATTTATGTTGTTCCCAGCCATCACCTCAGCAACGGCAGCAGCAAATTGTTCAGAAAGAAAACGGCTGTCATAACCAATAACCACCCTGTCAGGGTAACAAAAATCATGTACAGCAGTACCCTCTCTTAAAAACTCAGGGTTTGAAACCACGTCAAACTGGTAGGACACACCCCTTTGTTTTAAACCTTCTTTAACAAGTTCCCCTACCCTTTTAGCTGTTCCAACGGGTACTGTACTTTTATTTACAATCACCTTATATTCATTTATGTTTTTTCCAATATCCTCTGCCACCTGCTCCACATATTTTAAA
>DUMY01000258.1 GCA_012839645.1 Syntrophomonadaceae bacterium
ATCAGGTATTTCAGTATATATCGCTGCATTTCCGCAGCAGGCATTGTCAGTTCTTCGCTCACAGCTCCCATGCCCTACCCCCTCACTCCTCCCTTATCTCCCATATCTCCACGCATACACGAGGAGTATCAGAATAGTACTTCCCTACTAAACAATTCACGATCTGCTTATCATCGTCATATGCAATCCCGTTTAACGCATCGGTAATAATCTTGCCAACATTATCCCAATCAGGTTTTTTTGTGGGCCTGATTTTTCCCACCAACATCGCCTTTCTCTTCTTCTTGCTGGTACTTTTAGGGATTGGCATATATACCAGAATCGTCATTCTTACAGGCCCTTTAAATAGCTCTGCACCGGGATATTTTTCGCAGTAGCACCCCTTTACAAAAACCTCATAATTCACGGTTTCCTTGGGCGTATAGCTTATCCCGTTTCGTAACACCCGTGGCCGCTGTTTCCCCATCGGCTTGCCGGGAATAGTAAACATCCTAGGACAATCTGACTTCAAGCTCACATCCCCACCCCCGCCCACTGTCTATACCTGTCAATATCCGCTTCAATCTGTCTGTCCACCGCTGGATCAGTCCTCCTTGACCAGCACTTCCTGTATTTCTCCCACAGCCACACCGGCTCTGTCTGAACCGGGCATTTCCTCCGTACGCCCCGGTTCAGCGTGCATCCTTCGCACATGGCCGGGACGATCAGTTTATTTCGCTCACGGTTTCCCGCCATTGTTGTCCTCCTCTCAAACTATCAGCGGTAAGGCTACCTGTTTATATCCAACATATTTGCTCTCCCAAGGGACTCCTATGTAGTCAAGGACCTCCCCCCATCCCATCCTATACATCCAAAAATGCCATGACTTGGGGTTATCCTGCCGCAGCCGATCAAATCTGTGTGGCCGCTTTTCCAAATGAATCCCGAACCCGCACATAGTGCAACCTGTTCTTTTTGCCCTGGTGGTTTCAAGTGTTCCGTCAGGTTGTTTTTCGATCCGTCCGTATATCTTCGGGACGGGCACCTCTAGATCAAGCGCAAGCTGCAGGAGATCTGTCCTGGTAAATATCGCAAAAGGGCAACTGCGGATAACTGTTTTCCCGTAGTAGTTGCAGCCATGAGCAATCAGAGCCTTCTCCCTACGCCCACCTTCAGAGGCCATTAACCCCATGTAGACGTATCTACCAGAATCCCGGGCGTAATCGTCACAAGGCTTTTCTTTCATGTGGTAACAACAATCAGGACTCACCTTGAACGGGGCTATCCGGTAATCCGTCCCGTACTTCTCGTTCTCATGTCCACAAAACAGCTCTTTCCATTTTTGTGGCATCTCCATGTATGGTGATTTTTTATACCCGCCCTGCTCCCCAGTCTGGCCCGTCATAATTGCGTGCCTTACAGTTGAATTTTTTTCCGTAGGGTTCTGAATTAATTGGATTTTTCCGGCAATATCTTTGCTGATAATTGGGTAGCCGTGCTCCCTCAGCACCTGTACTTTGCTCTTGTAGGGCCTTAATATCACCAGGTTGTCCATCTCCCGGTGAACTCGCTGGATGCTCTTGTCCTCCAGGCTTGATACTGAAACGCCTGGTATCTCCGGATCGACATATTTCCGCAGAAACAGAAGAAGTGTGATACTGTCCAGCCCACCCACTGAGCAGAATACCTTACCGTTTAGCTTGTCATAGAATTCACATGCTTTTGAGGCGGCATAAACAATCTTGGTTTCGTATGGTAATTTTTGAAGCTCCATGAATCTCTGCGACTTGTTTTCTTTTTCTTCCACCTACTCCACCCCCTTACGTCAAATAAATATCCTCAAACTTATCCTCTGGCTCCTGGGGCTGTGAACGGGGCTTCTGCGTCTGCACCAGCCACTTGTCCACGTTCTTGTCATTCCTGGTCAGGTATTCCAGCGTGGCATATACCCTGCCCTGATCGTTTTTCCCGGTCATGTAGGGATCGCTGTGCATATTTACAGCTGCGGTTTTTAGTTGGTCGATAGAAAAAGTTTTTAGGCGTGTCTTGAGCTTATCCCGGTAGGTGTCAACTCGATGCTTTGTTTGGAATTGCGAATTATACCAATTCACGAAATCAGCATATATATTTATTTGTTTCTGTTTAGTTTTGTTATGTTTATTAATACTAACCTCACTACTAACCTCACTACTAACCTCACTACTAACCTCACTACTAACCTCACTACTAACCTCACTACTAACCTCACTACTAA
>DUMY01000067.1 GCA_012839645.1 Syntrophomonadaceae bacterium
AGCTCTAGGACTTATATTGATCGTTGCAGTTGTTATCGGCGCGGTGATTAAAAGTAACAGTGATTCATCAGTAGAGGTCAAAACCGCCGAAGCCAAGACCATGGAGTATGAGGATAGATGAATCACTGTTACTTTTAATCACCGCGCCGATAACAACTGCAACGATCAATATAAGTCCTAGAGCTATTGCTATTTTCTTCTTCAAATAGATCCCCCTTTCAAATGAACTCCTTGATTCCGGCATCAGACCTCCATTATTCTATATAGGTACATTCAGAAGTCCAACAGCACCGGTAAGCAGTGCAAAAACCAGCCAAATAGCAAAAAGATAGATAAGTACCCCTGTAGGACGCTTCTCCTTCATTACAGCAGCAGCCCCAATGCCCCACAGGATCAGGCTCCACCAAGTAAAAGGGTTACAGGCAGTTAGAAAGTAATATAAAAAACCTGATTCAGCCGTGGAAAATACAGCCAAACTAAGACTCACATTTTGGATATTTTCTGCGGCTGTAAACATGATTATAATGCTGCTGATGATTCCACCAATAAGAGCAGGAACATAGCCGTAAACACCAACTGCGAACATTTTCCTAAATGGCGCCTCTTTGGCAGTGATGGCAGCAAAAATCTTCAGTAGAAGTGCCATAACCAACCAGATTACCCAAGGCATAATAAGAGCAGTAATCACAGTGGTGGTTGTTACGTACTGCGGACTCATGGTCTTGGCAAGTATCTCCACCTGCTCCGGAGGCACTAACTCTATCATTTTCTCCAGCATCAGCCTCGAGTACTCCTGGAGCTTGGGTAGTTGGACTACATTAATAATAAGACTGATAATGGTAAGAGTAATTGCAGCCGGCCAGAAACCAGGCCTTTCCGCAATCTCTTTAAAAGCAGCCCCCGGACTCGTTAATACCTCAACCAATAACGCCACCCAACTCTTCCTTTTTTCTTCCATAATATCCCCCTTCCATGGAACTCTAATAGTAATTCTCCTCAAACCTCTTTTTCCCTTTATCCAACATAAACTTAAAAGTATATGGTCTGAAACACATTCATTGAAGGTTGTCTTCTGAACACTACTATCGTTATAGAAGCAGAATAAACCCTAATGGATACAGCAGAAAAGTATCCCCGCTCTGCAGTATCCAAAATACAGCAGAGCAGCCAACTATTTTTTTACTTCTTCATCTTCCCCGGAATGCCCGGCAGTTGGCCAACGCCCAGCCCGCACTGCGGCCTCCCGCAGGAGAAATTCGATCTGACCGTTTACACTGCGAAGTTCATCGGCAGCCCAGCGCTCCAGTACTTCATATAGTTTTGGATTAATACGAAGAGGAAATGCCTTTCTTTTGGACACTAATAATCTCCTGTCTAGTATAGGCTTCCTGTATTGATAATTGGCTGAGCTCCGCGGTCAGATATAATCGCCACCATGATATTATTGATCATGGCTACTTTGCGCTCTTCGTCTAACTCAACAATACCATCCTGCTGGAGTTGTTCGATGGCCATTTGTGACATCCCCACAGCTCCCTCCACGATCTTCTGGCGGGCAGCAAGAATTGCAGTGGCCTGCTGGCGCTGTAGCATAGCACTGGCAATCTCTGTAGCGTAAGCCAGATGGGTCAGACGGGCCTCCATTACCTCAACCCCAGCTACAGCCAGGCGATCCTGCAGTTCGAGGCACAGCTCATCGGCAACTTCCTTGCTGTTGCCGCGTAAAGAGTACCCCTCTTCATCAAAAGTATCATAGGGATACCCGGTCGCCACTTGCCGCAGGGCTGTTTCACTTTGGATCTCCACGAATTCTTCATAGTCATCAACATCAAAAACCGCCTTGGCGGAATCCACAACCCTAAAGACTACCACACTTGCAATCTCGATCGGATTGCCGTCAACATCGTTGACCTTCAGTGTTTTGCTGTTAAAATTGCGGACCCTAAGAGAAATTTTCCGGTCAATAGAAAGGGGTACAATAAACCAGATTCCACTTTCCCGTACAGAACCGATGTAATTACCAAAAAATATCACCGCCCTGGCTTCATTGGGCTGCACAACCCTAATACCTGAGGCCAGAATAGCGGTAATCGTAGCAAAAATAACTCCCAGCACAATTTGTTCTAACACAAAAGAATAAATACTGGCACCGCCCAAAACAAGAATAACCAGAATACCGATAAAACCGTTGATCTTCCACGCCTTATTTTCTACCACAACAGCTACCCCCTTCATTTCTTTTTGATATTGATATGATATCACTCTTAGATAATAATGTAAACATAAAAAAACGTAACAAGGGGACGGCCCTTTTGTCACATATCCGGTGGGTGACATGTCATTAACCATTAATTTTCAAGCCTTAACCATCAAATTCTGTGCATAAAAAAACAGCCCCTCCAAAAAAAGAAGGCTGGTTTATTTTAATAGATAATGAAATTAGCACTTCAAATGAATATGAATTACAAATTCTATACCCGGATATTAATTAAGTTCTCTTAATTCTAGCTGTCCCCCATTGCGATCCACAATCTACTTGATGATATAGTAGCACCGTCCCTTATTACGCTTTTTTGTCGAGGTAACGCACTGCGCTGAGGGCAGCGGTAAGTCCTTCTCCAACAGCTTTACCTATCTGGTAGGGCTTGCCTGTGCAGTCCCCTGCTGCAAAAACCCCCGCAATGTTTGTCTCCATCATTCTGTTGACAACAATGGAGCCTTCCTTAATCTGAAGCCCGGGAATCAACTGCTCTGTCGGGGCAACCTCTCTGATGATAAAAACCCCTGCTACCGGGAGTTTTCCGTCGGGCATGGCTACTCCTTCTACCCGCTGCTCACCCAGTACCCCCAGAGGTTTAATCTTGTGTACCTCTACTTTAGGGTCAAACTTTATCTCACCCCTATAGGAGGGGAAATAATGCACCTTACTGCAGATTTCCGACAGAAAATCCACTTCCCCTTCTGCCTCCGGGGTTTCCCCGATCACTGCCACTTCCTTCCCCCGATAGATAGGCCCATCACAGGTAGCACAATATCCCAGACCACGCCCCAGCAGTTCTTTTTCACCCGGGAGAAGTCGCGCCTGTTGGATTCCTGTTGCTAAAATTACCGCTCGCGAGCTGAAAATCCGGTTGTCACGTGTCATTACTGTAAATTCATCCCCTGAATATTCGTCCCCGGGGTAGATGGTTTCCACACGCCCCGGCTTCAGCACAGCACCCATCCCTACAGCATGGTCGCGGAATTTCTTCATCAAATCTTTTCCGGAAATTTCCGGAAAACCCAAGTAATTTTTAATCTCAGGGGCCTTGATGAGCCGCTCCGAACCCCCTTCCAAACCCAGGATAAGGACGCTTTTCTGCCTAATGCGGCCATTTACCGCAGCCCCCAATCCAGCAGGGCCTGATCCTACAATAAGAAAATCCCATAAAGTATCAGAGCTCAAAAAAAGCACCTCCTAATAGTGGTTAGTGGTTAGTCGTAAGTCGTTGGAAAAAAGGTTCGATCAAGACACGGGTAACAGAGATTGTTCTGTTGTTTTCAAATCAACCACAAGAGCATCCCCAAGAT
>DUMY01000068.1 GCA_012839645.1 Syntrophomonadaceae bacterium
TACTAACACTTCCGGAACAGGAAACTCCGCAAGAACTGACCCTGCAATACGCTCCGCAAGCGCCTCGATCAGCAGGTAAGGCTCTCCGGTAACAATCCCCTTGACGAGTTCAAAGACCTGGCTGTAATCCACAGTTTTAGTGAGGTCATCTTTTTCCCCCGCTTCCCGCAGGTCACAGGACATCTCCACATCAACAATGAAAAGCTGCCCTAGCTCCTGCTCCTCAGGCATAACCCCATGGTACCCGTAAAACTTCATCCCATTTAAAGCAATGCGATCACTTATTTCCCCCACAATACACCATCCCTTCTGGACACGGGTGAGACACAGGGACGGTTCTCGCGTCCCGCGTAACTATACGGCGCACTGCTGATGTCCCCTACACACAATATACTTTTCGCCCGAACATCTTTTTCCAACGACCAACCCAAAAAACAGAAGTCAGAAACCGGAAGTCGGAAGTCCGAATTATCCATGTATGCGGTGACAGTCACCTGGCTTGACCGAACAATTCCCACCTCCAACTTCCCACTCCTCATAATTACCAACCACTAACTACTAACAATGGCATCAGTCATACGAACAGCCCGCACCGTTTCTTTGACATCATGGACACGAACGATATCTGCTGCCCCTTGTGCAATCCCCCAGACCACTGTTGCTAAGGACCCCTCCAGACGCTGGTCCGCCGGGAGATTCAGGGTTTTCCCGATCATAGATTTACGAGAAGTACCCAACAGTATAGGCTTGCCTAAAGAACGCAGTTCCCGCAGGCAGCGCATAACTATCCGGTTCTGGTTTACATCTTTGCCAAACCCGATTCCCGGATCAACGATTACCTGATTAGGCTGCACACCGGCCTCTACAGCAATATCAATACTTCTGCGGAGAAAAGCCAAAAGTTCCCCCATCATGTCCTGATACTCAGTGCCATCCTGGTTGTGCATGAGGACCACAGGCACATCATACTCTGCTGCCACAGCGGCGATCTTTGGATCACGCTGGAATCCCCAGATGTCGTTGATGATGTGTGCCCCGGCCTCCAGAGCAGCGCGAGCTGTCTCCGCTTTGTAGGTGTCTATGGAAATAGGAACTTTGATCTCCTGCAGCAGACGCTCCAGCACCGGTATGATGCGCTGGATTTCCTCTGCAGCTGAGAGCGGTTCTTCGTTCCAAGTAATCGGCCGCGTGGACTCCCCGCCGAGATCGATGATATCAGCACCATCCTCCACCATCTCATGGGCATGATCTATCGCAACCTCCGGATCATAGAACTTTCCGCCATCAGAAAAGGAGTCAGGTGTCACATTGAGTATTCCCATCACTAAAGTACGCTCCCCAAGTGTAAGAGAGAGATCACGGCAAGGCAGTGTCCTTATTTCCTTTTTATCGTAATTATCAAGTACCTTCTTGATTCCATCTGCCAGTCGACGCAGGCCAAAGGGCTGCATTTTTAGTTTTTTACAAAGCCCATCATATTGGCGCAGGGTACCCATCAGCAGGCAGTCGGTTTCTTCTACAGAAAAGTTCCCCACCCCTCTGCTGAGAGCCGCCTCACCCCCACGGGAAAGCATCTCCTGCTTGAGAATGTTAGCTGCCTTACTGTTCAAATTCTTAATCCTGATAACACGGTGCACTGCTTTGGGAGCCATCCACCTGGCCCCAGGCTGATCGGTCCCCACTTCGGCCAGGGCTTGTTTGGCATCCTCCTGGTTTTTGATAAGCACAACCCGTAAATTATGTCCGTTCTGCTTCTCCACTTCAACCATCCTTTTTTTCAATTTTCCTAAAGAGCTGCTTGTCTTGAACAGAAACCTATATCAATCCGACGGTGATACCGTAGGTCCATGCCGACCAGGCGGCACCAGCAGATAATGAAAACAGAGGCCGAAGTCGTCCCGCGTCCCTCCTATGGTGCACTGATGATGCCCCCACACATGCTACCTTTCGCCTGAACATCTTTTTCCAACGACCAACGACTAACCACTAATAGATCAGTACCAAGTGGCCTGTTTCCATAATCGGGAATTTGTAGCATTTCTCTTTGGCACTACATTCGTGACATGCCCTGGAAAGGTTATCCGCGCGGTACAGCAGCTCTCCGAGCAAGGACATCCCGGCCCTTTGTGATCTATGCTCCCGGATAGCACGGGTGATCACACGGTTTTCCTGCGGGGAAAAGTTTGCGCGCTTAAGGATCTCATTGGCCAGCTCTGCCCCTATTACGGAATGATCCTCCCCGGTTTCATACTGGCGCCATCTTCCTACATCATGCAGAATCCCAGCGGCATATACCACCTCTTTTGCCGCCTGTGCACCGCTCAAGCCACTGTCCTCGATTAACTTGGAAAATCTACCGGACTCTAGGGCTAAAATATAGGTAATCCGGGCCACATCAACAAAGTGCTGCAGATCATGTTTGCAGAATTCCCTACCACTTTCAGCCTTTTTGTTCTTATTTAAACACTCCTGAAACAAAGGATCCCTTATAATAGCATCTATACGTTTCATACTTCTCTCCTTTGCCATAATTTATTGTTAATAATTAAGCAGCTCTAGTTTATCAAAAACAAAGGAAAAAAGACAGAAAAAGCCCCGATTGCTCGAGGCTTTTTCTTAAAAATATCCTAAAACAGAACCTAGAACAGTCCTGTTACCTGGCCTGTCTTGGTATCCACATCGATCCGTCTGTAGGCCGGGTTGGAACCGGTACCAGGCATCAAGCTAATTGCACCAGCCATGGGGCAGAGGAACTTAGCTCCGCCATATACCAGGACATCCCTGATCGGCAGTCTCCAGCCCTTAGGCACACCCTTCAGGTTTGGATCGTGGGTCAAGCTCAGGTGAGTCTTAACCATCATTGTAGAAAAGTCGGCATACTGGGGATCGGACTCAAATTTCTTGGCCTTCTCTTCGGCCACCGGAGCCCAGTCGACACCATCTGCTCCGTAGACCTCTCTGGCAATCATGTCTACACGCTCACGCAGCGGCATGTCCAGCGGATAGAGATACTTGAAGTCTACTTCCTCTTCACATGCATCCATAACGGCATCTGCCAGTTCCAGAGCACCGTCGCCACCGCTTCCCCAATGATCGGAAACAGCTGCACGGGCGCCGGCCTGCTCGGCAACCTTCTTGACAAGAGCCAGTTCCGCTTCAGTATCAGTGAAGAACCTGTTGATGCAGACAACCGGCATAATACCGGACTTCTTGACAACATTGATCAAGTGCACCAAGTTCTCGCAGCCCTTCTCTACCAGTTCGAGGTTTTCCTTGGTGTACTCTTCCGGAATCGGACGACCAGGTACTACAGTCGGTCCACCACCATGCATCTTCAGCGCTCGGACAGTTGCCACCAGGACGGAAACGTTCGGCTTCAGGCCACTTAAGCGGCACTTAACGTTCCAAAACTTTTCAAACCCGATATCAGCAGCAAATCCACTCTCTGTGACATGGTAATCAAAGAGTTTCAGCCCTAAGCGGTCAGCAATAATTGAGGACTGCCCGATAGCAATGTTGGCAAAGGGCCCA
>DUMY01000069.1 GCA_012839645.1 Syntrophomonadaceae bacterium
GATATCGACAAAAGCGCCAATGTACCGAACGTAACCGTCCGCATAGGAATATCGTCATCTATCCAGCCCAGAGGGGTGGCCGTATCCGCCATCTCCGTTTTCCGCCAGTTCTGTACATTGCCCTGATCGCCTTTATTTTCTTTACTACCTGCAAGAATACTGAGTATACCGTCAGATTGATTCACATTCCCCAAACGCAGCGCAACAATATTAGTAGAAACTTCTGCACCTACTTTTTCCTTTTTCGCCGGCCTGTTAGCAGTCCCTGCCTTATTTTCTTTCAAATTCGCAGCCGGCAAACCCGTGCCCTTACCCCCAGTCGGAAATTTCGTACCTGCAATGATCTCATCGTCATTGGGAGGCTCGCTCGGCTCTTCCTTACCCCCTTTAACTATAACGCTGGCTAGCACCTCACCATTGTATTCGATCGTAATAACCGCTTCACCCTCACCTGTAATGGTAACATTGCCTTTATCGTCAACGGTTGCCACACTGGAGTCACTGGTCGACCAAACAAGAGCCTGCCTAATATGTTCAGCCAACAAATCAGCTGCGGCACTTACGGTCGCTGTGACACGGTATTTACTTCCCACTTCCTTCTCTAGAACGGAAACATCCGTTGTGACGGTCGGCCCCCCTCCCAACATAACATCTATGGAATGAACCCATTTGGCGGATTTGTTTGCGGTACGTGTAAATGTATCAACATGACCGTACATCAAGCGAAAACGCGTGAGTGTCCTCTGCACTGAATAATCGATTTCACTAAAACCATCCTTCCAAGGTAAATGACGCTGCCAGTTATCTGAAATAGCCATCATAGGTTCAACGGGTATGGCCCCTTCTGCAGCTTGTTCATCATATCTATCTGATTCATAATCCGGTTCATAGAAACGATAAACCAGGTTCGGATAATAGTAACGTGTAGTGTCAATTAAGTCCTTTTTCCTGAAATCTGTAAAATAGCCCTCCTTATTGTCATTGGTATAAAAATAAAACCGTTGAATTGAATTCATATCAATGCCAGCCGCTTTCATAATGGTTCTAATAGGCACACCTTTCGCATAGACCAGACAGACCGCAGGCATACTGTCAATATAGGAGTACACAGCTGAGACCACCCCGAGCGAAGCAAGCTCATCAGCTGTAAATACTTTTTTCTGGAAATAAGGGCCACCGTAATAGCCTACATTGATCGTCAGAGAATCCGCTCTCATGCCGGATGTCTCATCATCATCCATAGCAGACGATACCTCAGCAGACACACACATAAAAACAAAGGTTGTAAACAGAGCTAATATAAATGCGATTATTTTTTTGTTTGCACCCAAAAGCCAATCCCCCCCCCTTTCCAATTCCATATTGTGTTAGCCGCCTTTCAGTGCGGGTATGTATGACGAGAACCACACAGTTACCCTGGCAGATGCTGCCCAGCTCAGCCCAGGGTTGTATTGCTATAAGGCACCACTATGATATTCAACCAGCGAAAGCCCAACAATTTCACTGTAGATCTTCTCAGGAAACCTGATGTCTTTTTCTTATAAATAAGTATGCAACTCCTATTAGACTGATGCTGAACATAACCAGCAGAATTCCCGTAGGGAATGTGTCTCCTGTTTTAACGCCAACATCTTTAGTTGTATCCTGTTTGCCTGTAATTTCCGTTGGTACCGTCGTGTCTTCTTCTTCCGCTGTTAACTGTACATCAGTTTTGATTTTATCTATGGCAGCTCTGGCATCTGCCAGCGCTCTTTCCACTCCGCCAATATCCGTTGCGGCGTCTATTGCGGCTTTCCCTGCCTCAATCGCTGCTGCAAGTTCAGCCTGTTGGGCCTCTCGGTATTTAGCGGGATCTTTATAGCTTTCTAGTGCTTTCTTAGCTTCTGTTTTAGCTGCCTCTAGAGCTTCCTCTTCAGTTAACTGTGCATCAGTCTTGATCTCATCTAGGACTGCTTTGGCATATGCCAGCGCTCTTTCCACTCCGCCAATATCCGTTGCGGCATCTATTGCGGCCTTTCCGGCCTCGATCGCTGCTACAAGTTCATCCTGTTGGGCTTCACGGTATCCTTCCGGATCCTTATAGCTGTCTAATTCCTTTTTTGCTGCTGCCTTTGCCGTCACCAAACCGCGGTCCTTTGCTACCAGCGTAACCATGTCCAAATTATTGCCCTCAACATCATATGTGGTCATTGTCAGATATTCCTGACCCGCATTGACGATCTGGTATGTGCTGGTATCTTCAATCATAACCTCGGAATAAGGAACCTTAGCTGGATCATAGTGCCGGCTGCCGGAATTGCCCATCACATATGTGACACCCTTTATGGCGTTGGTGCGCATATAGATATGCTGATGACCGCAAAAAACTAGGTCAACTTGAGCCTGCGCAAAAATCGGCTCCCAGTTTTCCAAAACCGCCGCAGCGGTGGGATCGCTGACCACAGGATAGGCTGGGTGGTGCATGACCACGACTTTCCAGATGGCGGTGCTTTCGGCTAGATCATCCGCGATCCACACAGCGATCCTGTCAAAATCCCCCTCTGCCATACTGCCATGAAACAACTGCTCATTGAGGAAAATGCTGCTGCTCAACCCAACGATATGGCAGTTTCCATGATCATAAGAATAAAACTCCTCTTCAAACCCGGCAGGGCCGTTTGTGGGCATAGCCAAAAAATCAAGGAACAATTCCGGCTTGCCAGTAGGTGAGTTATTGCTTTCATGATTACCAGGCACGGCCAGCATTGGCACTCCGGAAAATACCCTTGTCGCCTGTGACAGGAACAACTGCCAGTTAAACGCATCCATGCCCCTGTGCACCATATCACCGCCCAGGAGAGCAAAATCCAATTTAGGAAAAGCCTGATATGCCCCTTCCAAAAGGTTTCCCCAGGCCTGGTAATCTTCCGGCGCCGAAACATAGGTGGCATACTGGATATCTCCCATATACATGAAGGATGATTCCGGCGCGCTAGGGTCTGCGGTTGTAAAGCTGTATTCTTCGCTCCAGAGATCATCATGACCCACACGGTAATAATAAGTGGTGTTTGCTGTTAAACCGGTCATAATGGCTTCAAAAGATGTATAACCATTAGTGGGATCTGTCCTCTTGGCGGTAGCCGCTGCTTCAAAGATCGCAGCACCCGGAGTATGCAAAAAACCCATTGTTGTACTGTATTGAACTGATGCTTCGGTAATCTCTGAACTATCCCACCAGGTCACAGCCATCTGCGTTATATCACCGGTCGGCGACACCACCGCATAGCAAGGGCCCGTGATGCCAAGGCCGGCATCAGCCGCCGCGAATACGCTACAAAAAGCCAGCATCAGGATAAATACCAGGGCAAATACGCCAATTTTACGGATCTGTTTCATTATTTCTCCTCCTCTCTTTTCAATTTGCAGATACTATCAGTTAGGGTACTGAAAGGGCAGGCACATCAGTAAATAAGCTTTCAGTAAAATAATACCGGCAGCAGTAATCTGCCATCCTTCAATCCCCCAGTTTTCCCCAGGTGAGGCAACCCGGCAGGCGATAAGCAATACCGTTCCGCCCGCCAGGTATCACCTGACAAGAAGCACATAATTGAATCATTTAACAAGAACTACTGTTAGCCAGTAGGCATACCCACCACTTATGGTTTCCCCCTTGCGAGCAATGCAGATGGGGTCTTACCCAGCAGATATGCACCCATTTATTTACGCTGTATGTCTTTTTCTTATCAGTAAGCAGGCAACTCCTATTAGACTGATGCTGAAAATAATCAGCTGAATTGCCATAGGGAACGCGTCTCCTGTTTTAACGCCTGTTGTATCTTCTTCTTTTTCTTCCACTATTAACTGTGCATCTAACTGTGCATCGGTTTTGATTTTATCTATGGCAGCTTTGGCATCTGCTAGCGCTTTTGCCACTCCACCAATATCTGTTGTGGCGTCAATAGCGGCCTTCCCTGCCTCAATCGCTGCTGCAAGTTCAGCCTGTTGGACCTCACGGTATTTAGCGGGATCCTTGTAGTTTTCTAATGCTTCCTTAGCTTCTTTTTTAGCTGCTTCTAGGGCTTCCTCTTCTTTTAATTGTGCATCAGTACTGATTTTATCTATGGCAGCTTTGGCATCTGCTAGCGCTTTTGCCACTCCGTCAATACCTGTTGCGGCGTCAATAGTATCCTTGCCTGCTTCAATCGCTGCTTCCAACTCAGCCTGTTGGGCTTCACGGTAATCAGCAGGGTTCTTATAGCTTTCTAATGCTTCCTTAGCTTCTTTTTTAGCTGCTTCTAGGGCTTCCTCTTCTTCAGTTAACTGTGCGTCGGTCTTGATTTTATCCATGGCAGCTTTAGCATCTGCCATTGCTTTTTCCACTCCATCAATATCTGTTGCGGCGTCAATTGCGTCCTTGCCTGCTGCAACTGCATCTGCCAGATTATCTCGTTCGGTTTCACGGTATTCTTCGGGATCCTTGTATTTGTCTAATTCATTCTTTGCTGCTTTCTTAGCGGCTTCTAATTCCTCAGCTGTTAACTGTGCATCGGTCTTGATCTCATCTATGGCAGCTTTGGCATCTGCTAGCGCTTTTGCCACTCCGTCAATATCTGTTGCAGCATCAATTACATCCTTGCCTTTTGCAACTGCAGCTGCCAGTTCGTCCTGTTGGGCCTCACGGTAATCCGCAGGATCCTTGTAGTTGTCTAACTCATCCTTTGCTGCTTCCTTAGCATCTTCTATTTCCTCAGCTGTTAACTGTGCATCGGTCTTGATCTTATCTATGGCAGCCTTGGCATCTGCTAGTGCGCTGTTCACTCCGTCAATATCTGTTGCGGCGTCAATTGCATCCTTGCCTGCTGCAACTGCAGCTGCCAATTCATCCTGTTGGGCCTCACGGTAATCCGCAGGATCCTTGTAGTTGTCCAACTCATTCTTTGCCGCTTCCTTAGCTAAATCAAGAGCCGAGGGATTGACTGTAATAGGCAGAGCTACGCTTTTACCCTTATAGCTGATGGTAATGGATTCTGTTCCCACTTTCAGCGGCTCGGTGGGGTAGGTATAATCTGAAATGAACTCCGAGGTGTTGTCGCTGTAATAAGCCCTGACCACCATGCCGGCAGGGTTGAAAACTTCACCCCCGGTGTAGACCACCTTGGTCGAGGGAGTGACGATGCTGATGTTTTCCAGGGTGGAAGTATCCGTGGTCTGGAAACGCAGTATGGGGTAAGTGTTATCGTTCATATTCGTGGTATTGGCAACGAAGGATCTGCCCTCGAAGTCGGTGCCGACTCCGTTTACCAGATCGAGGATATCGGTGCTAGGCGCAAAGGACTCAACCTTAGTGCGCTCTCCGCCGCCCTTGCCGACACCCACTTCGGCTGCTGTTTCTAGATAGTAAAGATTGGTCTGGTAAAAGGTTGTGCCGGATATTTCGCCGATCACACCGCCAGCTACACCGCTGGTAGAGCTCGAAACAGAGCCCAGATTGTAGCAGTTATAGGAAGTACCTTGTTCAAAACCGATCACACCGCCAGCTGTGCCGCCATGAACGACGCCTAGATTATAGCAATTACGGGTCACGCAGTCGCGACTCCCGGGATTGCCGACCACACCGCCGGCATTGGCTTTAAAGGTGGAAGCGATATTGGTGACCGTGCCGTAATTGACACAGTTTTCCACCAATCCTTCGCTATCACCGGCTATGCCGCCTATAGTGCCATGATTATCTGTACCTAGCCCAGTAATAGAACCATAGTTTATGCAGTTGCGAATGGTGGCATAGTTCCAGGCCGCTCCAATAATACCACCGGAGCCGCGGGAACCGGTGCTGACGACGGTGACATAGCTGACACAGTTTTCAACTGTGGTACCAGGGCCAACAGTGGGAGAATAAAACTGAACCTTAGTACCGACCTTGCCCACGATGCCGCCGACATAGCGGTTGCCGTAGCAATAGCCGGTGATGGTGATATTTTTGACCACACAGGCTTCCGCGGAATAGCCGACCAGCGCAACGCCGCGTGCTCTATAGTCTTGGGTGCCATATGTTCCGGTCTGATACTGATACATATTATGGATGGTATGTCCCTGTCCGTCCAGAGTACCGTTAAAGGGAGTGACATCAACTCCACCTGACTTGTCTATATAATAGGCCCAGCCAATGGGTTCCCATTCATGCGCAGTCTCATCAAAACCGGTGCTTATATGATCATTGAGCCAGATATCATTATCCAGATAAATGGTCTTACCGGTGAAGTCGTCAAAGGGAATGGCAGTGCCGTCACTTGCCTTGCCTATGCCGTTGGCTATATCAGCGAGGCCATGGAGTTGTTCCGGCGTAGAAATGTGGAATTCCGTTGTGCCGGGTGAGGCATCGGTATACCAGGATGTATCAGCTGTGCCGTCCCAAATAGCCGGGGATATTTCAAAGGCTGCATCGAGCGTGATATCTGACGCCGGCATTATAAAACTATAGACACCATCGGCTGCAGTAATTACAACCGGAACCTCTCCTGCAATTGTGTAAGTCAGACTGTCTGGCACCAATCTGTAGTTCTCATTTGGGGTAATGGTAACGATAACCGTACTGCCCTCTACTGCTCCGGCAGGTGCTTCCACAACACCGCCTTCAATACCTTCGGCCACGGTAATTGTGTTTAGGGCCAGATTTCTTTGCCAGAATAAAACGGGATAACCATCACCTATATCGTTAACAAAGGCTCCGCCCAGCAAGGGAGCAGCGGTTTTCAAATCCGCATCGCTAAGCCTGGTCCCAATAACAGTTTCCCTGGTGTCGTAAGAAAGGGTATCCAGGGAGTAGTTGTTGCTGGAGGTGCCTTCCTCCTGACCGATGATAGGCGCATAACGACCCGCGCCGACTACGATGGTGCCGGAAGCATAGCAGTTCCTAGTAAAGGACTTGCTATTCTGGAAACCGGCGATGCCGCCTACCCATTTTTGCCCTTCGCGGCCCACCGTGTCCGCGTTGTAGCAACTGTCGATAGTACCCGTCTCAACGGGAAAATTATGGTTGCCGTTTTTACCCGCAATACCGCCGACACCGTTTTTGGAAATAGCGTTGGTGCCGTCCACTTTACCGTTATTGTAGGTGTAGGTGATGGTGCCGCCGTTCCTGCCGGTGATCCCACCGACACACTGGCAGCCGGTCACTGCGGCCAGGTTAGCGGAACGGGTGATGGTACCCTCCAGGTTATAGCCGGTGATACCGCCGACAAAGTATGTATTGGGGGCATTAACAGTCACATTATTGATCACATCGGCAATGGTGCCTTTATGATTGAAAGCGGCTACACTGCCAACACACTTGTTTGTATACGGATCATCTTCCAAAGCTGTCGAAGTGATGTCACCGTTTATCGTAAGGTTTTTAACCTCGCCGGTCACATAACCGAATAAACCTTGCATATTAGCATCGCTGCTGATGTAAAGGCCGTTGATGGCAAAACCGTCACCATCGAAAATACCCGCAAAGGGAGTTGCCGAATCGACATCGACCGTCGCTTGCCTGTTGCCGCCAAGCGTAACAGATGCCGTACCGATGGGGGTCCAATTGGTGGATGAGCTTTCGCTGTTGAGATTCATGTCATTGGCCAAAGTGAAAGTTACATCGGCAAAACTGTTGCCGACATTAACCAAGGAAGCCAGGCCAGCCAATTGTTCCGGAGTGGAGATGGTATAAGCCGAAAGGGGATTGCCGGCATCATACCAGGATGTATCAGCCGTACCGTCCCAAACAGCGGATCCTGTGGAAGCCGGTTCCACGGTGAATGTGGAAGTTGACGCATCCCAGATTGCTTGGAATGCTTCCTCGTTGACCGTCAAGGTATGATCCTCGCCGGTAACATAAAGGTAGAGCTTGGTTTCCTCGTTATCCGCGGCGAAAGCTCCGCCGTTTACATAGCTTTCGGGATCCCCCTCCTTCCACTCATGGCCAGCGCCGGTATAGAAAACTTTTTCATCCACTTCTACAGTGAAGCTCTCGGCGGATGATGACAAAACAGAGGTATCAAAAACCAGCTGATAAACAGCTTCATTGTCTGCGGAATTATTCAGCTTATTGGCAGTAATGGCCGCATCGCTGATGATATTCTCCGCAGGGGTGATATTCCAGGGCTGGCAGGCATTGCTGGTGATAACGGTTTTCAGCGATCCACCGCTGATATAGACATTGCCGCCGTCGTTATAAACCGTGTTGCCGTTGCCGCAGCCGATCTGCGAGCCACTCCAGTCGGTATACAGCAGCAGGGTGCCGCCGCTGATATAGACATTGCCCCCCGGGCCATGCTCTCCACCTTGTTCACCACCGCCGCCGATCACCGCGGCGCGTCCCTTGGTCATCAGATTGAGCACACCGCCCGTAATGTAGACGTTGCCGCCGGTACCTTTCATCCCAGCGCCGATGGTAGCACCGCTCTGGGAGCCTTTGGCGAAGATCGTACCCCCGGCAATGGTGATGTCGCCGTTAGTCTCACCAACACCGGTTTCGGTACTGCAGTTGCCGCCGATACCGGCTCCGAGGCCCCGTTTATACAAATTCAGCGTGCCTTTGCCGTCAATGGTCAGGCTGCCATCACTCGGCACATGGATCGCTGCATAATACATACTCGTATTGCTGTTTTCCAGCAAACTCTCCCCGGACATCTTCAAGTTGTTATCGATACCGGTGAAGTTGATCACATTCTTATCGGTAACCGGCGCATCAATATACAGATCCTCTATGGTCAGGTCAGCCCCAGCCACAACGCAGTCCAGGGTAAGACCGCTGTTGGGCGTGCCGGACATGCCGTTACCGATGATCTTCACAGGTTGATCAGTGTTGATCACGATGGTCCCGGCCGCGTCATCCGCCAGCCGGTACTCTCCGCCTTCATTGATGGTGTAGACGCCGTCAACAAAATCGTCAAGGCCGATGGTTGTGCCCGCGGCAATAGCCGATGTAGCCATCACCACGGTAAGCGCGGCCACCATCGCCAGCAGTATAAATAATGCGCCCGGCGTTTTCTTTGTATCAACAAAAAACCTGCTCATGTTTTTTCATCCCCTTTCTAAAATATTAATTAAAATGGGCAGATGGGGATTAGTTGCTCTCCACATCTGTCAATTTCCACTGAGAAAAACAACTTATGACACGTACTCACTTCCCACCTCCTTCTTCAGAATGGATACATCCGTTGTAATGGTCGGGTATCCAGTGCCTGTCCTCAACGATCGATGCTGGATCAAGGAACCGATCTTGATGGTTGGTGATTAGTCGTTAGTTGTTAGTTGTTAGTTGTTAGTTGTTAAAAAAAATTGTTGCCTGAAAAGAAATCTATCCTTTGTGATCTGGGAAAGGTACTGGTAGGAGTATTCTGCCGGCTTGCATTCAACCAATTTATAACAAATAATGCAGTAATCCGGCGGGTAGCTGGCAACGATATGTGTGATAGGTGCTCAAAATAAAAACCGGGGTGCAGAAGTACACCCCGGCTAGCAAACTAGACCGAAATCTCCTTTCCGCACTGGGAGGCGTATCCGTTTCCAGGTACACCCTATCGGCCCGACCACCATAGCATCTGCCACAGGCAGTGGACTCGGAGTATTTATTCTTTTAATGAATAATTCGCCATCTTTCCAGAAATTCCTGCCATGTTGTGAAAATTATTGTATAAATGGAGGGTTTGGCTACGCGGCTATAGAGGTTTTTCCAGGATAATAGTAAAAAGAGGATATATCTATTCCTTTTTGGCATGTACAACAAGCCTGGCATTCTTAAACTCATAAGAACAGGTCACAAGTGTTAATATCCTATCATCCTTCGTCACTTTAACGCCTGTCTCATATATTGACCTGTTGATAATCTTATCCAAATATTGTGTATATTCCACATCATTACTAAAAGAAACTTGTAAAAAATCATCGCTTGGCTCAGCAATATATACCGAAAAAATCTGCCACCTTATAGGCTGTTTGAGTGAGTCATATTCAATAAAGGCGTGATCAGCATAAAAAGAGCGGTTTTTGTAGGAGGAAAGGCCCGCGAACATACTGCCATCTTTCATGTGATGGCCATATATGACTGTATTATAGTCCTTCACGTCGTTGGAGTTTCTGTAATCCATGAATATGGAGCCCCGTGAGGAACTTTCCTTTTTTAGGTTACGGTCCAAATAGAATTCATTATCTTCAGCTTGCACAACAGGATAATCAATTTCTGTGCCTGGTATCTTAATCCATCCAACGACATCTTTGTTCAGCTCCAACAGACTCTCAAATGGATCCACAGACCGTGATTGATGGTATTCTTTCCTCAAATTTTCATTGAACACCTTGTTGGAATAACCGTCATAAAGATATCTGCCAATGCTTACACCACTGTATATTAATACAGCTGACAATGAAACAATCAGGATCACTTCGCTCTTCTTCCAGTGCTTTGGCATTCGGTATCAACTCCTTTTCGGTACCGGTTACCACCCGACTTTTGTCGAATAACAGCCAAATAGTAACCGTCACCTTGGTTGGCTTAACCGAAAACAATAAGAAATTGCAAATCATCGGCTGGTTCCAGTAGTTTCAGAGACACATAATACTTGGCGTGCGTATTTCCCTGCTTGTCAACAAAATGGCTGGTCAATCATAATAACCTCCGGTGACAGCTAGTGACCGACAGCTGGTGATAGCCACCTGGAGAAACATGGAGTCGGTGGGAGTGGTAGGCACCTGGGAAAAACCAGATGGTGAAGTTCGGCTATTTGGTGACAGTCACCTGAAGTTTGACTGTGCTAGTTTTGTGCTAGCCATTGTGTTAAGCGCAATCTCATGGTGTTCAAGGATGTCTGCGACCGCTTTAACGGCTAAGGCGAGAACTAAGCCGTCATCCGCATAACCCCCTGGGAGAAAATCGGAAATCAAGTCAATAGGGCTGACAAAATAGAGCAAGGCCGCAATAGCAATAAACTTGGCTTCCTGGGGCACCTCCGGATCATTCATGGCATCCCATAAATAATTAATCCCCTCCCAGAGCTTACCCCCTATTTTGCCTGTGGTTTCTTTAAGTTTTGGAAGTTCTTGTTCCACATGTGCTTGTAGTGTATCGGGAAACTGCTTTACTCTTTGTACTACACGAGAAAATATTTTTTTCCTTTCGGATGTAGCAGGTGTTTCTTCACGCTCTCGCCCTGTAGCTACTTGATCACGAATGTCGTGGATTTTTTCAACAAGTTCATCCGGATAAATTTTCGGCTTCAGAACAACTTCGCCTCTCCCAAAAAGAATCTCTTTTATACCTACATAATCGAAGATTCTAGTACCAATTAAAGGCACCCTCTTATCGAACAACTTTTGAGCTTCAGGGTGCTTGTCCAGGTCAAGTGTCACGCGGTCATAATCCCAGGTGAGAAACTCCATACCTTTCAGATTCCGGCTCACGACCTTAATGCTCCTTCTAGACCCAACAATCTTGTCAAAAATAAACTTAAAAGTTCTCAAGATGACTTTATTTCTATGCTCCGGGAACGTAAGCTTTGGCTTCTCCGCAAACCGGAAATTGAAAACATGCACCCCAGGCCTGAAATCAAATGAATCAAGGGCGAAATTAATCTCCACCACCATCTCTGGTAAGAGGCTGTGTGGTTTTAAGGCAGCGAAAAGACACAGATGTTCATCGTTAAAAAATATTTTTACATCATTTAACTTTTCACCAAACGATTGTTTGTAGTGCGTATCAATGTATTCATTAACCCTGTGATCAGTGATGACAATTTTGCCACGTAGCAGGTGATGTAAAATAAGAATCTCTCCCTTCTCACATAAGGAGAGATTCGCTTTTTTTTGTGGATTTCCTTCATTTTAATAATTGTGCACCACAGATAGTTTTTGCACGGAAAACGGCAACTTGTGAAACTGAAAATTAACGCCTATCTCTTTCCAAGTCAAAAATGATCTAATAATGAAAAGGAGTTTGTTTTTAATGTTGTACGTTGCTTATGACTCCAACTTACACCCTAGAGCAAATGAAAAACATCATCAAGAAAGGTTATCAAAACTGGAGGCTGCCGGTAAGGTCCCTCAGTGATGCCCGAGAAAGAAGCTGCAGATACACTGGGAAAGTGGATAAAAAATAATCGGGGCTCTAGGGGGGTGGATTAATTAACCGTTTGGGAATATCAACCATATAAATAATAAAAGAGCTGCCGATACTACTCTTGTGGTTTTAAAGTAATTTTCACTTGGTTCTACATTTTTTTGTTTCCAACCTCCCCCCATTTTCCAAGCATGTTTAGGATTAATAATTCCAATACACGCAATAGTACTCATAAATATTTTAAATAATATAATCATTTTATCTCCTCTTTTTTCAAAATATCATGTTAATAAAATACATTATTCAACAAAATATTAGAAATCCCTCCACAAATATAACATACATGGTAAAAGCCTATCAAGGTGGTGACAAACACCTGGCAATACCACCTATCTCGCTACCTGGCTAATCAAATAAGCCTCATCCGACAAACTACTCATGTTACGCGAAATAAAAAACCGCTGATCCTGGTATTAAAGCACCTAGATCAGCGGTAGATATACTTTTGCAAATTTCGGCCCACTGCCTCGTCTATCTACCTACTGCCATCCCCCCTGATCCCCCCTATACTATACCTCAGCTCGAACCGGACGCCGGAACCAGCGCTGACCGGCCAAATAAAGAAGGGCTCCCATTGCCAGCAGCAGTACAAAGATGTTAACCACCCAGCCCACATACGGAATATATGTGAGCAGTTTGATGATAGCCGTTCCCAGCAGAACCGACCAGATCGACGACACTTGCTGCTTTTTCTGAAGAGCACGCAAAATCGACACTCCCAGTAAGAACCCTAGGAATACCTTCCCAAGCAAGATGCCAGCGCCAAGGAAAGCACCATAACCAACCAGGAACAGCCAGCCCAGAGGAATTCCGATGACAGTTATAAAGAGCACTAATGCCAGGACCGGAGGCACCAGAAAACCGCCTACTCCCAGCCCCAGGCTCATCCACAGTTGGGTACGAACAGTATCCGCCACCTGCTCTGTAGCAAGAGGTAGCAGCAAAACAAAAAGCAGTGCCAGCACCAACAGGGACACAACCTTCAGTGCTTCCTCCCAGATTATGCTGGCCAGCGGCTGCTCTGATGGAGGAGCAACAGTGATCCGCTTAACTGTACCATTGATTTGAGCGCCGTCGTGAATTTCCGCCGGATTGTCTGATTTATATGTCAGGTTTCCCCCAATTTTTGCACCCGGCAAAACAACAACCTGATCCGCAGTAACTTCCACATCACGGACAACCTCACCAGCTATGAGGATCGTACCCGCCGTACCCCGTAATAGCTGGTGAGGTTGTCCGTGATGTGGAAGTTACTGCGGATCAGGTTGTTGTTTTGCCGGGTGCAAAAATTGGGGGAAACCTGACATATAAATCAGACAA
>DUMY01000070.1 GCA_012839645.1 Syntrophomonadaceae bacterium
AAACAGCCTCTCCAACCAGTGACCAGGAGAGGGGATAGGTTGGGAGGGAGTAAGGTACCGGTAAAACCAAAAGCCAGGCCCACTCACCACGGCCTGGCTTCTTCATTACTTCAATACATTTCTATACATTTATACTTCTTCCGATACTATGCCCCATTACGTGATTCCCAAATATCATCGGCTACCTTTTCCCAATCTGCTGCTCGTTGATCCAGGAAGCCAGCTACTTCTCCTGTCAAAATGGTGTCTGCGCCCTCATGTGTGGGGCAGGCATTGTTGTTTTGGATCATCTGGCGCAGCTCGTCTGGCACGTCGATGATGGGGCAGGGGCGTAGGTAATTATCTGAGAAGGGCTGGCGCTTCTGGTATTCTCTGAAGAAGGGGCTTCCCAGGACTTCTTTTAGGCTTTTATCTCTGATGTTGTCCACTGCGAAGTGCACAAAGACACAGGGCTCCACATCTCCTTTGGCAGTGATGTGGAAGAAGCTGTCTCCACCTGCTATGCATCCATTGGTCAGTTCGCCGTCATTCCAGAAGTCAACGTATGTCATTAGTTTATTCTCCCGCAGGTAGGCGGTGCGTTCGTATAGATAAGCACGCTGATCGGGTAAAATCATCAGATCAGTGTTTGGAGTGCGTCCGATGGGGATGTAGTGGAAAGCCCAGATATACCGGACCCCTTTATCTATGAGAAAGTCGATAAATTCATCGCTGGTAACTTCTTGATAATTTTTCCTGGTGACCGTTATTGAAGCACCAAAGAGGATGCCTCTTTCATGTAATCGTTCCATAGCAGCCAAAACCTTGTCATAGGTGCCTTGTCCACGACGAGCGTCGGTCTCTTCTCTCCATCCCTCGATACTGACACAAGGTGAGATATTGCCAACCTTCTGCAGTCTGTCTGCTACTTCGTCATCAATTCTGGTTCCGTTTGTGTAAATCATAAATGCTTGTTCATCGTGTTTTTCCGCCATATCAAGAAGGTAGGGGTAGAGGAATGGTTCACCGCCTGACATTACAATACCGAAAATGCCCAGTTCCTTGGCTTCATCTAGAATCCTGTCCAGAAGTTCGGGCTCTAATTGATCGTGTTTAGAATATTCTCCCGCCCAGCAGCCAGGGCATTTTAGATTACAGGCAGTAGTGGGGTCAATCAATAGGGTAATTGGTACATGGACTCCTGTTTCCTTTTCCACCTGTTCCCGACGTGATGGTGACAGCAGCATGGTGTTCACTACGAAATTACACATCAGCCTATCGCGCATCCCGCGGTCGATTTCATTGAAAATAGTATTGAAATACTTGCGGATAGCTGGGTTTTCCTCATACATTTTGAGAAGGGTGCCGGCTAATTCTTTGTGGTGTTCAATGGGTGTTATTTTCTGAGCAACCTTGATTAAGCGGGGTATGTTGGTATCTGGGTCGCCTTCAAGGTAATTTAATACCTGCTTGAAAACACTCTCACCAACATAGCGTTTGGCAAAATCAAAATTCAGCTTGTCTACTATACTATTCCCCTTGGCCATTTGAAACCGCCTCCTCTTTGTATTAAACAACCACCACCCAAAAAACCCAAAAACGACTTATAAACAATCCTTTGGACTAACCATTAACCACCTACCATGCGAACACCGAAACCTGTTTTTGCATTCACCCAAAAAACCCAAAAACATCACAAAAACATAGATATTTCTAGATATTTCTTATCTTTTATATTATATTGTTATGGATTCACTGTCAATACTTTTTAGATATAACCTGGGCGAAGCCAATAGATTGAATTATTAAACAAATGGCTAGGGGCAAAATGGCGCTCGCTTTATTCTATTATCTAATTTGGGT